>JBILUC010000117.1:0-10100 GCA_044371205.1 Archangium sp.
CGGCGCTGCTGCCGCCACACCGCCTTCACCAACCGCACTTCGAGGCGCTTGAGCAGCTTTGGCTTCTTGACGACGTTGAAGCGCACCGAGAAGGGGAGGCTCAACGTCCACTGCCGGTGCGCAACACAGGGCAACACGGACTCGAGATGCACCCCCGTGTCGAGCGCCCGGCGCGTGGTGCAGGACGGGCACCAGCCCCTGCTCTTGCAGCAGAACGCGACGACTCGCGACTGTGCGCAGCAGAGCGAAGTCGCGTCGAACTCGGCGAGAACGTGGGGAGAAAATGAAACGGCCCCGAAGATTTCTCCGCGGGGCCGTGCGTTAATTTCTACGAGGCAACCGTTGGTTACCGGCGACCTTCAGCTCCGCGAAGGGCGCGAGCTGCGAAGCACTCTCTGCGGGGCTTTCTGGCCAGCACAAATTCATTCGCGCCGTCCATTCGCGTGCAACCGCGCGTCGCGACTCGGAATTGATTGGCCGGCTCGATCAGGTTCGCGCCGTCCACGCGCGAGTGGGGCCCCATTGGTCGCTGCGCTCGTTCTTGGGTGGCAGCGGCAGGGCGGTCGCTGATTGGAAGCGCATCCGAGGGGCCCAGGCCCAGTTCGGGAATCCGGCCATGATGGCCGGATTCTTGGCCGGATACTCCGCCGAAGAGCCCGCGAACCTCGCTATCGGGCCATGATGGCCGGATTCATGGCCCGATTCGGGAGCGGAACTACAGCCCTGCAGGGTGGTATCGCGTCGCACGCGCCGATCCGGTGACCCGCAGCAGACCAAGCGCGGTCAGCTTCTTTAGGTGATTTCGGGCGGTCCGTTCGGGGACCTCCATCGCGGTCTGGTACTCCGCAGATGTCGCGTTCTCGCGGGTCATCAGCCAGGCCCAGCCCGCGCGCTCGGCTTCGTTCAGCTGTTCCATTCGCGGGTCGGCCGCATCGGACACCGCGGAAATGGCATCGGGGTAGAGCGTGAGCACAACGTATGGCGGCTTGTACGAGTACGAGGGCAGCGGGAGCCCAGCCGCCGATGCGATCGACCGCATCGACTTGAGTCCGAGGCCGCGCTCCTCGGCGAGCTTCAACTTGCCGAAGACGAAGTGCATCACCGGGTTTCGGCTCAGCATTGGAGCGTCGAAGGCCGCGAGTTGTTTCATGGTGATCGGCTCGACGGGCGCGCCCGGACTCATCACCACCACTTTCCCAGCGCTCGCGACGAGCTGGCACTTGGCGCCCTTGATGCCGTAGTCGCGGTGCACGAGCGCGTTGACGATGCCCTCTCGCAGGAGTTCGTAGAACGTTCCACGAACCTCCTGCCGCCTGGCAGTCGTGCGCCTGATCGGGTTGGGCAACTTGTCCTTCAGCCAGGCGATGGCCTGGTCCGGAGCGTTGACCGCAGGCCCATCGAAGTCGCGCGGCTCTTCTCGCCCGTCGTCGTAGTGGATGGTGCCGAGCAGGCCCGCTTGAGGGAGCAGCAGGCGCGGCGCTTCGCCGAACAGGATCACGCCGAAGCCCGTGGGGCCGAACTTGCGCTTCTGTTGGACGAGAAGGCCCTGCTGCGCGAGCCGTTGGTGAAACGCATCAGCGCCCCTCGTGCCGAGCACCTTGCGGTACTCCTGGAGCGCCTTCGCATCGAGGTCCTCGAGCCCAGCGCCCCGTTGTGCGCCTTCGAACTCCGACAGCAACGTCTGCTTTGCTGATCCATCTCGAACTGCCGCAGCTCGCGCCTCGGCTTGCTCGATGAACTCGCGATTCACCTCACGAATGCGCTCCTGCAGATCGCGGTCAAAGAGGTGAACCTTCACGCCGTTGTCCTGAAGGTACTTGATGCCCTTGCGATCGACGGTCGGGTCCGGGTCCTCGATGCCAACCCAGACCTCCTTGATGCGCGCGAGCACGATTCGCTCGGCACAACTCAGCTTCGGGTGCTTTCGCGCGCCCGGAGCGCAGGGCTCGAGGGTGCTGAAGATGACGGCCTTGTCGAGCTTGTCGCTCCGATGCTTCCGCTCGAGGAGGGTGAACTCCGCGTGGTCACCATCACGAAGCTCGCTGCGGCTCGCAGTGTCGGTGGCTCCGTCGTTCCAGAGGACCGCGCCGACCAGTGGACTCGCCTTGCCGTCACCCCGTGGCTCCTGTGTCGACTTCACCATCACGTCGACCGCGAGTTCCATCAGCGCTCTGGGGTCAAGACGGTGCGCATCCCTGCTCGGCATGCGTCAACTCTACCTTGGCGTTCCTGAGCCCTACCGAAGATCGAAGAGGGAGAGGAGGGCGGCCCAGTCGCTCGGCAACAGTTGCGGCGGCGCGCGAAGCGTCTTCCCGGACCTCACCGCGCACTCGAGGAAGAAGCGCGAGTGGAAGAACGCTCTGGCTCCGCCGCGCGAGGCCTGAGGGCAGGTTCGGGGACGCAATCTCGAGCAGGTGCGTGCCGCGTTCCCCGTGGCGCGAAATGGTGCAGACAGCGTCTGCACCATTGGCACTGGAGCACTCACCGGCGCGACGAGGAAACCCAGAGGTTCGTGACGCAGGCCGAGCGCGCGCCATAGCCTGCGCCGCGATGTTCACCATCCACTGCACGGCGAAGCTGCTCGCGACACTCAAGGTCGCCCCTGCGTCACCCACGCAGCCGACGACGCGCCTGGGCAACTGGTACGCGAACCACCTCGCCGGGCCGCGCAGTCGAATCGTCTGCATCAGCGAGCGCACGCACCTGCCGGTGATCATCGAGCGGTGCAGCGCCGCGCACCTGCCGAGGGCGCTGGCCGATGGGCTGGCGGTGCCCCTGAGCGAGCTGGGGGTGCCGGCGGGGTTGATCGAGCAAGAACGCTTCGCGATGGCGCAGGCGTCGTGGGCGAAGACCCAGAGCGCGGTGCTGCGCGGAGTGCTCACCGAGCAGGCGTTCATGGCCGCCTCCCTTCTCGAGGACGGAGGCCACCTGCCGACGGCCGACCTCACGCGGCAGGTGGCGCGGAACATCGTGAAGCTCCAGTTCCCGAGCGAGCGCACGCGAGAGGCCTTTGGGCTCGAGGCGCGAACGCACCGGGGCCGGGACGAGGGCGTCACCGAGCGGGTCTTCGACGCGAGGAGCGAGCTCTCGCGGCGCGGGCTGGCTCCGCTGGCGCTTCACCCCGTGGGCGAGTGGCGGCCCGACGAGGAGCACTGGGGCGAGGAGGGCGAGCCGCTGCCGAAGTGGGCGAGGGCGATCATCAAGCAGGGGCCGCGACCGGCGTTCGAAATGGAGCAGGTGGTGCCGGGCCAGGACCTCTCGCCTGGGGGCGCGGACCCCATCACGGCGTCCAACGAGCTCAAGTACGCGGGGCGAACCGGCGCGGCGATGACCCTTCTGTACAAGCTGCTCGAGGCCGACGTGCGCTGCCTCGATGCCCACGCGCACCTGGGGAACGGGGCGTTCGACTACCACCCGGAGGAAGCGCTGCGTCACTACCGGGCCGGCGTCGCCATCGGTGAGCTCTCGCTCGGAGCGGAGTTCCGCGGCGTCTTGCCGTGGGGTTTCATCGACAACCGGCCCTGGCTGCGCTGCCTGCATGGGCTCGCCCTGTGTCTCTGGCGCCTCGGTCACCCCCGCGAAGCCGGGGAGGTGTTCACCCGAATGCTCTGGCTGAACCCCAGTGACAACCAGGGCGCCCGCTTCAACCTCGACCGCATCGAGCAGGGTTTGGCTTGGTCACCCGATGACTAATGAATGCATCGTCGGCGGGGCTGCCTTGCTCACTGAGGGGCAGGTTGACCGCGCTCGATGAGAGTTGCGAGCGCTGATGCGCTCAGGGACGACCCAAGAATGGTGAGTCGGATCCGCTTGGTGCTGTTCCCAGCGCCTCTGTCTCCCGGCTTCCGTCCCACCCTCGCCTGAGCTGCGCTCAACCCTCGACGGACGGCGTCAACGTCGTCGACCTTGATTGGGTAGGGGCGGCCTTCCACCTGAAGTCGTCGTTCCTCGATCGGAAGGACGAGCGTCTCCTTGGACTCCACGAAGGCGTCAGCAATCGCCATGTCGTGCGCTTGCAAACGTTCGAGGATCAATTCGAGACCAGTTGCGTATTCAGAGTTTCGTTCACCCTTTGACCCCGCCGTGCCGCCGCGAGCCTCAATGACGACGCTCAATGTCTCACCCACCGGCTCGACACTGAACGATGCGTCGACCGGTTTGCCATTGGCGCGTCGGACCTTCCGGGCCGCTGTTCCTCCTCCGGCTGCAACCTGAACCAGACCTTTGCCAAGACGCCACGCGGCCAGGGCCCACGCGGTGTCGATGTACCGGGTTGACCCCTTCGGCGTGCCTTCGAGGTAGCGCGTGCGGTTGACGAAGGCCTCGTCGAGGAGAGCACCCTCGGCCCTGGCTGCGTCGTGTGCGGCGACAACCCATGCGATGTCGTTCAGCGAGACCGTGCGCTCTTCGAAGCCGCCATCGCCTCCGTCAACTCGCATCCCACCTCGTGCCGCTGGGCCGAGCACTCGAGCGCGTCGACCGTTGGGTTGCTCAAGCCAGCGTGCTTCTGCGGGGAGGGCGAACACCGCATCTGCGACAAGCTGAGCTCGAGCGAGTGCCCCCTCTGGCAACTTTCGCGAGGCTTCACGACCTTCGCCCCAGCTCCTCCATGTCGTGAAGTCGACGTCAGGAATCTGCCAGGACGTCTCGCTCTCAATCCACCGACCGACACCGAGATAGCGGAACGCCCCATTCGGTCGTTGGCAAAGGACGAACGCCGTCTCGCCGGGCCGCTTCGGCTCGGCGAAGTAGCGGACACGATCAGGAGCAAGTAGAAGCCCCTTCTTATCGATGCAGATGAACAGGTGACCGCTTTGACGACCACTCCTCGGGGTGAGTTCGGGCAGCCCAAATGCTGAAGGGAGTTCTGCCTCCGAGAGGATGGTGCCGATGGCGGGTGCGAGGTCCTCAGGGCGGATCACCTCATCAAGTCGTGCGATCGCAACGGTGTCTTCGTTCGCATCGAATGAGGGTCCCGCAGCGTTGTCCGACTCCAATCGCCAACGACCGTTCTGTCTCCTCAGCCGTTTGAGCTGGTATTGGTTTCCCAACGAGGCGGGCAGCTGCACGAGGACAACTCGGTCCTCTACGGCGGAAGAGGGGGCACTCCGCGCGAACCGCATGACTGCCCAGTCGCCATCGCGCATCGGGACCTTCCCGCCGTCCATCGATGTGCCAGAGACGCGTACCGCGAACACATTCGCGTCGTTCTGCTCCACAGGAAGCATCACGTGTGCTTGTTCAGTGTCGTCTGCTCCCTCTGTTGCGTGACCCGCTGCCGCTCGCAAATCGGGATAGGTGATGAGTCCTCGACGCCGCGCGAGCTCGACCACGTTGCGGTTGACCGGCTCCGCCCAAAGGCCATCGGGGCTGGTTTCGAAGCGAACATCGAAGGCCGTTCCCGGTTTCCCAGCACCCGGCCCAAACCACTTGCGCAAAAGATCGGGCAGCTGGTTCCGCCCATTGCCCGCGCGGCTTGCGACGTTGCAGTACTCCTTCATCATTCGGAACTGCCAGACCTCTCCGTCGACGCGCACATCGGTTTCGCCTTCAGGAAGCTGAACTGTTGCTCGTGAGGGCAGTTTGAGAATCGGGTCGTGCTGGTTCCACGTCACCCGACAGACGAAGCCGTCACGCGTGGACTCGTCATGCTGCTTTCGTCGGCGGTATTGCGCGAGGCGGTAGTCGACGAGCTCACGGATCAGTTCAACAAGTGGCAGTTCCTCGTCTGGCGCAATCGTGAATGTGGGGGTGAAGTGATCGCCATCGACCCGGAACCAGTTGCGGGCGATGCCCTTGGCACTCGTCCACGCTTCGATTTGGTTCTTGCGCCAGTAGGCCGCCCACTTCTTGTCGACGGCCTCGACCTTCCGAATTTCTTCTGCGATGTCTGAGAACAGCTCGGGCGAGCGACGCAGTATGGCATGCGAACGAATCGCCAACTCGCGCAGGGACATGCCGCCGCGGAGCGCGTTCGCCTCGAGGAGCGCCTCCAGGGTGATCATCTTGAAGCACTTGCTCATTTCGGTGGTTTCGAGGTCCCGCAGAAACGCGCCATGGCTGGCGAACGCGGTCTTCTGACGCTCGTCGAGGTCTCCTTCTCCTTCGACGAAGTCGAACCATCCAAGGTGTCGCTGGTCCTTTCGAAGACGGGCGGGCGGGTACCCCATGCGCTCAAGTTCTCCCGCTGAGGAGCGTTCGTCACGCTCGAGCCGGAGCTCCCGGTAAACGCTTTCGACCTCGTCGGCCCCCGTCCGCTTGTTGAACAGACTCGCGAGCACATTCTTCGCTTCAAGCGCAAGTTCGACCGAGCAGCCCGACGGAAGCTCAATGGGCTCCGAGCTTTCAAGAATGGGTCGCAGATGTGTTGCTTCGCGCCCGCCCAGGGAAAGCAGAGCGCGGAGTCGTTCCAGAAAGATGCGGTGGTTGCCGACGAAGTCGATGACTGTCACGGACTTCTTGCCCGTTGCCGCACGGAGGCCACGGCCCAGCTGCTGAAGGAAGATGACGCTCGACTCGGTGGGTCGGAGCATCACCACTCGGTCTACCGTCGGAATGTCGACGCCTTCGTTGAACACATCCACTGAGCAGACTGCATCGATCGCACCAGAGTTGAGGTCGCGCATGGCTGCGTCGCGATCGTCCGAGCCCTCGCCCGAGTAGACCGCTCGTACACGCACTCCGGCGTTCAGCAGCCACGCGCGCACGAAATTCGCGTGGGGAATGCTGCAGCAGAAGATCAGCGTCCGTGTCCCAGTGTGCTCTCCCCACGCCCGCCACATCGACTTCATGCGTGCTTCGGTCTGTGTCAGCGCGGCCAACTTCTCTGGGTCGAAGCGTCGGTTGCGCCACGGGATGTTTGAGTAGTCGATGTCGTCCTTCACGCCGAAGTAGTGAAAGGGAACCAAGCGTTCAATGGCGACACCACGCTCGACGCCCGCTGTGTACGCGATGTGGTCGTCGAACAGCCCCATGATGTCCCGCGAGTCCGCGCGATCAGGTGTCGCGGTCAGGCCGAGAACGAAGCGCGGCTGCGTCTTGGGGTCCTCTTCGAGTGCGCTGAGAATCCGCCTGTAGGAGTTCGCTGCTGCATGATGCACCTCGTCGACGACGACGTAGTCGAAACGCTGTCCGGCCAGCTTCGTCAGGTGCTCGGCGCGCGAGAGCTTCGCAACCGATGCAAACACAAGGTCAGCTGAGAGATCACACTCGTCGCCCAGGCACCAACCCACTCGAGCGCGAAAGCCGTTTGCGTAAACCTCGCGACGGTACGTCTGCGCCGCCTGAGTCAGGAGTTCCTTCCGATGCGCGAGGAAGAGCAGCCGAGGTGGGGCGCCGATCTCCTCTCGAAGCTGCTGATGGTCGAACGCTGCAAGCCACGTCTTTCCCAAGCCCGTCGCGAGCACAGCCAGCGCGCGCCGCCATCCCTTCGCGCGCACCTCGCGAAGCCTTGCCAACGCTTCAATCTGCACATCATGTCGTTTGGGAGGTGGTTCGAGAATCTCAGCCTCAGACTCACCGGGGGGCAGAGCGCGAGGATTGAGACGGGCACGCGCCGCGTAGTCGGCTATCCAGTTTACGTCGAGCCGCCGTGCGCTGACCCACAGGGACTCGAAGGCCTCTCGGACGCGGCCGTAGGCGTCGGAATCGCGGTCGCGATCAACCCGCAGGTTCCACTCGATGCCGGTCTGGAGCGCCGAGCGTGAGAGGTTGCTGCTTCCGACGAACGCGATGCCGAAATTCGATGCTTCAAAGCGCCAGGCTTTCGGGTGAAACGCGCGAGTCAGGCCGGGGAGCTTCTCCACTTCAATGATGCGCGCCTCGAGGGTGCCGGGTGGCGTGACTACATCCTCGTCGTCGTCGCGAGCCGTGCTCGTTCGCTCCCAATTGAGCAGCAGCTCAAGCGCACTCGCCTGCGTGATGTCGAGATAGTCGCCGGTGAGAATCCGCACACGCGCGCCACGCCTGACGGCGCTCTCGACGTGTGACTCGATGAGATCGAGCCCAGTCTCCTGAACGAAGGCAGCGACGATCGCGACCTCTGTTGCTGTGTTGAAGAGCGGGAAGATGTGTCGTGAGAACGGATCTTCCATCCCTCCGATCGAGAGCGGATTCACCGAACGGCGGTAATTGCCCTTCGTCGGAATGACGTGGCGAACTCCTCCTCGTGGGTCATCCATGTCTCCTTTGCGGCGCGGGATGACATGAACATGGAGGTGATTGACCGTCTGGCCCGCGGCGGCGCCGACGTTGATTCCGATGTTGTAGCCGTCAGGTTCCTGTCCCGCACCCAGAAGTCGTTTCACTTCGTCGACGAGAGCCATGAGGCCGGCTCGTTCTGCTGACGTCGCGCTGAACCAGTCCGGCACGACGCGGCGAGTGATGACCAGCACGTGGCCAGGTGTGACGGGGTATTGGTCACGGATCGCGAATGCGAATTCGTTCGAAGCGAGCCATTCTGACTGCGGGATCTCCAAGAAGATCGACACGCGCAAAGTATGCTCGAGGTGAAAGTCGGTTCGTCGCTATTCTTCGACATCAGTTTGGGCACTGCTGGCAATGTCGCGCATGCGTCTCAGCGCGTCTTGAGCACAACGCAGCGCCCTCAATCAGAGTGCACGTTCCTCAGGTATGAACTGACGTGTCAGAGGCACTTCTTGCTCGTCGCACCGCTCGTCGTGAGACTCTCCGCGAACGCGACACCGTTTCTTCGCCAGTTGGTGAGGGTTCGACCAGATGTCTCGAACTCAACAAGGTGGATGCTCACTGTGTGGCCGGTCGGGCTCTGAAGCTCAAAGGCCCGAAGATCACGAAGCTGACCAGCCGGAAAAACCAGCACGGCATGAGTGACGCCCGTCAAGTGGCAGTACGTCACCATCTGATCGATGTTCGATGGCGAAACGTCGCTCTTGTACTTGGCGTCGATCACAACGCCTTCGATGCCGGGGCGGCGGAGGAAGCAGTCGAGGATCAGCTGGCCGCGAGTCGATGGTTCGTTGTGACTACCAAGGCGCCTGTAGGTGACGGGTACTTTCGCTTCGGCGTCCAGGCCTGAGTCCCGAAGGGCCTTCACCACGGCTTTTCTCGAACAGCGAATCGAGGCGAACGATGAAGCCGAGGCCGCGCTCGTCCTCTCCGGTGCTGAGGCCGGCGTCGCGAAGGAGCAACTTCGCAAGGGCGCAGGTGGAACCGAAGGGGAGTTCGTCGCGTTCGAGTGGCCGTCGGCCTGCCAACAGGTCGGGGTCAATCGCGGGAGGCACTTCGGCGAACACAGCCTCAAGGTCATTGAGAACTCCACCGACGGCCTGTCGCATGAGCTGATCGCGTCGAATCAATCGGAGCGCCGATGCGAATAGCTGGTTCAGCGGTGTCTTCGGCAGTCGCTCCCAAACCACGCACGGGGTGCGAGAGAGATCCCCCCCGGTCCGGGACAGGGCAGCGAAATCGATCTTTCCTCGGAGGGTCGAAGAGCGAGTGGGCACCCGTCGGTATCGTCGTCGAATCCCATGCGCGCCCGCGACCCCGAGGAGCTCGCGAACGAAGAGCACCGCCAGAGCCTCGCCAACGTCTCCGTCGTCGCCGACGTCGTCGAGCTGGCGAACGTTCTTGAGTTCGGAGAGCGAGGGGTCGACGTAGCTCGCCCACGACAGCAAACATGCTGCCGGCGCCTTCTTCGATCGAATGGCGAGTGTGTCGCCCGACGGCAGTCGAAGATGGCCAACGACTCCCCACACGGCCACTCCCTCCTCCCGCCACTGAAGGCTGCCTCGAAGCAGGCGAGCGAGGTGCGCGCGGTCATCGCCGGTGATCTCGAATGGTGCGCCTTCCTCGACCACGCGAACCGTCATTCCTCGGCTTCCTCGTCCTCGGAGAGCGCCATTGCGACCGCGGCTTTCCACTGAGCGGCCGCTTCTTTCAGGGCGTCACCATCGCCGAAGAAGTACTCCTCTAGGAGCGGTCGTGCTGTACTTGATGACAGCGCCCGCCTCGACCTGTGCGCTGTCAGCCACGCCCTGCCTCGACAGCTCCGACGTCGGCGGCGCAGGCACCAACGAGCAGGTTCAGTTCACCAACATCGGCAACACCACGCGCACGGTCTT
>JBILUC010000185.1:0-2703 GCA_044371205.1 Archangium sp.
GCGCATCGAGGAAGGCAGCGTCACCCACCTCGAGCAGCAACCGGGCCCCTTCCGCGATGGGCTCCTCAGCGCCGTCGACGTCGCCCTGCAGCGCCTGCACCGCCGCCTGAACGGCGAACGACAGACCAAGATAGCGCGGCTCGCCGACCTCCTGGAGGATCTGGATCGCGTCGTGAATCTTCGCCGCTGCCTCGGGGTACTCGCCGTACTGCAGGTGCAGCGTCGCCACCGAGTAGAGCGCGATGCCTTCCCACCGCCGCGCGCCGACCTCGCGGGAGATCTGAAGGCACAACTCGTAGTGCGCCAGCGCGACACCCGGCTGTTCGAGATCGGCAGCGAGGTCGGCCAGGTTCAGCTGGCTGATGCCCTCAGAGCGCCGGTTGCCCAGCTCGCGGTGAATCGAGAGCGCGGCCTGATAGTTCGCGCGCGCCTGCTTGAGCAGCCCGAACGCCTGCTGCTGCACGCCGAGGTTGGCGAGCGTGATGCCCTCGTAGCGGCGGTCTCCGACCCGGCGGTGGATCTCGAGCGCGTCGGCGTAGGTGTCGAGCGCCTTGTTCTCGGCAGCCATCTCGTGGCGAAGCACGGCGAGGTGGCTCAGCGCACGACCCCGGTGGAGCTCCTGGCCGGTGGAAGCCAGCTTGACCACGGCGGCTTCGAGACGCTCCATCGCGTCTTTTCGCTGGCCCTTGAGGCGCTCGACCGCCCCCAACATGTACTCGCACCGCGCTTCGGCAGCGGCGTCTTTGCTGTGAACCGCGAGCTCGAGCGCGTCGAGCAGATCTGACTCGGCTTCTGCGTTACGCCCCCGCGCCGAACGCGCGCGGCCCCGCGCCTCGAGCGCGATGCAGGCCAGCTTTGGCTCGGCCTTCACCAACTCGAGGACCTCGTCCTGCAACGCGAGCTGAAGCCCGAAGGGCCCTCGCAACGTCAGCAGGGGGTCGAGCGACAGACAGAACCCCAACGCGTCGGCCCGACGACCCGCTTCCACCGATCGGCGATAGCCGATGGTCAGGTTTTCACGTTCGAGATCGAGTTCGTCGAGCCGGGCTTTGCTGCCCTCAGCCCCCTCCGAAAGGCGCTTCCCGACAGAGAGGAAATACGAGTTGTGCCGGCTGAGGGCCCCTTGGAGTTCGGCCATCTTTTGCAGCTTCTCGAATGCGTACTCACGAATCGTCTCGTAGAGCCCGAAGCGAGTCTGGTTCTCATCACCAGTCGGGAAGTACGCGCGCACGAGCGACTTGGCTCGCAAGCCCATGAGCACCGAGAGCGCCGCGTCTTTCGCCCCCAGCGACACTACGGCCTCTGCGGCCTGGGCGCTGAAACCACCGCGGAACACCGCGAGCTGGCCCAGCATCGACGCCTCTTGCGCCGAGAGGCTCTGCCACGACCAATCGATCGCGCCGCGCAGAGTGGCCTGACGCTCCACCGCCCCCTGTCGATTGACGAGGATCGAGAAGCGCTGCGGCAGTCGGGACACGAGCTGCGAAGGCGTCAACACGCCAGCACGACCTGCCGCGAGCTCGATCGCGAGCGGCATGCCGTCGAGCTGCCGCACCAACTCGGCGATCGCGGCGACTTCGGTGGCGTCGGGTTCCCAACCGGGTCGAACAACACGCGCACGCTCGATGAACAACTGCACCGCTTCGGCGCCGCGCAGATCGCTCTGGCCTGCCGATGGGGTTCGCAGCGGCGGCACCTCGAACACGGTCTCGTCTTCGACGCGCAGCAACTCGCGAGACGAGACGACGAAGCGAACGAGCGGGGCGCTCTTGAACCACGCCCCGACCGTCTCGTTGGCGACGGCGACGACCTGCTCGAAGTTGTCGAGCACGAGCAAGGTCTCGCCGCGGGCAGCGAGCGCATGGCCGAGTTGCTTGACCGCGTCGCCCTGAGCGAGTGGCACGCCAAGCGCGCGTGCGACGGCGGCGCACACGCCTTCGCGATCGCGCGCCTCGGTCAGATCGCAGAACCAGACGCCGCCGCGCTTCTTGCCCTTCTCGACCGCCTCGAAGTGCGTGATGAGCTGCGACCCGAACTGCAACGAAAGGCGTGTCTTCCCCGTGCCGCCGGGCCCGAGCAACGTGATGAGCCGCGCACCCTGTCGGAAAAGCTGATGCAGGTCTGCCAACTCCGCGACGCGGCCGATGAAGCTGGTGGCCTGCGAGCCGATGTTGGTCGGCCGGGCGGCGACCTGGCCCAACAATTCCTTCAGCTTTGCGTTCGAGGGCGTGTCCACCGATGGGGACGAGTTCGAGCGTTCAGACTGCGTCGGCCTGCGGCGCACCGGGTTCGTCGCGCGAGAGGGTGAATCGGCGATGGTCGGCAGATCCTGCGACTCGATCTGCGTCTCGGACACCGAGGCCTTTGAGGCGACCTCTTCCGAGTCGGGCTCGCTCGACGACATGAGGTCGTCGACCCCAGCCACGTCGTCGTACTCGGCGAACCACTTCGCGATGTCGGGTGACGGTAGTGCGGCGAGCACGTTGTCGAGCGCTTCACGGAAAGCGTCGGCGGTCTGGTAGCGCTCCTTCGGATCTTTCTTGAGCGCCTTGAGCAGCACGCGCTCGAGCGCTTCGGGCACGTCGTCCCGCAGCGTCGACGGCGGAGGCACGAGGGCCTCGCGCACGAGCTTCAACGTCGCAGCGTCACTCTTTCCGCGGAAGAGGTAGCGCGCACAGAGCGCTTCCCACAGCACGATGCCGA
>JBILUC010000118.1:0-10060 GCA_044371205.1 Archangium sp.
CGCCGCTGAGCAAGACGCAGCTCGATGCGAAGATGAAGAAGATCTTCAAGGGCCTCGAGCTGCTGCCCGTCGGTGAGACGAGCGAGTCGGGCGGAGAAGCAGGGAAGGACTGGATCTTCTCGGTCGACGCCGACGCTGGCAGCGACCACGGCTTCTGGGTCAGCGTGAGCCGCGAGACCGGTGAAGCCACGGTGAACGGCTTCAACTGAGAACGCTCTCCGAGGGGTGACTCTCTCACCCCACCTCGGGCTCGAAGAACGCGTCGTCATCGAGCTCCGTCGTCGCTCGCCACACCGCCAGCGCTGCGTCTTTGTGCGACGAGTCGAGCCGAAAGGCCCGCCTCGCCAACATCCCCGCGCGCGCGTGGTGGCCGTTCTCCTGACAACGCTGCGCGGCGATGAGCATCGCGCGGCCGGCCTCTTCGATTCGCCCAAGCTGCATGAGCAGGTCCGCCAGGTCGCAGAACCGATTCGCGCGCCCGTCGTCACCCTGCTGCGCGATGAGCTGCTTCAAGTGCTCGATGCGCAGCTCGAGGTACTCGAGGTCGGTCAGGGCACGCTCAGCCACACGAGGAGTATGCACCGGACCACACGCGCTCGTGATTGAAGGCGACCTGCGCATCGCGCTCCTGGTCGTAGCCTGTCGGCGTTCAACGTGAACCTGGCGCGCTCAACGCGAAGCGTCTCGCCCGCTCCGTAGAAGGAGAGCGCTCAGGGGGAATCAGCCGACCGCGCGCTTCAGCACGCTGCGGAAGAGCAGAGGACTCACTGCGAGCGTCGACACCGCGAGCTTTCGCAGCGCTGGCCGCCGCGCCAACCACAACAGCCGATTCGCGAGCGCCGCGTAGCGCGTGAACGCCTTCTCAGCCGCGCGCTCGTATGGCTCGAACGCCTCGACCGCGCCGTTCTTCGCGATGACGTCGGGCAACACCTCGACCAACGCCTCCGCGCCCTCGAGCGCCTGTGTGAGCCCCTCGCCGGTAATCGCGTCGACGTAGCCCGCCGCGTCGCCCACCAGCGCAAACCGTGGCGCCACGCGCTTCTTCACGTGCTGCAACAACGGTCCCGAGCCGCGCGCCGTCGAGTCGAACTCGGCGTGCTTCAACTTGCCCTCGAGCTCAGGGAAGCGCGCGAGCAACGCCCCGAAGTCGACGTCAGCCGGAGCGGCCGCGTCGTCCCACAAGAACGCCACGCCGACCCGCGCGTCACCCGCAGGCGTGATGTACGCCTCGAGCCCCTGCGCGAAGTGCACCTCGACCGTCGCCGCCCACGGAGCGACGCGCAGGTGCCGTCGCAACCCGAAGCGCCGCACGTCACCCTTCGGCCCCGCGAGGCCCTCTCGCTCCCGCGTCGGAGAATGGAGCCCGTCAGCGCCGATGAGCACCTTCGCTTCGTGCACGCCCGCATCGGTCTCGAGCACCACCACCGAGTTCGTCACCCGGTGCGAACGCACGCCCGTGCGTTGATGGAGCACGACGCCGACCTCCATCGCGCGCAGCTGCAACGCCTGGCTCAACGCGAGTCGCCGCACCCCGAGCCCACCAGGCGCCGGCAATTCACCTACCGCGCGTGCACCGCTCTCCTGCACGTAGGTGATGGAGGTGAACGGTGACGTGTCGGAGGTGACGAGGTGTTTGCGCACGCCCAGCCGCTCGAGCGCCGAGAGCCCCGACGGCATCAGCCCCTCGCCGCACGCCTTGTCGATGGGGAAGGCCTGCTTGTCGAAGACGTGTACCGAGAGGCCGCGCAGCGCCGCACCGATGGCGACCGCCAGCCCCGCAGGGCCTCCTCCGATGATGGCGACGTCGAACACCCGGCAGGGCTAACCGTGCGGACCACGTGGATCCACCCGATTCGCGTCTTCCTGCAGCGCTGGCAGGTCCTTCACGGTGGCGGGCCTGCACACTCCCTCTCCCTGCGACGCGGGGCTGGGGCCTGCGTGTTCACGCGTCCTGGCCCGCGCGCAACCCGAGCGCCTGTTCCTCGACGCGAATGCGCACGAACAGCAGCGCCGCGTTGCCCAGTGTGAACACCAGCGAGGTCAACCACGCGCCGTGCACGAGCGGCAGCACGAGCAATTCGGTCACCACTGCCACGTAGTTCGGGTGCCGCACGAAGCGATACGGCCCGCCGCTGATCAACTGCCCCTCGGGCAAGACGATGACGCGCGTGTTCCACCGAGGCCCCAGCGTGGTGATGGCCCAATACCGAAGCAGCTGCGCGCCGACCGCCAGCACCAGCGCCACCCAGCCCACCACGCCGGGGAACGCACGATCCAGCAGCCACGGCTCGGCGACGCAGGCGACGAGGAACGCGGTGTGGAACACCGTCATGAAGGGGTAGTGGCCCTGCCCATACTCTTTCGCGCCGCGCTCGAAGGCCCACGCTGCGTTGCGCTTCGAGAGCTGCAGCTCGACCAGCCGCTCGACGCCAACCAGCGCGATGAGGCCCGTGTAGAGCCACAGCGAGCTCACCATCGCAACAACACCAGCTCGGCGCAGAAGCCCGGGCCCATCGCCATCATCAACCCGACGTCGCCCTTCTTCGGCGCGCCCGATTCGATCAAATCGGCCAGCACGTAGAGCACCGACGACGACGAGAGGTTGCCGACCGAGCGCAACGATTCCCAGCTCCGCGCGAGCGCGTTGGGGGGCAGCTCGAGCGCGGTCTCGAACGCCTCGAGCACCTTCGGCCCGCCTGTGTGCGCGACCCAGTGGGTGATGTCTTTGCGGGTGAGCCCGTGCTTGCTGAGAAAGCCGTCGACGTTGCCGCGCACGTAGCTCGTCACCATCTCCGGCACGCGCGCCGAGAGCACCACCTTGAAGCCCGTGTCGAGGAAGTCCCACCCCATGACGTCTTCGGTGCCCGGGTAGAACACCGACTCGCTGGCCACCACGCGCGGGCCGCTGCCGTCGGCGCTGCCGCCCCGAATCACCACCGCCGACGCACCATCGCCGAAGAGCCCCGAGGCGATGATGTTCGACAACGAGAGGTCGCTGCGCTGCACCGTGAGGCTGCAGAGCTCGACCGAGAGCAACACCGCGGTCTGATCAGGCGCGCCCCGCAACAGGTCACTCACGCGCGCGGTGCCCGCGACGCCCGCGACGCAGCCCAGCCCGAAGATGGGCACGCGCTTCACGTCGGGCCGCAGCCCCAGCCGGTTCACCAGCCGCGCGTCGATGCTCGGCGTGGCGAGCCCGGTGATGCTCGTGAAGCAGAGCACGTCGATGTCCTTCAACTGCAGGCCGGCCTTCTCGACCGCGGCGCGCACCGCCACTTCACCCAGCCGCGTGGCCTCGCGAATCCACACCGTGTTGCGCTTCTCGAACGTGTCGAGCGGCGGGTAGTCGGCCATCGGAATCGCCAGGTGGCGGCCGCGCACCTGCACGGAGGCGTGAATGGAATCGACGCGCGACTTGTTGAAGGTGTGGCCCCCGTCGCGCCAGTAGTCCTGCAGGCCCTGTGAGAGCTCGGCCTGCGAGTGGTAGTGCGGCGGCAAGGCGCGAACGACGGACGCGATGATGGGAGTGCTCAAGGGCTTCCACCTTAACGGTCTCCCCCCCAGATTGCCCGGGGGGAGAACGATGCGTTTGCGACGGTCCCATCGAAACGATGGGTCAGCGGGGCACCAGCACCACGACCTCTTTCGCGTCGGAGTAGATGATGGGGCTCATCGACTTGTAGTTGTGCGTCACGCGGCCTCCATCGCGCACGATGCCCATGTCGTTGCCGTACGGGCCGTTGGGTGAGTCCCACCCGTGGCGGGTCTGAAAGAGAATCGCGCCGCTCGGAATCTGGCCGGCCTTCGCGAGCCGCTCGTACGAATCGGCGTCGAGCACCTGCGCTTGCACCGTGCCGTACGCGCTGCGAATGGTGCGCGTCTGCGCGCCGGGGAGCTGCAGCGACGTCCACTTGCCGGCGTTCACCATCTGCACCATCGCGCCGCGTGCGTTGTTGGCGTCGGCGGTCGTGCCCCCCGAGAAGCTGGGGATGCCGAGGCGGTCGAGGTTGCCGAGCGTCGTCGCCACGCACGAGCCGTCGGGGCCGCTGTCGAGCCTCGCCGTGCCGAGCGTGTTGAGCCACGGGTGCTGCACGGTGCCCACGGCCCCGCGCGCTGCGCCGCGAATGGTGTCGAGCGTCAGCTGCCCTGCGACCTCGGGGTCGCCACCCAGCTCGAGCGCTGACTTGGCCTTGCGCAGGGCCGCGAGCCCGTCGGGCCCCATCTCGTCGTTGAGCACGCCCTCGTAGAAGCCGCCCGCCTTGAGCGCTTCTTTGAGCTCGCGCACGTGCGGCCCTTTCTGGCCCGCGCGCACCTCGAAGGGCTTCGCGGGAGTCGTCAGGGCCTTCCACGTCTCAGGGCCCACGACGCCGTCGACGGTGAGACCGCGCTGCTGCTGGAAGGCCTGCACGGCGGCCTGGGTGCGCGGACCGAAGTCTCCATCGATGTCGACCGATGCGCCCGCCGCCTTGAGCCGCCGCTGCAGCTCGCTCACGTCGTCGCTCTTCGCCCCGCGGGCGAGCACCGGGCGCGTCGGCGCAGCAGGTGCGGACGGGTTGAGGGCTGGCGTGACGCCGCTCGTTCCCGAGGTGCGTACCGAGAGCCCCTGCGCCACTGCGGCTGCGCGTCGGCCTTGATCAGCGCGCACGCGGCTCATCGAGTTGCCCAGCCCGGGCGCATCGAGCCGACCGGAGTCGGTCTGGTACGACTCGGCGCGCCACGAGGTGACGGCGTCGACCGGGTTCGTGCCTGCAGCGAGCTCGGCCTTCAGCTTCGAGAGCTGCGCGGGGTTCAACAACCCGTAGCGGCCCCCCTGGGTGGCGGGGGACTGGTTCCACGCGTCGAGCGCGTTGGCAGCGACGAGGTTGCGCACGGGGCCCGGCGCGAAGCCGGCCCTCGTCAGCGCGGCGTCGATGGTGGGCCATTGGGCGGCGAGTCGGTCGGCCTGCACGCGGTCGGCTTCGGGAGCGGTCAACGCGTTGCCGCGGGGGTGCTGGAACACCTGATACGAGGCGAAGCCGCGGTTGAGCGCGCCGTTGCCCGGGTCTCCGTGACCGAAGTAGGCGTCGGTGGGCTGGCCGTTCGCGCCGATGGTGCCCTCGGCCAGCCCGATGGCCCGGTAGATGGGCGTCTGGCTGAGGGAGCTCGAGCGCAGCTGCGCGCCGAAGTCGGCCGCCGTGCCCTGCGAGGCCCGGGTGCGGAGCGCGGCCACCGTCGTCGGGCCAGCCTGGTCTTCGGGGCCAGTGAGCTTCAGCTCACGCTTCGCTCGTTTCAGCGCGTCGACGCCCATCGGGCCGAGCTCGTCGTTGATGACGCCATCGTAGAAGCCGGCGTCGCGCAGGAGCGTCTTGAGTTCCTGCACGGCAGGGCCCTTGCTGCCCGGGCCCAGCGTGGCGCCGTTGAAGAGCGACGTGCCGGCGCCCACCGCGGCGAGGGATGCGTGGCTGGCCAGGGTGCCCGACAGCGGCACTCCAGCACCCGATGGAGGGGAGGCAGGGGGCGTTGGCTTTGGTGTGGTGCGATGCGGCTCAGCAGGCGTGGTCGTCGAAGTGTGCGGGGTGGAGCCAACTCGGGAGATGGTCATCGGGGCCTCCTGGCAAATGTATCGTCTTGAAGCGGCTTCGGGTTTCTGCTGACGGCCTGGCTGTTGGCCTGCGGTGCCCTCGATGCGATTGGTCGTGCTCAAAGCTGAGGAACTGCGGGTGCTTGAGGCACTCGCCGCGGCGGAGGTGAGGGCATGCGTCGCCGGGAGAATGATCAGTCGCGCGCGACCAGGCTCCATCGACCCTGCCGCCTTGTCCTGGCAGGGCCCAACAAGCCACCACCCGAACCCCTTCACCCTCCAGGCTGCAGTTCCTCACTCACAGGAGCTGCGCTCGGCGCCGCTTCTGGTGGCAGTCGTCGTGTCGCTCGCTCCCCACCTGGCGCACTCGGAGCCCCCTCATGAGGATTGTGCGGTGCATCATTTTCATGCTTTGTAGGGGGAAGCGACGTGTTGCGACGCACCAATCCCATGCTCTATCAAATCCGTGAATGGCAGCGTTCGATGCTGTCTCCCTTCGTCGAATCGTCTGCCCTCGCGGCCGAGCAGCTGATGCCCTGGCCGCTCGCCCGCCCCATGGCGGCGTGGCTCGAGCTCTTCCACCGCGTTGGGAAGGACTACCCGAGGCCCGCGTGGGCGCTGCCCGACGTGACGGAGCGCGTGCTGGTCGATCACCCCTTCTGCAAGCTCACCCACTTCGAGCGTGCGGGCCGGGCGGGTGACCCGAAGGTGCTCCTCTTCGCGCCGCTCTCGGGGCACTACGCGACGTTGCTGCGCGAGACGGTGCGCGGGTTGTTGCCCGAGCACGACGTGTACGTGACCGACTGGCAGAACGCGCGCGAGGTACCGCTGAGCGCGGGCCGCTTCGGCCTCGACGAGTACGTCTCGCTGTCGATGGACTTCATGCGCCGGCTCGGGCCCGACGTGCACGTGATGGCGGTGTGCCAGCCGACGGTGCCGGTGCTCGCGGCGGTCAGCGTGATGTCTGCGTTGAACGACCCGGCAGTGCCGCGCACGATGACGCTGATGGGCGGGCCCATCGACACCCGTCGGAGCCCGACGCAGGTGAACACCCTCGCCACCGAGCGCGACTTTTCGTGGTTCGAGGACAACCTCATCCACACCGTGCCGCAGGGCTTCGCGGGTGAGGGCCGCAAGGTGTACCCCGGCTTCCTGCAGCACATGGCGTTCGTGTCGATGAACCCCGACCGCCACGCGAAGTCGCACCGCGACTTCTTCTTCGACCTCATCAAGGGCGATGACGGCAGCGCCGAGGCGCACCGCGCGTTCTACGACGAGTACAACGCGGTGCTCGACCTGACCGCGGAGTTCTACCTGGAGACGGTGAAGTCGGTCTTCCAGGACCACGACCTCCCGCGCAACCGGATGCGGGTGAAGGTCGGCGGTGAGTCGCACCGCGTGCAACCCGCAAGCATCACCGCGCCGGCGCTGTTCACCATCGAAGGTGAGCTCGACGACATCGCAGGGCTCGGCCAGTCGGAGGCGGCGCTCGAGCTGTGCAGCGGCATCGCCGAGGCGCGCAAGCAGCACTTCGTGGTCCCCGGTGCGGGGCACTACGGCATCTTCAGCGGTCGCAAGTACCGCGAGCAGGTGGTGCCGCGGCTGCACGCGTTCTTCCGTCAGCACCCGTGAGCGAACTCAGGCGCTTCGGCGTCTGATCAGCGCTTCATGGTCGAGGGCGCAGGCAGCGTGCGAACACGTGCAGGTGCGTGCGCCAGGAGCGCCTTGATGACGGCACTGCGTTTCATGTTCGGGCCGGGTGGCGAACGGCTGGCGTGCTTCTCTGCCTCGCGCGTCTCAACGTCTGATGGGGGGAGCCAGGACAGCCACTGGGCAAATCGCCCCCGGCTGAGGACTGGTGTCGTGCCGAGGGGCTCGCCAAACCCGGGCTCGGCGCACACCCTCAGCCACGACTCCTGCGTCTGCGCCTGATCAGCAGGACGCCCAGGGCGAGCACCAACACCCCCGGCGCGCTCGAGCAGCCGCCCTTCACCTCGCGCATCGCGCGGCTCGCCTTCACCGTCGCGCGCACGCTCTGGCCCTCGGCGCTCTCGGCGATGGCCTCGAACTCCGTCACGCCCTCGGGCAACGGCACCTTCGCGACGAAGCCGTTTCCAACCAGTTGCGCTTGCACGCCATTCACAGTCACGGCGTTCACCTCGAAGCCGGTCACCACGCCTGAGACGGTGAGCTCCTCGACGTCGAACGGCCCCTCGGTGGACGGCTCGATGAAGCGAATCGACGCGAAGTCGCCCGGCGTGAGGCCGATGTCGACCGTGGTGCGCTCATCGGCAGAGACGTCGACCAGCAGGTCTCTCGGCGTGTAGCCACTCTGCTCGACGTGGAGGCGCTTCATTCCCGTGCCCGATGAGACGAGCTCGTAACGACCGTCGACGTCGGCGAGCGCGGTGCCGAGCGAGTCGCCCGTATCGGGGTCGAAGAGCTCGAGCTGCGCCCCCGCGAGAATGAACGCGCCGTCATCGAAGCGGTGCACGGTGCCGCTGAAGCCAGCGCGGAACGTGACGGTCCAGGTGACGGAGGTCTCCTGTCCCGCGGAGTCGCGCGCGGTGACGACGAAGGAGTTCACGCCGGGGCTCAACACCACCTCGGCCTCGAACGCGCCATTCACCACGGGCACGGAGAGGGAGGGGGAGAGCTGCACCTGCGTGAGGGGTGCGTCGTCGCTGACGGTGCCGCTGAGGGCCACGCGCGCGAAGTCGGAGGTCGAAGGCGCGTTGATCAACTCGATTCGCGGAGGTTGATCAGCGCTCGTGCGCACCAGCGCCACGGTCACGCGGGTCGTCGCTCCCGCGGTGATGGTGCTGGAGCCCGACTTCACCTCGTAGCCCGCGAGCGTCACCGACCAGCTCGCGGTGCCCGCGGGGAGAGCGGCAGTGAAGGTGCCCTGCGCGTCGATACTGATCATCCGCCCGCCGACGGACACGGTGGCGCCCGAGAGCGTCGTCGTGGAGTCCGTCGCGTCGACGACGGTGCCAGCGAGAGTTCCAGTGGTGGAAACGGGGGTGAGCGAGAGAGGAGCGGAGACGGTGCCCCCCACGACCACGGTGCGCGTCACGCTCGCGGTCGTGAACCCCGACTTCGCGGCAGAGATGGTGACGCTGCCCGCGGGCAGGTCGAACGAGAACGCGCCCGAGGTACCAGTCGTCGCGGTCTGGCCTGCGGCGGTGACCGTCACTCCGGAGAGCGGCGTGGTGCTGCCCGCCTGCGTCACCGTGCCAGAGAGTCTTCCCGTGGTCGCACAGCCGTGCTTCGCGAAGCCCGTTGTCGGCGACTGCGCCATGGCGGCTTCGGTCGCGGGGCCCCAATCACCGTCCTCGGCGATGCGACCGGTGGAGTGGTTCTTGTTCCACAACCTCTGGAAGGCGAGCACCGACTTCAAGGCGATGTTCGGCGAAGCGAGGTGGTCGAAGTGCACGACGTCGGAGCTGCCGAGCCACGACCAGCCCTGCGCGCTGAGGGCCGTGCGCCACGCCGAATAATAAGGAGTGTCGATGGCCCTGCCGCTCTGGTGATTCGAGGTGCCAGGCACCGCGGCGACCTGGATGCCGCACTGGCCGGCCTTCCACCACTTGTAGAGGAGGTACTGCTGGCCGAGCGTCCGGTACGCCGAGCTGACGGTCATCGTGTCGTTGCGCGCGACGGTGGCGTCCTTCAAGTCACGAGCGGCGTCGGGCGCGAGCCAGGGGATGACGGAGGAGTAGAGCGTGACGTGCGGGCCCCTGAAGTTGACCATCAGGTTGGGGGTGACGCAGTTGAGCTCCTCGATGAGCTGGGCGCTGAGGCCTGAGGCGATGTCGGTGCTGCAGCCACCAGCGCTCGACATGGCCAGCCCCGAGCGGAGCTGCGCGATGGGCACGTCCTGCTCGTCGACCGAGGGGCCGCAGGAGAAGAAGACGAGCGCGAGCAGCGGGAGGTGGCGCATGGGCGCGCATTCTCGGTGGAGCGGTGTGGGGCTGCCGTCGCTCAGGTCGCGAGGTGTCGCGCGCGGGTGACAGTTACCATTTCACGTCGATGGTGAAGCCACCGGCGCCGTCGTCCGCGCCCTCGACGGTGCAGGGGTCCTCCTTCGTGTTGAGCATGACGAGGCCCTCGCGCATGAGGCCGAGCATGTGGGGGCCGAGGCCGTCGGTGGCGCCGAAGCGCAGCTGGATGCACGTTGGTGCTTTCTCGACGGTGGATACGTGGCTCACCGAGTCGGCGGTGCGGAAGTTCTCGGCCATGCGCAGCAGCGCACGCTTGCGACCGATCAAGCGCAGGACCATCAGGAGCCCGCGACCGACGACGTTCTCGGCATTCGCCACCTGCTCACCCACCCGGTCATGCTCGACGGCGCGCTCGCAGAACGCTCCCTCGGCGCGATTCCGCGAACGCCGCTCACCGAGGCCATCGCGCAGACCTGGGCGTGGCACCGCGAGCGGCCCGAGCTGCGACTTCAGGGCTGAGCCGCAATCTGACCCATGCGGCCCGCCTGGAAGTCGG
>JBILUC010000186.1:0-2699 GCA_044371205.1 Archangium sp.
AAAACGTCGCCGACGGGGAGACCTTCACGCTCAACGACGGCACCACTGCCGTGGTGTTCTGCTTCAAGACCGCGGCGATGAACTCGGCGTGCACCATGTCGCAGGTGGCGATCGACGTGTCGGAGACAGGCAACCTGAACACCTCAGCGATGGGTGATGCGATCGTGAGCGCGATCAACGGTGCGGCCGGCTTCGGGATCACGGCGAGCAAGCGCGGCAACCAGCCTTTCGTCGGCCTCACCAACGATGAGATCGGCGGCCGCGGCAATGTGGCAGGCAGCGAGACGGTGGCCGACGCCGACTTCGTTCTCACTGGCATGGCCAGCGGCGGCGGCGCGGATTGCCCGGTGACGATCGGCTGCAACACCGGCAACGACTGCGCTTCGGGGACCTGCACGGCGAATGCGTGTCAGTGACTGACGTCCCCACGGCGCCTGGGAAGAAGAAGGGCGCCGCGCTCTACGTTCAGGTGCTGGTGGCGATCACGCTGGGCATCGGGCTCGGCGTGGTTCGGCCCGACTGGGCGGTGCAGCTCAAACCCGTCGGCGAGATGTTCGTCGGGCTGATCAAGATGTTGATCGGCCCCATCGTTTTCAGCACGGTGGTGATCGGCATCTCCGGCATGGGCGACTTGAAGAAGGTCGGCCGCGTGGGGGCCAAGGCGCTGTTGTGGTTCGAAGTGATGACGACCGTGGCGCTCGCGCTGGGGTTGGTGGTGGTCAACGTCATCGGCCCCGGCACGGGGATTCACGCGAAGATCGAGGCGCTCGACACGAAGCAACTCGAAACCATCCTCGCGAAGCCACGCCCGCACGGGTTCGTCGAGCACGCGCAGGCCCTGATCCCCAACAGCTTCGTGGGGGCGTTCACTGGAGAAGACGTGCTGCCGATTCTCGTGCTCGCCGTGTTGAGCGGCATCGCGCTGGCCAGCTTGCAGGAGCGCGGCAAGCCCATCATTCACGGCCTCGAGCATGTGGCGACGTTCTTTTTCGCGCTGATCAGCGTGGTGATGCGACTGGCCCCGATTGGCGCGTTCGGCGCGATGGCCTTCACCATCGGCAAGTACGGCGTCGGTGCGCTGGGCAACCTCTTCCTGTTGATTGCGAGCTTCTACGTCACCGCGTTGATCTTCGTCTTCGGCGTGCTCGGGCTCGCGCTGCGTCTGGTGGGGCTGTCGATCTTCAAGTTCGTGCGGCACCTCAAGGACGAGCTCATTCTGGTGCTGGGCACGTCGTCGTCAGAGTCAGCGCTCCCCTCGCTGATGGTGCGACTCGAGGCGATGGGCTGCGGCGGGAGCGTGGTTCGGCTGGTGGTCCCAACCGGCTATTCCTTCAACCTCGACGGCACCTGCATCTACCTGACGATGGCCAGCGTCTTCGTGGCGCAAGCGCTCGACGTCGAGTTCACGCTGGGACAGCAGCTCTCGTTGTTGGCGGTCTTGCTGCTCACCTCAAAAGGCGCAGCGGGAGTGACGGGATCAGGCTTCGTCACCCTGGCAGCGACGCTGCAGTCGGTGGGCACCGTGCCCGTGGCCGGCATCTCGATGCTGCTGGGCATCGACCGCTTCATGTCGGAGGCGCGCGCGCTCACCAACCTCGTGGGCAACGCGGTCGCCACGGTGGTCGTCTCACGCTGGGAAGGCGCGCTCGATCTCGAGAAGGCGCGCGCCACCCTCGATGCGCCGGCTCAGTTGCAGGGAGGAACGCCGCCGTCGGCCCCCTGAGGGATGGTGAGCGTCGTGGCCGGCGTGGTGTTGAGGGAATACGTGCCCGACGGCAGGGCGGGCACCGTGCAAGCGATCGGCTGGAGCGGCGCCGGGGCCCCCTGCCCGCCCCTGGCGCCACAGGTGGTTCCACCCGCGAACGAGAGCACGATGGCGCCTGCATCAACGGCGACCGAGCAGGCCGTCACGAACGTGTTGGGTTGCGCCCGCAGGACGAACGCAGCGTTCGAGGCGATCGGCCCGGCGTCGGCCTGGTGGCACACGAAGTTGGCGCTGGGGGTGATGGTTTCGCACGGCGCGCCACAGGCAACGAGGAAGAACGCGGTCGACAGGGCAGCCCAAAGAAGCGGTCTCATGGTGGTGCCGGTGTGCAATCGTCGTTCTCGCCCGTTGCTCCGAGGGGCCGCCGTGAAGGCGGGCATTGAAGTCATGACACGCTCGTCAGCCATCCTCTGCAAACTGACGCTGCTGGTGATCGCGCTGGCCGGTCTGGGCTGCGCGGGGTGGACGGGATCTGCGCAGGCCCGCCGCGCCGCCATTCACGACGGCCTGACGTCGCTGCACCTTGGGGTGGGTTCGCGTGTGGCGCTGACGCAGGCGGCCTTTCGCGTGGGGTGCGACGTTGCGCCCGACGGCCACGAGCGATGCCGTATGAGCGACGGCAAGGCGAAGATGACGCTCCTCGACGATCCCGAGGGCTCGCGGGTCATCGCGGCAGAGGGCACCGAAGCGCAGTTGATCGCGATGTGGGAACGACTCGACGTCGAGAGCTTTTCACGCTTCTCGAAGAATGACCTCGAGCCCCTCGTGCGGTTCAAGCTGGACGAAGAGGCGCAGGCCTTCACTCCGCGGTGGGGGCTCGTGGCGGGGATCTCGTCGGCTGCCACGACCGATGGTTCGACGAGCCTGCTCGGGGGTCGTCTCGGCGTTCGCCGCTGGTTCGACGTTCACTTCGCGGCGCACGCTGCGGTCGAGT
>JBILUC010000187.1:0-2690 GCA_044371205.1 Archangium sp.
TGCGCTCTCGCTGCAGGGGGGCGGGGTCGGGTTGGCCGCGCTGCTGCGCTGCCCACTGCCGCTCCTCACCTCGTTGACGTTCTTCGACCAGCTGCCGGCGCCACGGCTGCGCGAGCTGCTCGAGTCAGCGCTGGGTCGTCAGCTCACCCACCTGGCGTTCAAGGTCGCCAACCCCGTCGAGTTGCCCGAGCTGCTGACCCTCGCGCTGCGCAGCACGCTCGAGACGATGCGCGCCTCGTCGACCGGTGGAGAGCTCACCTTCGAGGTGGCGCAGAAGACGCTGCGGGCGCCGCGAAAGCTGGTCGACGCCCACCCGCTCGAGCTGCCGTGGCTGACGGTGGTGGTCTCATAGGGGCGCGGCGATGCCTCACCCGCCGCGGCATCGCGCTCGACACCTCGCCCGCGACGAGGCGGCACGACGTCGGTGTCACCCGCGTGCTGGCAGTC
This sequence comes from Archangium sp., assembly GCA_044371205.1. Taxonomy (GTDB): domain Bacteria; phylum Myxococcota; class Myxococcia; order Myxococcales; family Myxococcaceae; genus Archangium_A. The sequence continues at coordinate 448 of JBILUC010000187.1, forward strand.
GGTGAACGGCGCCTGGTCAGGCGCCTGACCTCCCGCTGAGAGGTGCGCCTCTCGGGCGTGGCGACCCTCATGAAGAATCCTCACGGCGGGTCCTGGCTCGGGGCGAGCCCTGCGCATGTGCTGCACGCTCGGTCACGCCCTGAGTGAATCGCTATGGTGATGGTCCATGTGGACCCTGATCCTCGCCGTGATGCTCGCCACCAAGCCCTGCCCCGAGCGTGAGTGCCGGGGTGCCGGGTGCGCGGCGATCGCCGACTATGTCGCCCGGGGGACCATCGTGAAGGTGGTCCGACATCCGCAAGGTGAGCCCGTGTTCAAAGACTTCGCCGAGTTCACGCTGGTGGTGACGAAGTGCGAGAAGGGGACGTGCCCGAAGGAGATCAAGTATCGCGTCGGGTGGTGCAACAACGCTCGCACGCTGCCGGATGACACGAGTGGCGAGTTCACGTTCTTCGGCAAGAAGTCCGACGCCGAGGCGCAGTACTTCGACTTCGTCGCGCCCGGCGACGTGCAGGTGAAGTAGGCGAGCGTCGCGCCGCGGGGACTCACTTCTTCGGGGCGGCCTGGTCCTCGGAGTTGAAGGTGAACGGATAGGTGATCTTCACCACGCCGCCGCCCTCGGGCGGGTCGAACTTCCAGGTTTGCACGTCGTCGAGGATGCAGGTGACCACGCCCGTGGACAGCTGCTCGACGTTGGCCGCACGAGCGGAGACGACCTTGCCGAGTGGGCCTATGAAGAACTCGACGACCACCTTTCCGCGGAGGTCCGGCTGCGTCTGCAGCGCGTCGGTGTAACAGCGGGAGATCCGATCGAGGTGAGAGTTGATGACCTTCGAGACCTTTTTCTTGTTCACCTTGCCCATGCGGCCGACGGCGGGAATGGCAGGCAAGCCGCCGTCTGGCATGAGCTGGATCGGGGCGACGAGCTGTTGGGGAAATCCCGCTTCCCTGGCTGCGGACATCACGGCGGCCAGCTGAGACATCGGCACCTCGTCGACGATCAGAAGGGTGACGCCGACGCCTGCGTCGGCGGTGCGCATTCCGGCCACCGCCGCTTCGGGCTTCGTCGCGGCAGTGACGAGCACGTTCGCCCAGACTTTGAGCTCGGGGCCCCCGCCGAAGGGCCCCCGGTCCGCCACGAAGAACGACGGGCTGGTCGCGGTGCCGCGCGCGGCCGAATACAGGACCCGCTTGGCGATGCGGAAGGTGACGTCGGGCGCGAAGTGGATCTCCGCGGGCTCCGGGAGGGAATGAAGGCGCTCTTGGAGCTGCGGGAGATTCAGGAACTCCGGCGCGTCGTTCGGTGAGGCGACCACCTTGCCATCGAGGAGGATCTCCGTGGGCGTGACGACGAGCTGCGGCGCGGCGGACAACACCAACAGGGCGAGCATCATGCGTCGACACGATAGTCAGAGGTCGCCCGAGTTGCTGGAAGGTCTCCGATACAGCGCAGGAAGGCGGCGCGTCCTCGGGCTTCAGTGGCCGCCGTCGAGGCGCCCTCGCAGCGCATCGCGCTCTGCGCGCAGGCGGGCGTCCCGGGGAGACAGCTCGGTCAACACCTCGAAGAGCGTCAGCGCCTGCCGCGGGCTGCCTTCCTGTGCTCGCGCACGCGCGAGGGCGGGAAGTTGCTGAACGAGGATGTCACGCGTCGTCGCGAGCCCCTCGAGGGTCGGGTCGAGCTGGTTGCCGAGTGACCACAGCTGTGCCGCCTCCTCCCATGCGCCGACGCCGACGGCCGCATGCAATTGCGCGTCGACCACCAGGGGCTCGAGCGGGCGGAGCTCGGCGGCGCGCTGAGCCGCGGCGCGGGCAGCGCGTGGGTTCGTTCGCGCCTGCGCATTCGCGAGGTGGGCGTAGAAGACCCAGTAGTCACCCAGCGCGAGCGCGCGCTGCAGCCCTTCGAGGCCGATCAACTTCATCTGGTACTGGTCGACGAGGATGAAGCCGGCGAGCAGCTTCATGCGCGGGTTGTCGCGCTCCGCCGACCTGGCGGCGAAGGACTCCATCAGCTCGTAGCTACCGCCCCATTTGGGAGTGAGCGAGTTCATGATGGTGGCCCGCACCTGAAAGCAGTCGGGGCACTTCTCGAGCACCGAACGGATCAGCGGCGACGGGTCTTCCCCGAGCCAAGCGCATCGTCCGTGCCGTCATCACCCGCCGCGCCACCGCCCAGGCCATCCTCTGCAGCTTGGGTCTGGCCCCAGCTCCTACCCGGGCCTCTGCCCAGTCGCCGCCACAGCTCC
>JBILUC010000020.1:0-116536 GCA_044371205.1 Archangium sp.
CGTTCTGCCCGGCCGGGGCCCTGCCGTCGACCTCTCCGAACCGCAGCCCATCAAGGTCGACACGCCCGTCAGACCGATCGAGCCGCCTCCAGTGGTGAAGGTCGAGCCTCCTCCCGTGAAGGTCGATCCTCCGCCGCCCGAAAAGCCCGTCGAGCCGCCTCCGGTCGTGAAGGTCGAGCCGCCTCCCGTGAAGGTCGAACCGCCCCCGGTCGTGAAGAATCCGGACCCGCCGAAGAACGATGTGCCGGTGGTGAAGAAGAAGGTCATCACCGTCGAGCAGCTCGCCGCCCGGTACAAGAAGATCGAGGGGCTCCTCGCCGCCAAGGAATCGGAGACCGGTCAGCGCGACAACATCGTTCGCCAGTTCCTCGACCAGGCGAAGCAGCAGATTCAACGCGCGAACTCCGATGCCGAGCGCAAAGAGGCGTGGGGCTTTCTGGGCGACATCGAAGGCCAGCTCAAGCGCTGACCCGATCACACCGACCTACATCAGCCCCCGCCACGCACCAACAACGCGACGTGGGAGCACACAGTAATAAGGTGTGCCTGTGCTTCCCCTCCTTCTCCTGCAACTGACCCTGGCTCAGGCCGAGGTGCGCACGCCGGTCGCGGTCGTCATCACCAGCAAGCGCCCCGGTGCCGAAGCGGTGTCACCGAAGATTGCGCAGCGGGTGCTCGACACCTTCAAGCGCGAAGGCGTCGCGGGGCTGCTCGACGACGCGGCCGCCATCAAGGAACTGCGTTCGGCGGGCTTCTCTGATCCAAAGACCTGTCAGGGAACACGTGCCTGCTTGAGCAAGCTCGCGGTGCTGCTGGGGCCGAAGGCGGTGGTGGTCGGCGTCGACGTGGGCAAGGTCGGCAAGACGCTGGCGATTCACCTCGAGGCGGTCGCTGCCGACAAGGACGAGTCCCTTGGCTCGCTCGACGTCAGCGCTTCCATCAACGGGTGGAGCGACGCCATGTCGGCCCCCATCGTCGTCTTCGCACGCGACGTGAAGGCGGGGCTCGAGCTGAAGAAGGCGACGCCGCCGCCTCCGCCACCCGAAGAAGTGGCGAAGAACGATACGCCCCGGAAGACCGAACTCACCCCCCGCCAGCTGCAGGAAGACCGCGTCGCCGAGGTCGTGAAGTCGGGTGAGAAGCCCCCGAAGGTCGCCGCCATCGTCACCACCGGTGGCGCGGTCGCTGCGGCCGGCGTGGCCATCGCCTTCGCCGCCGTCTCCGTCGGCGCCAAGTCGCAGTTCGACGCCTCGCTGGTCGACCTGCCCGACGGTACGAAAGGCACGCGGCTGAACGAAATGCAGGCCCGCCAGCTTGCCGATTCGGCCAACACCGGAGCGGGCGTGGCCATCGGCGCGGGCGTCGTCGCGCTCGGGCTCGGTGTCGTCTCCGCCATCCTCTTCATGAAGGACTGAACCATGCGACGAATCCTTCTTCTTGCGACCTCGTCTCTGCTTGCGGTCGGCTGTGTCGACCCGTCGATCCTGACGGGCTTCGAGTGCGACGACGCCGGCCGCTGTACCGCTCCCGCCAACCAGACCGGTGGCGGTGGTTCGACCAGCGGAGGAGGTACCGCGACGGGCGGTGGCTCCACTTCAGGCGGCGGCGCTGCGACCGGCGGCGGCGAGGCGACGGGCGGGGGCACTGCGACCGGCGGCGGCACCGCGACCGGGGGCGGCACCACTGGAGGCGGCGGCGGCATGGTGTGTGACAGCTCGAGCTGTACCGGCTGCTGCGCCCCGAACGGCTCGTGTGAGAGCGGAGATCAAGCCTCAGCCTGCGGCCAGGGGGGGGCGTCGTGCTCGGTGTGCACGGCCACTGAGAAGTGCGCCAACGCCGCCTGTCAGCCCCTCGCTGCGAACGGCAGCTCGTGCAGCCTCGCGACCGACTGCGCGTCGGGCTTCTGCGTCGGCGGCGTGTGCTGTGGCGGGAGCTGCACCGGCTCGTGTGAGACGTGCACGGCTGCGGGCAGCGCAGGCCGGTGTACGCCGCTCGCCGAGGCGACGCAGATCACCCAGTGCGGCTCGTACACCTGCGATGGCGTGAGCGGCGCATGCCCCACCTCGTGCTCGTCGACACGCAACTGCACCACCGGCTTCTTCTGCGACACCGGCCAATGCCAGCCGCTGCGGCAAATCGGCAACGCCTGCACCGCCAATTCCCAGTGCAGCTCGGGCTTCTGCGCCGACGGGTTGTGCTGCAACAGCGCGTGCAGCGGCAGCTGCGATCGCTGCAACCTGACCGCCTCGGCTGGCAGCTGCACGCCTGCGCCCGTCAACGACCCCGGCACGCCCGCCTGCGGCGCGATGGTGCTGTGCAACGGCACGCTCGCCGACTGCCCGATTCTCTGCACCAGCGGCTGCGCCACCAACACGTACTGCAGCGGTACGTACTGTTCGGCGAAGAAGACCAACGGCACTGCGTGCGCGGCGGCCACCGAGTGCAGTTCCAACAACTGCGCCGACGGCGTGTGCTGCAACTCGGCATGCAACGGCGCGTGTGATGCCTGCAGCGTGGCGCAGGGGGCCGCGGTCGATGGCACCTGTGCGTTGCTGGGCCCCAGCCGCGTCTGTCGTGGGGCTGCCGCTGGCGGTTGCGACGTCGAAGAGCGCTGCACGGGCGCCAGCGCCGCGTGCCCGGGTGACGCGTTCGCCGATGCGGGCGTGGGCTGCGGGTCCACGACGTTCTCGGCGTGGTCGACGTGTGATGGCGGCAGCGCGTGCGCCACCAGCGGCACCCAGGCGCGCACCCGCACCGACCGGCTCTGCTCCGGCACGGGCGCCAGCTGCGGCACCGTCATGAACCCCGAGACGCAGGCCTGCGCGCGCACCACCGAGGGCAGCACGTGTGGCACCACCACCTTCAGCGCGTACACCGCGTGCAGCTACGCGTCGCAGTGCGCCACCACGGGCTCGCGCACGCGCACCCGCACCGACCCGGTCTGCGCGAGCGGCACGTGCTCGGCGGTGCAGACGACCGAGACCGACACCGCGGTCTGCAACCGCACCACCGACAACACGAGCTGCGGCGCGAGCACCTACGGCGCGTACGGCAGCTGCGGCTATGCCAACAGCTGCAGCGAGACGGGCTCTCGCACCCGCACCCGCACCGACCCGGTGTGCCAGGCAGGCTCGTGCGGCAGCACCAGCGCGACCGAGACCGACACCACGGGCTGCTCGCGCTCCACCAGCGGCCAGAGCTGCAACACCACCAACACGGGCGCGTGGACCTCGTGCAGCTACGCGGCGACGTGCTCGACCACCGGTTCCCGCACGCGGCAGGTGACGTCGTTCACGTGTGGCAGCAGCGCGTGTAACTCGAACACCGTCACCGAGACCGACACCACGGCCTGCACGCGCACCACCAGCGGCACCTCGTGCGGCACCACCGTCACCAGCGCGTGGAGCAGCTGCAGCTACGCCGACAACTGCACCAACGGCGGCTCGCGCACGCGCACCGTGACCACCTACACGTGCAACGGCTCGGGCAGCTGCAACCCGTCGACGGTCACCGAGACCGACACCGCGGGCTGCGCGCGGAACACGTCGGGGAACACCTGCGCGGCGACGACCTACGGCAGCTACGGCACGTGCAGCTATGGCTCGTCGTGCTCCAACTCTGGCAGCCGCAGCCGCACCATGACCAGCTACACCTGCAACGCGGGTGGTTCCTGCGCCGCGAACGTGGCCACCAACATCGACACTGCGGGGTGTGCCCGCAATCAAGACGGGACGAGCTGCGGCACGACGGTGACGGGGGCCTGGAGCGCGTGCAGTTATGGCTCGACGTGCACCAACTCGGGCTCACGCACGCGCACCATCACCACCTACACCTGTGGCGGCGGGAGCTGCGGCACGAGCAACACCACCGACACCGACACGGCCGGGTGTGTTCGCTTCACCGACGGTCAGGCGTGTGGCTCGGTCAGTTGCGGGACATGCTTCGCGGGCTGCAATTGCGATTGCCAACGCGAACAGACCTGCAATGGGCTGGTCTGTTCCAACGAGGTGTGCACCTCAACGACGTACCAGCAGAACTGTGGGTCCTGCGGCTTCACGTGCAACATCTGCGCGAAGGACGACGACGGGAACCCCATCGAGTCACGCTGAGCCGAGGTCCTGGAGTTCCTGCCAGCGCGCGTAGAGGCGCTCGACCTCGGCGCTGGCCTTCGTCAGCTCGGTGGTGATGGTCGCCACCTCGCTCGCTTTGCTGAACACCGCCGGGTCCGAGAGCTTCTGCTCGAGCTCGGCCTTGAGCTTCTCGGCGGCCTCGATGGCGCCCTCCATGCCGTCGAGCTCGCGCTGGTCTTTGTACGAGAGGCGCCCGGGCGCGCGCTTGCTGACGGGGGCGGCTGTGGGCGCGACGGGGGCTGGAGCAGGCTTCGCGGCGACGACTGGCGCCGGCGCCTGCTTCTTGAGCCGCTGGTACATCGACCAGTTGCCCTCGTACCGCACCACGTTGCCGTCGCCCTCGACGGCGAGCACCGACGTCGCCACCTTGTCGAGGAAGTAGCGGTCGTGGGTGACGAGCAGCACCGCGCCGCCAAACTCGACCAGCAGCCGCTCGAGCACGTTCAAGGTGACGAGATCGAGATCGTTCGTCGGCTCGTCGAGCACCAGCACGTTCGCGCCGAGGAGGAAGAGCTTGGCCAGCAGCAGCCGGTTGCGCTCGCCGCCTGACAGCGCGCTCACCTTCTGCCGCTGCATGAGCACGGGGAAGAGCAGGTCTTCGAGGTAGTCGGCGAGCCGCACCTTCTTGTCACCGAGCTGCACCCACTCGTCGTGCCACGCGTTCTCGGCGACGGTGGCGTCTTCGTCGAGCGTGATGCGCTGCTGGTCGAAGTACGCCACCTTCGTGCGCGGCCCGAGCACCACGGTGCCCTTCTGCGGCGCCAGCTCGCCCAGCAGCGTGCGCAACAGCGTCGTCTTGCCCGCGCCATTGGGGCCCACGATGCCGATGCGCTCGCCGGGCTGAATGATGAGGTTCAGGTTCGTGAAGAGCATGCGCGCGCCGTAGCCCTGCGACACGGCCTTCGCCTCGATGACGGTCTGCGAGAGGCGCGGCGCGACGGCCATCTGCAGCTGCGGCACCTTGGGTCGCTGGAAGCCCTTCTCGGCGAGCAGCTTCACCGCGCGCTCGATGCGGGCCTTCGACTTGGTGCGCCGCGCCTCTGGGCCTTTGCGCAGCCACGCCACTTCCTGCGCGATCCACCGCTCGCGTTTGTGCTCACCGACCTCGGCCTGCTCGAGCCGCGCGTACTTCTGCTCGAGGTAGGTCTCGTAGTTGCCGGGGTAGCTGACGAGGCCGCCGCCGCGCGCGCTGCCAGGGGGCTCGATTTCCACCATGCGGTCGACCAGCCCGTCGAGAAAGTAACGGTCGTGGGTGACGAGCAACAGCGAGCCCTCGAACGAGTCGAGCTCGTCTTCGAGCCACTCGACGGTCTGCGCGTCGAGGTGGTTGGTGGGCTCGTCGAGCATCAGCAGGTCGGGCTTCGAGAGCAGCGCCCGGGCGATGGCGACGCGTTTGCGCAGCCCGCCCGAGAGCTCACTGACGGGCCGGTCCCATTCTTTGACGCCGAGGCGGTCGAGCAGCTTCTTGGCCTGGTGCCCTGTGTCCCACCCGCCGAGGCGGTCGATCTGCTCGGACAGCACCGAGATGCGAGCGAGCGTCTTCTCGTCGTGCGTGGTCTCGAGCGCCTTGCTCAAGCGCTCGTGCTCTTCCAGCGCGTTGCGCAGCGGGGCCTGGGCGACCTCGAGCTCGCTCTTCACCGTCGCGCCTTCGGGGAAGGTGGGTTCCTGCTCGAGGAAGGTGACGCGAGCGCCGCGCTGCAGCTGCAACACGCCGGCATCGGCCTTCACCGCGCCCGCGAGAATCTTCATCAGCGTCGACTTGCCGCAGCCGTTGACGCCCACGAGCCCAAGACGCTCGCCTTCTTCGATGACGAACTCGATCTTGTCGAAGAGCGTGCGGCTCCCGAACGAGAGGGACACATCGGCGGCGCGCAACAACGTCATGCGGTCGGTGTATCAGCACTTTCCCCCCGCAGTGCTCGTCGTGGGAGATTCAGCTTGAGGTGCCCCGCTGCTGAGCGGTGACCTGCCGTACAGTTGATCATCGCGCTCGCGCTCGGCACGCTTCACGACGTGCGCCTGGCGCTCGTGAGTGACACCTCCACGCGTGCGCGCGGTGAAACCTCGGCCGACGGCACCTCAGCTGTTGGCGACGCGACCAGAACCGCGACCGCGACGTGCATGTGCACCGTGTCGACCGTGACGATTCGGACACCGGGGCCGCAACTCAGTGGTGCTGTCGATTCCGGCCAGTCAGCGGCGAGCGCGGGGCGGTTGTGCAGCACGCGCGCGCTCAGGCCTTGAAGACGATGGGCGCTCGATGGGTCGGGGCCGCTGTCGAACCGAACGTGCTCCTCGCCCTCGTTCGACCATGGTCACCTCACGAACTCGTCTCTCCCTCTCCCTGCGAAGCGGGGAGAGGGCCGGGGTGAGGGGCCACTTCGCGCAACGCCCCTGCACCGCGCGTCATCGAGGACGTCGCGCAGGGAGCATCGGTGCCCGCTCGCCAGCCACTCGCACAAATGTCGGTCAGGTGCGTGTGACCGACATTTGTGCGAGCGGGTCCGCGAAAGCGACCCGACCCTGACACTCCGAGCTGCCTTCCCGCAGTTTCAGCGGGGCGGCGTCGTTCTGGGGGCCCGGGAGTCACGGCTGCAGACCGCGTGAATTGCCGCTAGACGGGCGCCATGTCCGCCCTCCTCAAGTCGCTCAAGAAGGTCGCCTCGCCGTCCACCCTGCGCCTGTTGTGGAACACGCTGCGCGCGGTGCCCGGAGGCGGCGTCATCATGGGCCGCCTCGTGGGCCGCATGGCGCCGTACACCGGCACGATTCGCCCCGAGGTCGTTTCGCTCGAGCCCGGCTACGCGAAGGTGCGCATGGCCGATCGCCCCGCAGTGCGAAACCACCTGCGCTCCGTGCACGCCATCGCGCTGATGAACCTCGGCGAGGCGACGACCGGCCTCGCGATGATGGCGTCGATGCCCGACGACGCGCGCGGCATCATCACGCACCTCTCGATGGAGTACCTCAAGAAGGCCCGCGGCCCCATCACCGGCGAGTGCAGCTGCGCGCAGGTGAGCTCGACCGAGCGCCGGGAATACGACGTCGTCGCTGACCTGAAGAACGAGGCGGGTGAAGTCGTGGCGCGCGCCACCGCAAAGTGGATGGTGGGACCCTCGTAAGGATACGTTTCCCGTCATGGCCGCCAAAAAGAAGGCATCCACGAAGCGTGCGGCTCGCAAGCCGCTCTCGGGCGCGAAGAAGAAGTCGACGAAGACGAAGGTCGATGACTCTGCAGCGCTGCGTGTCGAGCTCGCGCGCCTGTTCCGCCGCAGCAAAGGGGCTTCCGAGATCCTCGCAGACCTGAGCCCCACCGAGCGGGCGTGGTACCGGGCGCTGCCAGCCGAGTTGAAGACCATCGTCGAGTACGTCGTCGACGAGGTGGCGCTCCCGCACCCAAAGGCGCGCACGCTGTACGGCCTTGGCGATCTCCTGGAATGGAATGGCGACGAGGGAACCTTCGGTCAACTGCGCGAGGTGGTCGACGACTCCCCGTACGACCGCGTGGTGAAGATTGGGGCCGACCTCTTCCTCGACGTGAAGGGGCAGGTGAAGGCCCCCGGCAGCGTGCACGTCGCCATCGCTCACGATCTCGATGGTGCTGAGTGCATCGCAGAGGATCTCCTCGAGCTGCTCCAAAGCGCCAGGCAGACAGACGTCGTCGACGAGCCTCCGCGTCCGACGCTGAATTCGAAGCCGCAACCGGTGCCTGTCAGTGAGTGGGAGCCGACGACGCAGCGGCGCCTCGAGGCGGCCGGCAGCGCGTGTGTGGTGTCGGTGCCTCGCTCGTTCGTGATGGAGCAGTACGACGATGGCTTCATCGCGCGCTGCCCCACGAAGGCGGCCTCGGTCGGTGTGTTCGGGTTGCCCAACCTCGCCGACGCGAGTGATGAACTGAGGTCTGCGGGCCTCTTCGACCTGGTGCGCTCAGAGACCGATGCGCAGGGCGGGCTGGTGGAGACCCAGACCTCGACGACCCGGCTCATGCGCCTCGGGAACGGTTTCGTGCGCTGCTACGTGACGGGCGGCACGGCCGAGCAGCGGCTGGTGGTGTGTCGGTCGCTCGCGCTCGCGCCCTGAGCCGCCTCTCAGGTCGGAAAGGAACCCGGAAATCGCGTCGCTGTCGGTTGGTGCATGAACGACAGTGCGAAGGCCGAAGCCCTGTGTGTGCGAGTGCTCTGGGGTGAGCATCGCGTCGCCACCCACCTCCTGCATCCCGGTGAATCGGTGCAGCTGGGCTCGAACGGTGAGCTGTCGACGCGCGGGGTTCGCTTCGCCGCGCAGCCCGGTCGGTACGAGGTCACCTTCGCCGAAGGTGTCGTCGGCTCGCTCTTGCGCAACGGGGAGACGGAGCTCTCGTTGGGCGACGTCATCCACAAAGGGCTCGCGTCTGAAGACGGCGCCGATGGCTGGTCGTGTGAGCTTGGTCGCAGCGACGTGCTGACGCTGGGCGGTGGCCCGGTGCAGCTGGAAGCGTTTCGCGTGAAGGCGCCTGCGAAGGCGGTTGCGGTGGTCGCTCCTGACTACAACTTCTTGAACACGCTGCTCGTCTGCTTCGCGCTCTTCGCCGCGATGGCGATGCACGCCGAGTTTCAGGTCGACGCAGAGGAGATCGACGACAGCGTGAGCGGCGACCTCACCCGCATGCGCCGCATTCTCGTGCAGGCCGAGAAGCCGCAACCGAAGCCCGCGATGGCGAAGGTCGATGAGCCGACGAAGAAGGACCCCATCAAGAAGCCGGCGCCGGGGTCTCCGCGGCCTCCGACGAAGCCCGTGAAGGACCCGGGCGGGAGCACCCCGCGCGTGGCGGCCCAGGACATCGCGGGTCGCCTCTTCGGTGGGCCCGGTGCAGCAGGCATTCTCGGGCCCGGTGGGCTCGGCAAAGACATCGCCGGAGCGCTCGGCAACGTCGTGGCGATGAACGGCAATGGCAACGGGGGTTGGTCCATCAAAGGTGACGGCGCGGGTGGCCCCGGTGGTGACCGCGCGAGCATCGGGGCGATTGCCCGCTCGGGTGTCGACAAGAAGGGTGGCATCGGTCGCCTCGTGGCGGGGAAAGATGTCGACCCCACCATCGACAACGACCCGCCGATTCTCTGCAACGGCGGCCCGTGCATGGACAAAGACCTCATCCGCAAGGTCATCGCCAGCCACCGCGACCAGGTTCGCTATTGCTACGAGCTCGCGCTGCAGCGTTCACCTGCGCTCGCCGGCAAGGTCGCCGTGCAGTTCATGGTCGCCACCACCGGTGACGTGCCGATGGCGCGCGTCGACTTCACGAACATCGCGAGCCCCGAGCTGAGTGACTGCCTCGTCAGCCGCGTGCGCACCTGGCACTTCCCGGTGGCGAAGGAGGCCGGTGGTTACCGCGTGACCTACCCCTTCGTGTTCAAACCGACGGGCGTCTGACTGCGGCGCCCGCGCGCCTCAGGCGCGTCGGCTTCGCCCTGACCGACCGGGTGCTTGATCAATGGAGTGAACTCCTGTTCAGTCCATCGGCCATGTCGATTCATCCCGCACTCGAGTCGTGTCACCCCGTGGTGCAGGCGTGGTTCACCGAGGTGCTCGGCGAGCCGACCGACCCGCAGATTCGCGGCTGGCCGCTGATTCGCGAAGGCCGCGACGTGCTCATCGCGGCGCCCACCGGCTCGGGCAAGACCCTCACCGCGTTCCTCGCCTGCCTCGACGAGCTCTTTCGCGCCGGCGCGAAGGGCGAGCTGCCCGACGAGACGCGCGTGCTCTACGTGTCTCCGCTCAAGGCGCTGGGCAATGACGTGCAGAAGAACCTGCTGTTGCCGCTCGAGCAGCTGCGCGCGCGCGCGAAGGCCCAGGGCCTCGAGCTGCCCGACGTGCGGGTGATGGTGCGCAGTGGTGACACCTCGCCGGCCGAGCGCGCAGCGATGGTGAAGAAGCCGCCGCACATTCTCATCACCACGCCCGAGTCGCTCTACCTGTACCTCACCGCCGAGAAGAGCCGGCAGACGCTCAAGTCGGTGCGCACGGTGGTGGTCGACGAGATCCATGCCCTCGCGCGCGACAAGCGGGGCTCACACTTCGCGCTCTCGCTCGAGCGGCTCAAGTCGTTGCTCGGCGCGCCTCCGCAGTTGATTGGGTTGTCGGCCACCACGCGTCCACTCGATCGCCTCGCGCACTACCTGACCGGAGCGAAGCGGGAAGGGCGCGCGCCGTGCGAGGTGGTCGAGGTCGGCCACGTGCGCCCGTGGGAACTCTGGCTCGAGACGCCCGACGAAGAGCTCACCGCCGCGCCGACGCACGAGATGTGGGGGCAGATGTACGACCGCCTCGTCGAACTCTCGACGAAGCACCGCACGATGCTCGTCTTCAGCAACACACGGCGGCTGGCCGAGCGCGTGGCGCACGACCTCGGCGAGCGCATCGGCCACGAGTTCGTCGCGGCCCACCACGGCAGCATGGCGCGCGAGCTGCGGCTCAAGGCCGAAGAGCGGCTCAAGCAGGGCGGCCTCAAGATCATGGTCGCCACCGCGTCGCTCGAGCTCGGGCTCGACGTCGGGTCCATCGACCTCGTGGTGCAGCTCGGCAGCCCGCGCAGCATCGCCGTCATGCTGCAGCGCCTCGGTCGCTCGGGTCACCACAAGTCGGCCATCTCGAAAGGCGCGCTGATCGCGATGACGCGCGACGAGCTGGTCGAGTGCACCGCGCTGCTGGCCGCCATCTCGCGGCGCAACCTCGACGCCGTGCGCCTGCCCGACAAGCCCCTCGACGTGCTCGCGCAGCAGGTCGTCGCCGAGGTCGCCGCGCGCGAGTGGAAGGAAGACGAGCTCTTCGAGCTGTTGAAGCAGGCGATGCCCTACGAGGGGCTCACCAGACCTGAATACGAGAAGGTGCTGCACCTCGTGAGCGAGGGCGTCTCGACGACCCGCGGCCGGTCTCGCGTGCACGTGCACCGGGATCGCGTGAACGGCATTCTGCGGCCGCGGGCCGGTGCTCGGTTGATGGCCCTGCAGAATGGTGGCGCCATCCCCGACCTCTTTTCGTACGCGGTCATCTCCGAGCCTGAAGAGAAGCAGGTGGGCACCGTCGACGAAGACTTCGCCATCGACTCGATGGCCGGCTCGGTGTTCGTGCTCGGCAGCACCTCGTGGCGCATTCGCCGCATCACCACCGGCGAAGTGCGCGTCGAGAACGCCCACGGCGCGGCCCCCAACATTCCCTTCTGGCAGGGTGAGGCGCCGTCTCGCACCGACGAGCTCTCACTCGAGGTGTCGAAGCTGCGCGACGAGGTGCTGGCGCGACCCGATGCGCGCGAGTGGCTCGAGCATGACCTGAAGCTGCCGGCCCACTCCGCCGAGTTCCTGATTCAGTACCTCAAGGTCGGCCAGGCGGCGCTCACCGCGGTGCCCTCGCAGACCACCGTCGTCGCCGAGCGCTTCTTCGATGAGGCCGGGGGCATGCAATTGCTGATTCACGCTCCGTTCGGGGCGCGCATCAACCGCGCGTGGGGCCTCGCGCTGCGCAAGTCGTTCTGCCGTACCTTCGACTTCGAGCTGCAGGCCGCGGCGAGCGACGACGGCATTCTGTTGTCACTGGGTGAGCAGCACTCGTTCCCCCTGATGGACATCTTCGACTTCGTGCAACCGAAGACGGCCGAACAGGTGCTCGTGCAGGCGGTGCTCCAGGCGCCGATGTTCGGCACTCGGTTCCGGTGGGCGGCAGGGCGCGCGCTGGCACTGTCGCGGTTGCAGAACGGCAAGCGGGTGCCTCCGCCGATTCAGCGCGCGCGGGCGGAAGACCTCATCGCCGCCGTGTTCCCCGAGCAGGTCGGCTGTCAGGACAACCACGGGGGCGCGGAGATCGAGCCGCCCGACCACCCGCTGGTCGATGAGACGATGAAGGACTGTCTGCGTGACTTGATGGACATCGATGGCCTCGTGGAGGTGCTCGAGCGCATCAAGCGGGGGGACATCAAGAAGGTCGCCGTCGACTTGCCCGAGCCGTCGGTGTTCGCGCACGCGCTGCTCAACTCGGCGCCGTACACCTTCCTCGATGACGCGCCGCTGGAAGAGCGTCGCGCGCGCTCGGTGTCGTTGCGACGCACGCTGCCGCCGACCGATGCCGTGGCCTTCGGTGCGCTCGATCAAGCGGCGATTGATCAGGTCGTCGCCGAAGCGAAGCCCGAGTTCCGCGACGCTGAGGAACTGCACGACCTGCTGCTGCAGATTCCCCTGTTCCCCCTCTCCCTGCTTCAGCGGGGAGAGGGCCGGGGTGAGGGGCCTGACGCGAGCACAGCGAGCCCCTCACCCGGCGCTTCGCGCCACCCTCTCCCCGCTTCGCAAGGAGAGGGGAGCGTTCTCGAGGCGCTGGTCGCCCAGCGTCGCGCGGCCACCCATGCCGGCTTCGCGTTTGCGGCCGAGCGGGTTCCCCTCGTTCAGGCCATCTTCCCCGACGCGAAGCTCGCCCTCTCACCCCTCGCCGGTGACCTCCCCGTCGAGCGCGAGCACGCCGTGCGGCTCCTCCTCAAGGGGTGGATGGACGTGCTCGGCCCCCAGACCGCGCCCGAGCTGATGCAGTTGCTGGGGCTCGACCGGTACGACGTCGATGCCGGCCTCGCGAAGCTCGAGTCGGTGGGCCAGGTGTTGCGCGGCACCTTCCGCCCCACGGCCACCGCCGACGAGGTCGAGTGGTGCGATCGCCGCCTCCTCCAGCGCATTCACCGCCTCACCGTCGGCCGCCTGCGCCGTGAAATCGAGCCGCTCTCGCAGCAAGACTTCATGCGCTTCCTCTTCCGCTGGCAGCACCTCGACAGCGAGTCGCGCCTGCGCGGCGCCGGGGGCCTCGCCAAAATCACCGCTCAGCTCCAGGGCTGGGAAGCGCCCGCCGCCGCATGGGAACAGGAAATCTTCCCCGCGCGCATGCGTCAGTACCTCGGCAGCTGGCTCGAGGAGGCGTGCTTCTCGGGTGACGTCACCTGGGGCCGTCTCACGCTCAAAGAGCAGAAGATCCCCGCGAGCCCGCGCCGCGGCGCCGAGGTCACCGCGCCCGTCGAGCTGCCGCGCAAGTCGATGCAGGGCCGCGCCGCCTCGCTCACGTTCACCCGCCGCGCCGACCTCGAGTGGCTGCTGCACGCCGCGCGACCCGGCTCGGTGCTCGCCGACGGCCCGCGCCCCTGGCCGACCGACCTCTCCCACGCCGCCGCCGACGTGGTGAAGGTGCTCGAGCGTCGCGGCGCGTCGTTCTTCAACGAGCTGCAGGCCAGCTCGCGGCGCCTGCCCGTCGAGGTCGAAGACGCGCTGTGGGAACTGCTCGCGCGCGGCCTCGTCACCGCCGACGCCGTTCAGAACCTGCGCGTGCTGCAGTCTCCGAAGCTGCGACGACGTCAGCGCGCATTGCAGCGCGGGGGCCCGGGCCGCTGGTTCCTGTTGCAGCCGCTCGAGACCCTCGAGCCCTCGGTGGTCGAAGAGAAGTTCGCGTGGCAGCTGCTGCAGCGGTACGGCGTGGTGTTCCGCGATCTCGTGGTGCGCGAGCCCCTGTGCCCGCCGTGGCGAGAGCTGCTCGTGCTCTACCGTCGCTTCGAGGCGCGGGGCGAAGTGCGCGGCGGCCGCTTCGTGCACGGCTTCTCGGGCGAACAGTTCGCCCTGCCCGATGCGCTCGACGTCGCGCGCGCGGTGCGTCGCAAGCCTCACGACGGTGAGGTCATTCGCGTCGCCGCCGTCGACCCGCTCAACTTGACGGGCGTCGTCACGCCGGGGCCGCGCGTGTCGTCGATGCTCGGCCACTGGGTGCTGTACTGCGACGGGTTGCCCCAGGGTGAAGAGGCGGGCGCGGTCGAGCCTGAGGTCGAGCGCGACGCCTAGATCGATCTGCGCGCTGTGGGTGCGCCTGCTTCGCAATGCGCTCGCGCGGGCTTGCACGCAATGGGGGGGGGTGACCGTCGAGTCTCTCACCCCCGGCACCTGCTTCCGCGGGGGCGTGCCGCCTGGCGGCGGCACTGACTGAACTTCCGGTCTTCGGTTCGATTCGCCCACCCGCGGTGTTAGCGATGGGTGATGGACATTCTCTTCGAGACGCTGAGCTTCGCGGGCAAGGGCTTGATCGTCTTCCTCACCGCGGTCGCGACGGTGGCTGTCATCGTCGCCCTCACGCGGCGGCGCGGTCGGCGGCCGTCGGGGCACCTCGAGATCAAGCCGCTCCACCAGCGCTTCGAGGCGCTCGGCGATGCCCTGCGCGAAGGCGTGATGGACGGGAAGGCCCGCAAGGCGCTCCACAAACAGCGCAAGGCCGAGCACGAGCAGGAATCGAAGACACCCGCGGCGAAGCCCACGGTCTACGTGCTCGACTTCGATGGCGACTTGATGGCCACCGGCGTCGCGTCGCTCAGAGACGAAGTGAACGCCATCACTGCAGTCGCGAAGCCGGAAGACGAGGTGGTGGTGCGCCTCGAGAGCCCTGGTGGCGCGGTGCCACACTACGGGTTGGCGGCGGCGCAGCTGGTTCGTTTGAAGGACAAGAAGGTGAAGCTGACGGTGTGCGTCGACCGTGTCGCGGCGAGCGGCGGGTACATGATGGCGTGCGTGGCCGACACCATCGTCGCGGCGCCGTTCTCGATCGTCGGCTCGATCGGCGTGGTGGCGCAGGTACCGAACCTGCACCGGCTCTTGAAGAAGCACGACGTCGACTACGAGGAAATGACGGCCGGTGAGTTCAAGCGCACCGTCAGCTTCCTCGGGGAAATCACCGAGAAGGGGCGACAGAAGTTCACCGAGCAGCTCGAAGAGACGCACGGCACGTTCAAAGACTTCGTCAAGACGCAGCGGCCGAAGCTCGACGTCGCGCAGGTCGCCACCGGTGAGTACTGGCTCGGCAAGCGGGCGCTCGAGCTGGGGCTGGTCGATCAACTCGGCACGAGTGACGAGTACTTGATGTCGCGCGCCCAGAGCGCCCGGGTGTTTCAGGTGCACTTCCAGCCTGATGAGAGCTGGCGCCGCCGGCTGGGCCGCATGGGCGCCGAGGCCCTCGAGCTGGGCGTGATGCGGGTGCTGACGCGGCTGCGGACCCTCGAGTTCACCTGAGTGAAACACGGTCGTCAGGTCGTCGCTGACCCGTCGGTGCGTTGACATCGGTTGATTCCTGGCGTCGGTCGTTACCGATGCGAGATGGATTCGTCTGAGCTCGAGCGAAAGCTGAAGTCCGCTGAGGCGCGCGCTGCCGAGCTGCAGGCGTGGGTCGATGATTCCGAGGCCGAGAGCGAGAAGTTGCGCGCGCGCATCACCGAGCTCGAGGGCACGTCGGCGACGTTCGTCGGCACCAGCGCCTCGCTCGTCGCGCCCGCCGGTGATGCCGAGCTCGCGCGTCTGAACGCGAAGGTGGCCGAGCTGCAGAGCTGGGCGGACGCGGCCGACGCAGAGAACGAGAAACTGCGAGCTCAACTCTCTCCGTCCCCCCCCGCAGGCGAGCGGGGTGACGCCTCTGCCGCCGAGCTCGCGCGTCTGAACGCGAAGCTGGCCGAGCTGCAGAGCTGGGCGGACGCGGCCGACGCCGAGAACGAGCAGCTCCGCGCACAGCTCACCAGCGCCCCCTCGTCATCGCCCAGCTCGGCAGGCGATGAAGTCTCCCGCCTCCGCGCGACGGTGGCCGAGCTGCAGAGCTGGGCCGACGCCGCAGACGCCGAGAACGAGAAACTGCGAGCCCAACTCTCTCCGTCTTCGCCCGCGGCGGGGAGGGCTGACGCCTCTGCCGCCGAACTCGTGCGTCTGCACGCGAAGGTGGCCGAGCTGCAAAGCTGGGCTGACGCCGCCGACGCCGACAACGAGAAGCTGCGCGCGCGGCTCACCAGCGCCCCCGCGTCGTCGCCCAGCTCGTCTGGCGATGAGGTCTCACGTCTCCGCGCGAAGGTGGCCGAGCTGCAGGGCTGGGCCGATGACGCCGATTCCGAGAACGAGACCCTCCGCGGCAAGGTGGCCGAGCTCGAGGCGACCAAAAACAAGCTGCAGCACATGGCCTCCTCTTTCGCCGAGCGCCTCGGCTCAGTCGCCCATGAGAACGTGAAGGCCCTCGAAGCCCGGCTCTCCACCGCCCAGTCTCCCGAGCACGTCACCGAGCTCGAGGCGTTGCTCGCCAACGCCCGCGAAGCCATCGCCACGCTCGAAGTCGAGCGCTCGGCGGCCCTCGATCAAGTCCGCCGCTACGCGCAGTCCGACGGTGTCACGGCGACGAAGAACCAGCGTGCCGCCGAAGAGGCGCGCCGCGAGCTCGAAGAACGCGACCGTCACCTCGCCAGCCTCGAGGCGCAGCTCGCCGAGAAGGTCGACGAAGTTTCGGTCCTCCACGTCCGCGTGAAGGCCCACGCCGCGCAGGAACAGAAGCTGCAAGACGAAGCGGGGCTGCAGCGCCAGCGCGCGTGTGTGGCCGAAGAGAAGCTGGGCCAGGGGCAGGCCGAGCTGGACGTGCTGCGCGAAGACAAGGCGACGCTCGAGGCGCGCGCGCTCGAACTCGGTCGCAAGCTCGAAGAGATCCAACGGTGGAGGGCCGGCGAGGAACTCCAGAGCGCCCAGCTCACCCGCGAACTCGAGGCGGCGCGCACCGAGCTCGCCGTCATCCGCGGCAACGCCGAGTCCGCTGCTGCGAAGGCACAGCAGACCACTCCCCCTCCGCCACCGGCCGATGCCCTCGCCGAGGGTGATGATCTCGAAGGCTTCTCGGTGCAGCGCCTGCACCGGCTCGAGGCGCTGCTCGCGGCTGAGAAGCTGAAGTCCGATGGGCTGGGCCGGCTGGTGGCCACCATCGAGAAGAGCGTGAAGGGGCTCTCCGATGAGGTCGAGGTCGCGCACGGCAAGCTGGCTGACCTGAAGAAGAAGCTCGGCTGGTCAGATGCCGAGACCGGCGAGGCGCTCGATCGCCTCGATGCGGCGCGCCGCGAGCTGCATGCGCTCAAGGCCGAGCTCGGTCGCCCTCACGACGAGAGCACGCCTCCGGCGCCACCCGCTGAGGCGGACGTCCTCGAAGCGCCAATGGAAGAGCTCAGCGAACTCGCCGAGCAGCAGGCGCAAGTCGCGAAGGAAGCCACCGACGCGCTCGCTGGTGAGCAACGCGCGCGCGACCAGCTCGTCGGCGACCTCACCTGGCTCAAGACCGAGCTCGAGAAGCTGAGCCACGTTCGCGATGAACTGCGGCAGCGCATTCAGGCGATGGTGCAACGGGAGCTGCGTCGCAAGACCACCGTGGGTGCGCTCCTCGAGAAGCTCCGCTCGACCGAGGTCGCAGCGGCCGCGCGGGCAGGCTCCTTGCGTCGACTGCAGCTCGCGATGGAGCTCGCCCAGAAGAACGCCGTGAAGGTACAGACGATGTACTTCCAGAAGCAGATCGGCTCACTGCAGCGGCAGCTCGAGACCGCGCTCAAGCCGAAGCGGCGTGCTCTCGAACTCGCGCGCTGAGGCTCTCGCGGTGGACGAGCGCAGCGGAACTCAGAAGTCAAGCGGCAGCACGAACGCCATGCCGTTCGCCGTACCCGAGCGGTAGCTGAGCGGCGCACCGATGCCGAGGGCCGCGGGCGTGTTCGCCGTCGAGCCTGTCACCGACAGGTCTTGCCCGAAGGCGCCACGCTCGCGGTGGTCGGCCACGATGATCATCGACGGCCGGTTCGGCCCTGACACCACACGGCCGCCCTTGAAGACGAACACCGCACCGGTGCCGTCTCCGTTGATGTTCGCGCCCGGCGCCGAGACCACGAGGTCCCGCAGCCCGTCACCGTCGACGTCGACGTCACCCCACACCATGCGCCCGAAACCGAGCACGCGCTGCGAGGGCACCACCGGTGTCGCGACGAGCCCATCACCGAGAATGCTCACCAGCGCGCCACCCGAGGTCGGCCGCTTTGCGACGATCTGCGCGGTCGGCACCAGCAGCACCGTGGGCTGCGTCAGCCCCTGGTACGGGTAGAGGTCGGCCGTGATGGCGATGGAATCGCTGCCCATCATCGCCAGGTCTCTCGCGCGCGTGAGACCCACGCCAAGCCGCATGGTGGGAACGCCCGTCTCGGTGTCGCCTGAGATGCGCACCCAGCTCGCCCGGGTCGACGTGCCGCAGCGCGTCCCACCCGGGTCGTACCCGAAGGCGATGAGCACGCCCTGTCGGTTGTTGTTGTCGGAGTACCGCATGCCGACCTCGTCACACCCGTCTCCGTCGAGATCTCCCAGCGCCGCCGGGGCCGAGGTCGTCTGCCCGATGAACGGCAACGAGAACACCGGGTCACAGGCCATCGACGGCTTCTGCAGCTGCGCGTCGTCGGGCGCGCGACCGGCCCACACCTCGAAGCCGTTGGCGCGCATCGCGCCGAGATCGCCCACGTTGTCGCCGTTGAAGTCGAAGCCGCCCAGCAGCCCGTTGCGTGAAATCGCCGACCGCTGACACGTCGCCGCGGCGCCACCGTCGGGAACTACGCAGCCGGCGATGTCGCGCACCGCCCACGCCCGGAAGCCTTCTTTGAACGTGCCGTCGGCCTGGCCCAGGTGCACGAGCACCCCGCCTGGCGTCTGGCCGTTGGCCGAACACTCGACCCGGTTCACCGCGTACTCCGTGGAGTTCACCCCGCCATCGGTCGCGCGACCCGGAATCGAGAAGTTCGGCGCCGCCATCGCGACGTCGAGCCGCCCGTCGCCGTCGAAGTCGGTCATCGCCACGTCGACCGCGAGCCCTCGACCACCGAACGCGCGCACGCCCGCATCGGTCACGTAGATGGTGTTCGCGCCCTCGGCGAGCACGCGCGGGTTCGACAACCCACCCCACCACACGCCCTGACCCGCCCCCACCTCGTTGCCCGAGAAGTCACCCGCTGCGCCATTCCAACCCGGCACACCGACGATGGCGTGCAGTTGGCCGTTCAACGGGCCCACCTCGAGGCCAAGACCGAGCTGATGACCCGCCGGACGGCTTTCGGTGTTCACCGAGCGCACCGGCCACGAGGCGGGATCCGCTGAGCCCGCCGTGAAGACGTCGAGTCGCCCGGTGAAGTCACCCAGCGAGGTCGACGCCCGGCCGTTGAAGGCCACCACCGACGTGCGCCAGCCTGCGACCGCGGTGCCCAGAATGTCGGTGCGGCTGCTGCCGTTGAGCGAGAAGTCGGGTCGATTCACGACGCTCCCGTTCGAGAGCTGCGACAACGAGAAGAACTCGAGCCGGCCGGTGTTGGGAGTGGTCACCCCCGCATCGACCTTCGCCGCGTAGGGCGCACCGAGCACCAGCTCCTGCGTGCCGTCACCGTCGGCGTCGACCAGCGCGAAGCTGCGCGCGGCCTGAATGTTGGCTTGATCTCCGTACACCCGCGCCCACGCCCCGGTGCGCGTCAGCTGCTGCGGGAAGCCGGTCGGAGTGCCTGTCGGCTGTACCGACGAGAGGTCGAACAACAACGCACCACCCGCGTTGCCACCACCCTGCGTCCCCGCGTCGTTGGCGCGAAGGTCTGGCGAGTCAGCCCGGTCGGCCGCCGCGACGAGCAGCGGGGGCCGCCCACCGCTCGCAGGAATGAAGCCCAGCCGCCACGTGCCCTCGTCGCCATCGGCGAGGTTGGCGGGCAACACGTACAGGTCGGGCTGGTCTTCGAAGCGCCTGGTCATCGACGCGCGCCCGAAGTGCACCTGCGCCGCGATGAGCGAGCGCGCGAGGTTGCCGCCGTCGGTGCCCGTGGAATTGTTCACCGCCCCCAGGAACGCCAGGTCGACGAGGCTGTCGCCGTTCAGGTCGGTGGCGACGATGGCGCGCCCCTGCCGGATGTTCGAGAAGCGCCGCACGCCCGCGTCGGCGTCGAGGTCGTACCCGCTGATGCGCACGCTCCCGAGGTCGGGAATCGGGGCGTCCTTCTGCAGCAGGAAGAGGTCGATGACCCCGCGCGCGCTGAAGGCCCCGCCAGGTGCGATGTCAGCACCGGGAGAGCCCACGATGAGGTCGGCGTCACCGTCGGCGTCGACGTCGGCGATGGCCAGCGCTGCACCGAAGTTGCCGCGACCCAGCCCCGTGAGTGGCGCGCGGAGTTGCCGCGGCCCATTGGGCCCGATGCCGAAGAGGTACACCGCGCCCGAGTCGGCCACCGTCACGTCGTCACCCGGCGCCGAGATGGCGAGGTCGGCGCGCCCGTCTCCGTCGAGATCGCCCGCGGCCATCACCGCGCCGAACTGCGCCGTGTCGCTCTGCCCCGGGATGGTCCACGTGGGGGCGTCGGGCAGGCCGCTCATCGCGCCCTTGAAGATGAACACCGCGCCACCCTGCGGGCGGTTCAGGTCGCTCTCTGGAACGCCGAGCGCGACGTCTTCGATACCGTCGCCGTCGAAGTCGCCGGTGACCAGCGTCGCCACATCGCTGCGACGCCCCTGCGCCACGAGATCGGGGCGGGTGAGCTCACTGAGCAGCCGCACCTTGATGCGCGCCGTCTGGTTGATCAGCTCGTCCTTCGCTTCGAGCTCGACCGTCTCCCCGTTGCCGGTGTTGGGCGCGACGAAGACCGTGCCGGTGCTCCGTTGTTCGATGCTGCCCAGCGCCGTGCCGATGAAGCTCCAGGTGACGACGCCCGTGCCATCGAGCGTCTCGAGGGGAATGAACGTGCCCGTGGGCAGCGCGAGGCGCTCGCTCGCCGTGCGAAAGCGCGCGCTCGGCGAAACCGTGATGACGACGGCGGCTTGATCTCCCGTCACCGAGTCGCGCACCAGCACCACGTCGGTGCCCGCGCCCGTGCCCGCGGTGTAGCGCCCGTCGCCGGCGATGCTGCCACCCGAGAGCAACGTGCCACCCTGCGCGATGAAGGTCGGTGCGCCGCGCGCGCCCATCACCCGAATCAGGAACGACGAGCCGGGCGCGACGACGGCGCGCTCGGGCTGCACTTCGAAGGCCGCAGTCACCTCGACGGAGACGGTCGCGAAATTTCCACAGTCGTCCGACGCGGTGATGGTGTCGGTGCCCGTGACGAGGCCCGCGACGTAGCGCGTGCCCGAGAGCGAGCCCGAGGGCATGTCGTTCGAGACGACGTAGGTGAAGCGGCCGCTGCCCCCCGACGCGGTGATGGTCGCGGCGCCGTTGACCCGCACCGTGTCGGGCACGATGACCGCCGACATTCCCGGCAGGCCGATGCATGCGTCGATGGGGTCGGGCGGTTTCGGGGGCGCGGTGATGATCGAATCGCAGGCGCTCGAGGCGAGCAGCACCAGCAACGCAACCTTCTTCACGGCTGCGCCCCGCCGTTCACCCAGCGCACGATGGCTGCGATGCTCGCCGAGTCGAGGGGGCCGTCGGCGGGCATGCGCGATTCCCGCACCGCCGCGGCGATGGCCGGGGCGTTCGCCTTCCACTGCGCGAAGGTGGCGAGCTCGGGCTCGGTCCCCGTGGTGTGGCATTTGTTGCACCGTGCTTCACCCAGCGCCCGAATGTCCTGTTCCCAGCTCACGACGGCCACGCTCGAGCCACGGAACTCGAAGTGCACCTTGCGCGAGACCGAGGCCTCCCCTGTCGTCGCCGTCACGGTCAACGTGTGCCAGCCGTCGGGCAACGCGCCGAACGAGACGGGCTTCAAGATGCCGCTGAGCTCTGCACCGCCCAGCGAGAAGAAGCGCGTGTCTGCGGTGGGGCCGGTGCCGACCACCCCCTTCGTCAAGTCGAGGGTGTGCGCGGCGACAGTGTCGTCGAAGCCCCACGTGATCGAGTCGGGCATCTCGCTCGAAGGCAACGAGGCCTCGATGACCAGCTGTCCGTCGAACACGCGGCTGCCCTGAAAGAGGCCCCGCACGCGCGGCGCAGTGAACGGTGAAATCGACAGCGTCTGCGTCTCCACGCGCACCCACGCGTTGCCCGCGGCGTCGACGGCCACCAGAGTGGGCGTCGCGGTGAGGCCCTTCGCTTCCGACCACGTGCGACGGTCCCCGTCGTAGCGGTAGACGGCGTCACCGGCCTCGAGCCACGCGAAGCGCCCCGAGCCCATCAGGCGGCGCGGCGAGACGGGCAGGGTGTACTCGCGCCACGCGGTGCCGGTGTAGAGCAACAGCGAGCGCTTGGTGATGGCCCACAGCTCGCCTGCCGAATCGCGACCCGGCGCGATGCCGACGAGCGCGAGTACACCACCGGCGAGCGTGTCAGCCGAGAGGCCCGACTCGCGCACCTTGAAGTCGGTGCGGCTCGTCTGCGCGGCCGCAAAGAGCTTCCCTTCCCGCGCGAACCACACGCCAGGGGTGCCATCGAGCGTCGGCGCCGCAGCGAGCGCAGTGAGGCCGGTGAGGCTCGCCTCGTTCAACTTGAACTCGCTCAACACGCCGCGATCCAGCCGGAAGAGGCCGGCCTCGTGCACCATCCATGCGACGCCATCTCCATCGAGCGTGGTCGACTTGAGGCCCTCGGCAGGCAACGCGTTCTGCCACGCCGGCGCGATGAGCCAGCCCTGGTCGGCGACGAAGAGGCCGCGCGAGGTGCTGACCAGCGAGTTCGACGGGCCCAGCGCCCACACGCCGCTCGCGGGCCCGGGCAGCACGGTGTTGCCGGGGTGCGCCTCGAGCACGCCCTTCATGCCGTTGGCGCGCACGCGCACCACGCGGCCGGCGAGGTCGACGAACACGCCGCCACCGCGCTCGTCGGCGAACGCCGGAGCTGCCGACAACTCGAGCATCGTCTGCTGAGTCACCGCATCGAACGACGCGGGGTTCAACGGCTCGAGCGTGGTGACTTCTTCACACGCCGACACCACTGCCAACAGGACCAGCAGGGAACGCTTCATGAGTTTTTCCCCCTCTCCCTGCGAAGGCGGGGAGAGGGCCGGGGTGAAACGCAGAGCTTACGCCAGCAGACCGCTCAACGGCTCCACGCGAGTGATGGAGTAGTCGATGTTCGCGGCCTTCATCACGGTGGCGATGACGTGGTCGGGCAGAATCTGGTCGCCACTCGCGTCAGGCAGGCCCGTGGCATGGTTCACGATGCCCGCCGAGAGCCCGACGTCGCCAGACCGGCCGTAGACGGTGTTGTGCTTGATGCCCTTGCCCAGGAGCATGCAGCTGTTGGTGATGTGGTGGTCACGGCCGCCCGACGCGTTGATGAGCGGGGTGCGCGAGAACTCCGAGAAGATGAGAATCGTCGTGTGGTCCATGAAGGTGCCGCCCGAGGGGTGGGCCGACATCTTCAAGTCCGTCACGAGGTCAGCGAGCGCGTTCCACCCCGTGCGCTGGTTCACCGCGTGGGTGAGCTGCGTACCGAAGTGGGTGTCGAGGCCGCCGGTGATGTTCATCGACACGCACTGGCTGACGCCGCGCTTGAGCGCCGTCGCCACGAGGGCCGCGCGGGCCGCCGCCGAGCTGCGCGGGTCGTTGCCGCCTTCGGGGCGAAGACCATAGACCTGACGCAGGGCCGCCTTCTCAGCGCGAATCGCCGCGGAGTCGGTGCCGCTGTCTTCGAAGCGGAAGTAGCGCTCGAGCTGCGCCGACAACACCGTCTGCATCTGCGCCTGGCTCTCGCGGTACTGCTTCACGAGCCCGCGGCTGTCGTAGAGGTCGGCCTCACATGAGATGCGGCGACCGTGCGCGTCGACCAGCTCGCGCTCAATCTCGCTGTCGAGCGCCGTGGGGCTCGGCGCGAGGGTGAGCAGGAGGTCGTTCGAGCTCGAGACGCGCAGCGCGTTCGCGTAGCCCGGGTACCGGTCGTTGTAGGTCTCGATGTTGTACGCGATGTTCGGCACCGGCACGTTCGGCTTCATCTGGCCGACAATCTCGGTCGCCGTGGTGCTGCCGCGCGCCGCCGAGCCGTTGGGCTCTTTGCCCGTGAGGAAGTAGCGGAAGCCGACCTCATGGGCGACCGTGCTCATGTTGATGCCGCGCACGATGGCCATCTGGTCGAAGTGGTTCGCCATGCGACCGATGGCGGGGCCGAAGTCGATGTTGCTGCCCTGCGGCTTCACCACGTTGGTGGGGAAGCTCGCGTCGTTCGAGAGCAGCGAGTAGCCGGGCAGAATGCGGGTCTCACTGATGCGCTCGGGCGTGAAGGTCGCCGGGTCGCGCGGGTCGAGCGAGAGCAACACGTCCCACCCGCCGTTGAAGTAGGCGAACACGAAGCAGTGGTCGGCCGGGGCGAGGTTGGTCGCCTGAGCGAAGGCCTTGAAGCTGACACCACCAAACAGCGAAGTGCCCGCGAAGCCCGCGGCAGCCTTCATGAAGGTGCGGCGAGGAAGAGCGAGGTTCTTCTTCATGGGCGCAGGTCCTCAGTAGGTGATGAAGCGCGGGTCGGTCATCATCGCCACGCAGATGGCGCCCCAGGCCTGCTCGGGGCGGTTGGCCGTCTTCGCGCGTCCAGCGATGCGCTTGAACATGTCAGTCCAGGTCGTCAGCTCTTGGGTGTCGAACGGCGAGCCCCAGAAGCGTACGGCGAGCGTGCCGAGGTTCTTCTGAATCGTCGCGTCGTCGAGCACCGTGAAGTCTCGGCCGGTGCCCGGCACGTCGGGCCACAGCACGCGGGCGTCCTGTGCGCGGTTCAGGTCGTCGCGCGCAGCGGCGAGGCACACCTCACGCGCCCCGTCTTCGAGGAACTTGGCGAACACCAGGTTGGGCTCGGTGGCGTCGCTGACGGTCAGCGCGAAGTCGGCCTGGCCGAGCGAAGCGGCGAGGTTGTCGATCTGGCTCCACTGGCGGCCCGTGACGGTCACGATGCTCTGCTTCAACTGCGGCACCGAGATGCGTCGCGGCGCTCGGCCCGCGTGCCCACCGTTGGCTTCAGGGTCGGGCAGCGGGTTGATGACCGGGTGGTCGCTGGGCAGCTCGACCGGCGTGAGCGTGCCCGGGTTTTCAGGCGTGCTGCCGGGCGCCTTCGTGCAACCGAAGGTGAGCGCGGCGAGGGTGAGTGCGAGAAGGCGCTTCATCAGTCGACCCTCCGGTACGCGTCGGTGGAGATGATGGTGAGCATCAGGTGCTTGAAGTTGTGGTTGCTCATCGCGAACTGGTCGACGAGGTGGCCCATGTAGAGGCGCTCTTCTTCCACCGTCATGCCGCGGCCGAGGAGGTGGCTCCAGGCGTTGCGCACCGCGCACTTCTCGAGGTCGCCGGTCTGCATCATGCGCTCGACGAGCAGCTTCGGCCCGCCGGCGATGTTCGGTTCCTCATCCTGAGTGCGGTACAGGTACGTGCGGAGCAGGCCCAGTGACTGCGCGCCTTCGCCGTCGAAAGCCTGCATCACGTAGTTGCCGCACTCGTTGTCGCAGGTGGTGTTCCCCGCGAGCGCGCAGTCGCGGCACTTCGCGGACACGCGCGGGAAGACCTCGGGGTTGAGCCACGTCGCGCTGCGCTCACCGAAGCGGCCCCAGTGTGCGCCGATGGGCTCGATGGTGGCGTGGCAATACGAGCAGCCGCAGCGGGTCGCGAGGTTGTTGTCGCGGTTGCAGCTGTCTTCCGGCGGAGGCACCACCGCGCCCGCAGGCGGCGCGAAGTGCTTGCAGAGGAACGCGTCCCAGAACTGGCTGACGCGCGAGCGCTGCGTGGGGAAGCGGTAGAGCCAGGAGGCCGTGGTGAGCACACCCGCCGCCTGCTCGTCGCGCGTGTACTCGACCCAGGTGGTGGTGTTGGTGATCGGCACATCGGGGATGAGCGAGGGCGAGGTGGGCGTCGTCACCTGCCACACCGTCGGCGTCTGGTTTTGACGGTAGAGCTGGGAGAGCGGGCCGTTCACCATGCCGCGGCGCGTGGTGAGAATGTTGAAGTAGTTCTCATCACGGCGCAGCACGCTGTCGATGATCTGCAGCGGCTCTTCGTTGATGGCCGCAACGCGCGCGGTGAAGTTCGAGCCATTGCCCGCTTCACAGCGCCGCGCGCCGAAGCCGCAGCCACACGAACGGTCGTTGAGGAAGCGCGACGACTCGCAGCTCTCCATCGTCCAGGGGTTCACGTCGCGGGTCTGCGCTTCGATGGCGCAGGTGGCGACCGGCGTCGTGCTCGTGGTGTCCCAGTACGGGGCCGGCGCCGTGACGACGCCTTCGCGCTGCACACAGCCGGTCTGCGTCGCGTAGCGGCCGCGCACGCCACCCGTCAGCGGGAGGTCGAGCGTGCAGCGATCGAGTCGCGCCAGCTGGCCCGAAGGGTTCGCCGGGTTGCGGAAGGCGACGACGCGGTTGTTCGAGTCGAGCACCTCTTCGGTCATCGCCGCGGTGATGGGGTTGCCCTGCTGCGGCAGGCAGAGGTGCGGGTGCAGCACGCTGGTCATGCCCGAGGTCACCCGGCGCATGTCGCAGAAGTAGAGGTGCTTGTCGGGGATGGCGCCTCGGGTCACCGCCACGTCGCAGTCGGTGATGGTGGCGTCGGTCATGTTGAGGCGCGTGCAGGTGTAGTTGTCGAGCGAGTAGTCGAAAGAGACGGGCAGGGGCACGCCCAACGAGTCGCGGCAGGTCTTCGTCGCCGGCTCGGCATGCCGGTCTTCCTTGCTGGCGTTGCAGGTGTCCTGCTCGATGAAGTGGTTGCAGCCTTCACCATTGCGCCCACGCAACGGGCGCGACGGGTTGCCGCGCATCTCGAGCGGCCTGAGGCCGTCGGTCGTGGTGTTGAGGCGCGTGTCGTTGTTCGAGAACACGCTGTTGCTGATGTTCGAACGAAGCAGCGCGCGGTGGTAGCCCTTGAGGCGCGTGAAGAACTCTTCGCGCGTCATGAGCTCGCGAACGTCCTCGTCGAGGATCGCGCCCTTGCTCTGCGTGAAACGGTATTCGTCGAGCGTGGGCGGCCGACCCAGGAGGTCGAGGTAGAGCTGGCGCAGCTTGCGCTCGAGCGAGACCTGGGACGGAGTGATGGAGCACGTCGGGCCGTCGGCCCGCGCGCAGCTCGGCATCACAGCGCACAGCACGACGACGGACGCGGTGATGATGCGGTCGAGTCTCATCGGCACCTCTTGCAACAGCGGGTGTTCGGAGACCCAAACTCTGCGCTCACTCGCACCAACGGACAATGTGGTTTTTATCGGTACACTTCAGCTGGTCCGCATGGCCGAACGATGCACGTCACCGAGTTCCCCGAAATCCAATGCGTGGCGTGTGGGCAGACGGTTACTCGGTGTCGCCATGAAGACAGCGTTGATTTTCGGAGCGGGTGGAGTGGGGCGTGCGCTGGCGTCGCGCCTCAAAGGGGATGATGTGCGCGTGCTGCTCGTGGGCCGAACGACCGCGGAGGCCGAGGCGCTCGGCGTCGAGGGCACGGCCGCCGACCTCGCAGCTGAAGCAGACGTTCGCGCCCTGTGCCTGTGGGTCGCTCAGCTCGGCGTACCCATCGACCTCGTCGTCGTTGCCTCAGGTGACATGGCGGGGCGCACGATGGACGAGACGAGCGCGGCCGAGTTCTCGGCGCTGATGGCCAACAACCTGAACCCCGTGTTCTTTGCGCTCACCCAGGTCACGCCGCTGCTCGCACCTGACGCGCACCGCGTGGTGCTCGGGGCGTACGCCGATCGCCTCGCCTTCCCGAAGCTCGGCCCCTACGCGGCCGCGAAGGCGGCAGTCGACGCGCTGGTCCGCGTGGCCTTGAAGGAACAGCGCTCGCTGAAGACGACGATGCTCCGGCTGCCGGCGGTCGACACGCCTTTGTGGAAGAAGGCGCCGTTCCCGCTCCCAAAGGGTGCGCTGACGGCGGCGAGCGTCGCCGAGTCCGTGGTGACGGCGTGGCGTGAAGGGAAAGTCGGTGTGGTCGACTTGTGAGTTCAGCCCTGCAGTCGCTCGAGCAGTTCGACGTCGAGCAGGTCCTTGGCGCGACCCGCGGCGCGCTTGTTCTTGATCAGCGCCAGTCGACCGAGAAAAGCGACTGGTGAGCCACTCACCTTGATCGTCTGCCGACTCCGTTGGCTGCGAGTGCGTGAGCCCCGACGACGATGAATTCGACGTTCGCTCTCGAGAATGCTGCCAGCAGATCGAGAAAGTCGGGGTTGAGGCCAGCTTCGATGCTCATGGCTCCCACGATCGAATGACTCGACCGGGCATGTTGGCCCGCGAGTAGTCCGGCATCGGCTTGCCGGTCAGCGCCCACGCGCCAAGAGTCAATTCCCACATCATCGCGAGGCGCTGTTCGGCCGTCGTCGTGGCACTGAGATCCTCAGTTCCCGGCGCTTCTGCCAGCGTCGTCTTGAGACCCGGCCACGAAGCCCGTGCTGCTCGACGCGCCTGCTCATCAGCCGAACTCATGGTTCTCAGTCTACTCGGCATCACGAACTCTTCCGAACACAGTGGCTCCTCAACGAGACAAGTCTCGGAAGAAGGGCTCCGCCAACACCCTCTCCCAACCGCCGTCCTCGAGTTCGAAGAGAGGTCCTGCCATGGCTCCGCCATCAGGCAGCGCGAACGAGATTCCCACGTTGGCGCGCTTCCCGGCGCAGTGAGCTGCGACGCACTGGTCTCGCGTCGTTTCTCCCTTCGCCCCCATGAAGACATACGCCGAGCAACTCCGCTTCAGGCACGAGCAGACCTTGCCCAACGGACAGTCTCGATCGGCTGCGCAGGTGCCCACGGAGTGGAAGCAGTCAACCTCCTGAGGAGATCGCGAAGACCGCTGCGTGACTCATGGCTCTCATTCGACCCGAAGGGAGCCGGGCCAGTGCGACACGTCGCTTCCTCGGTTAGAGGCACGGCATGGCTTCCGCAAGTTCAACTGCCCCTCTCAGTGACCGCTCGTTCTTCCTCTTCAACGGCATCATCTCGGCCGTTGCGCTCGCGTTCCTCGCGTGGCTGCTGCTCGCGCACGACGGCACCGCGAACGGCCCCGATCTGCGCTTCATGCCGGGCGTGAACGCCGCGTTGAACGGCTCTGCCGCGCTGCTGCTCATCGCCGGCCGCTTCGCCATCGCGAAGGGCAACCGCGACCTGCACAAGCGCCTGATGGTCTCGGCCTTCGCGGCCTCCGCGCTCTTCTTGATCGGCTACATCGCGTACCACGCGGTCCACGGCGACACGAAGTTCGGCGGCACCGGCGCGCTTCGCACCCTCTACCTCTCGCTCCTCGCCAGCCACGTGCTGCTCAGCATCGTCGTCGTGCCCGGCTGCCTCGCCGCCTTCTGGTTTGCGTACAAGAAAGAGTTCGCGCGCCACACGAGGGTCACCCGCTGGCTGCACCCCATCTGGCTCTACGTCTCGGTCACCGGCGTGGTGGTCTTCTTCATGCTGCGGCCCTATTACTGAGCGCGTGCTCACGCTCGTTCGCGCCGACGCCGCCTTCCTCGATGGTCGTTTGCAGCGCGACGTGACGCTGGGCATCGAGAACGGCCACGTCGTCACCGTTCCCCCCGACGCGCCGAAGACCGACGTCATCGACCTGAAAGGCAAGCTGCTGCTGCCCGGCTTCGTCAACGGCCACTCGCACGCGTTCCAGCGGGCCATTCGCGGGCGCACCGAGTTCCTCGCCCCCGGCCACGAGCGCGATGACTTCTGGACCTGGCGCGACGCGATGTACGCCGCGGCCAACGCGCTCGACCCCGACTCGCTCTACGCCGTCAGCAAGCAGGCCTTCCTCGAGATGGCGCTCGCCGGCGTGACCACGGTCGGTGAGTTCCACTACCTCCACCACCAGGTCGACGGGGCCGCGTACGCCGACGAAGGCCTCCTCGCCCACCAGGTCGTGCGCGCCGCGCGCGATGTCGGCCTGCGCATCTGTTTGCTCCGCGTCGGCTACCAGCGCGCTGGCTTTCAGGTCGACCCCAACCCGAAACAGCGCCGCTTCATCGACGCCGACGTCGACGTGTACCTGCGCCGCTCGTTCGCGCTGCGCGACGCGCTCGAGGGCGACGAGCTCGTCTCGTTCGGCCTGGCGCCACACTCCGTGCGCGCCGTGCCTCGCCGCTGGCTCGAGGTCATCGCGCAGGAAACGAAGGGCACCTCGATTCCCATTCACATGCACGTCGCCGAGCAGCCTGGCGAAATTCGCGCGTGCATGACCGAGTACGGCGCCCGCCCCGTGGAGCTCATCGACGCCACCGGCCTGCTCAACGAGAACTTCACCGCCGTGCACGCCGTGCACCTCGACCGCTGGGAAGTCGGCCGCCTCGGCACCATGCGCTGCACCATCTGTGCGTGCCCTTCGACCGAGCGCAATCTGGGTGACGGCATCGTCGAGGCCGACTCGCTGATCCACGCGGGCGCGCGCATCTCACTCGGGAGCGACAGCCAGGCGCACATCGATCTGCTCGCCGAAGCGCAGATGCTCGAGGGCCACCTGCGGCTGCTTCGTCTCCGCCGCAACGTGCTCGACCCGGCGACCGGGGGCGCCTCCGCTCAAGCCGTTCGTCTCCTCGACGCGCTCAGCCACGCAGGCTCGCGGAGCCTGGGGTTGGCGCCCGCCACGCTCGCTCCGGGGAGCCCCGCTGACTTCGTCGCCGTCGACCTCACGCACCCGTCAATGCTCGGCGCGCGCGACCTCCTCACCAGCGCCGTGTTTGCAGCCTCGAGCGGCGCCGTGAAGGACGTGTTCGTTGCCGGCAAGCCCATCGTTCGCGAGGGCAGACATGAGCAAACCGCCCACATCGCGTCTGCCTTCTCTTCGGCCGTCGCTGAACTGCGGTGGTAGAGTGCCGCCCTCTTCGGAGGCATCAATGCACTTGCGTCATTCGCTGTGGCTCGTCGGAGCCGTCGTCCTTTCTGCCTGTGGTCCCGCGGGCACGTTGACCGGCAAGGTGAACGTCGAAGGAGGCTCCCAGGCCGGCATCGCGGTCATCGTTTATGGCCCGCAGAGCGGCGCCACCGTGACCCGAAACGACGGTTCGTTCAGCATCGGCAGCCTGCCTGACGGCGACTACGTGGTGCGCGCGACGGTGCGCGGCGCCGAGGTCGAAGAGCAGAGCACCACGTCGACCGTGACGCAGGGCAAGGGGGCTGAGGCCATCCTCAACTTCAAGCTCGCCACGTCGAAGATCACCGGCCGCGTGTCGTTCAGCGACGGCAGCAGCGCGCAGAACATCACCGTGACTGCGGTGGGCCCCGTGACGCAGGGCGCCCGCGCGATGGCTGACGGCAGCTTCGCGTTCGAAAAGCTCACAGCCGGCGCGTACCTTGTCAGCGCCGAGGCGCCCGATACGAAGGAAGGCCGCGTCTCCATCGGCGTATTCGCCTCGGGTGACGTCGTCGCGCCGGAGCTCAAGTTCACTCCCATCGGCAGCGTGCCCGGCACCGTCACCTACAACTCGATGCCCGCGGCGGGCGTCATCGTCACCGTGCCGGGCACGAGCATCAGCACCTCGACCGACGCGATGGGCAAGTTCCTCCTCGAGGGCGTGCCTGCCGGTGCGCAGACGGTCTACGCGCGAACGGGCACCGCGCCTTTCATTCGCTCGGCGACGCAGATGACGATGGTGATGCGCGGTACCAACCCCGAGCTCGCGGTGACCATCACCGATGACCCGCCGCCCACGGGCACGGTGCTCGGCAACGTCACCTTCCGCGGTGCGCGCTCGCCTCGCGACATCACCGTCACTGCAGTCGGCACCGGCATCACCGCGATGCCTGCGACCAACGGCACGTTCTCGATGACCTTGCCCGTGGGGTTCTGGGAGATCGTCGCCACGGCGCCCTCGCACCCCGCGCTCACGCTCGGCCGCGTGGAAATCACCGCCGGTCGCACCATCTCGCTGCCTGGCCAGGAACTCTCGTGGTTCAAGCCGATTTGGACGTCGCAGACCGTGCTCAACGGCGTCAGCTTCGTTGGCTTCACACCGGTCGATGCGACCCACACGTGGTCTCTCATTTCGCTGAATGACACGACCCAGCGCCGCCTCGCGCTCATCAACGCGGTGACCTTCGAGTTTCGCGTGCTCGCTGTCGGCACGACGACGCTCCCCCTCATTTCGCGGGCTGGCAAGTATGCGGCGTGGGTCGTCACCAACACGGCCTTCGTCTACGAGATCGCCACTGGCGCACTGCAGGCGTTCAACGGAGTCAACGGCATCAACGAGCTCGCCTTCTCGTCCGACGAGTCGGTGCTCTTCATTCACCGCGCAGGTCCGACCTTGACGCGCATCACCCTGGCGACGCCCAACGCGCCCACGATCTTTCCGGCGACGGGCAACGCGACGAGCGTGATCGCCCAGAACGCAGACCGCTGGTTCGTGCGCGAGATGAACGACGTTCGCCTCGTGACGCCCACCACCAGCGTGGCTCAGGTCTTCACCAGCGTGACCTCGTTCTCGGTGATTCCCACGGCGTGGGCGCTGACCAACTGCGCCGCCACCTGTGCCCTCAAGGTGCTCAGCCCGACGGCCACCACGGCTGCGACTGACACTTCCGTCACGCCCGGACCCGGTTCTGTGATTCCGTTCGGAACCGCTGGGGGCATGGGGAACCCCTATTTGTTCTTCTCCAATCGCGCCGACTACCCCTGCTTCGTGCAGGGCTCGATCGCCTACTGCGTACGCGCGATGGATGGGAACCACTCCGCGCTTCAGGCCGTGCCCACTCAATTCGAACTCAACGAGGCCGGCGACCGCGTGGTGTGGACGTTCACCTCAGGTCTCAACACCGCCGTTCGTGAAGAGACGTTCCCGCCGCAGATGGCGACCACCAACCTCGCGTCGAGCAGCAACCCGTGGTCCATCGGCTGGGTGTCGCCGACGCGCGCGTTCGCCTACGAGACCACTGGCGCAAACCGCGTGCTCCACCTGATTCGCGCGGGTGCGGATGCGCTTGACAACGACATCGGCACTCAGCCCCTCTACGAGGCTCCGCCGCTGCTCGTGGTGCCGCAGAACTCGACGAACAAGTGGCGCGCGCTCGTGGGTGATGGCCCGCTGCGCACCATCGAGAAGGACACGATGACGACTGCACCAATGCCGTTTGGGCTGGCCGCTCGGCCGCTCCGCTCCGGTCCCCTCACACGGTTCGGTGGCGTGACGTTCGACCCGGGTCAGTTCTACCTGATTGATGAGAGCTCGATGGCCGTGAGGACCGTGCTCGGCGGCATGTCCAACGGCTTCGCGGCGCGCAGCGGCACGGTCGAAATCCTCGGCCTGGGTCGCTCTGGCAACGCCAATTTTGCCTTCTTCCTGCCGATTCAGAACACCGTGCTCGAGTGCGACGACGTCGCGGCGCCGACGCTCATCGGCTCCTTGCAGACGTCGATCAGCGCGGCCGGGCTCGGCACGGATCGTCTGACCATTTACGGCGCGACCTTCACTCCCTGAAGGCGACGCAAACCGAGTAAGCACGCTGCCATGTCTGCGGACCTGGTGGCGTTGCTGCGCGAGCTGGTGGCGGTGGATTCGACCTCGACCCGCCCCAACGCGCCGATGATTGACGTGCTCGAGCGCCGGCTCTCGGCTTCGGGCTTTGCCTGCGAGCGTCAGCGCTACACCGACGACGCGGGCGTCGAGAAACAGAACCTCCTCGCGCGAAGTGGTGAAGGGCTGCCTGAGCTGTCGCTGGTCGGTCACTCCGACTGCGTGCCCTTCGACGGTTCGTGGAAGGAAGCGCTCACCCTCACCGAACGCGACGGCAAGCTCTTCGGCCGCGGCTCGTGCGACACCAAAGCGTTCATTGCATCCTCCGTGCTCGCGGCCGAGAAGACGCGCGGGAAGTTGAAGAAGCCGTTTCAGCTGCTCTTCACCGCTGACGAAGAGCTGGGCTGCGTGGGCGCGAAGAAGCTGCTCGAGGCCGGCAAGGGTCGCACCCGCCGCGCCATCATCGGGGAACCCACGTCGCTGCGGCCGATTCGCGCCAACAAGGGCTACTGCCTCGCGGAGATCGAGGTCTTCGGAAAGGAAGGGCACTCCGCGTATCCAGACAGCGGGGCGTCGGCCATCTTCCGCGCGGCGCGGCTGCTCACCCGCATCGAGCGGTTCGCCAACGGGGTGCTCCGCAGCGAAACCCACCCCGACTTCGTGCCCGGCTTCGGCACGCTCAACGTCGGCATGGCCAGCGGCGGCAAGGCGAAGAACGTCATCCCCGGCCACATGAAGCTCACGCTCGAGTGGCGACCGCTGCCCGGTCAGGCGACCGACGCGGTGCTCAAGCAGGTCGAGAAGCTCATCGCGGAGTGTGTTGCCGAAGAGCCGGCGTTCTCAGCCACCATTCGCCCCATTCGCATGGACCGCGGCTACGACACGCCCGCCGATGCCGACGTCGTGCAATTCCTCGCGGCGCAGTCGGGCAAGACGACCGACACCGTCTCGTTCGGCACCGAAGGCCCGCAGCTCGCGGCGCTCGGCGCGGTGCCGGTGGTGTTCGGCCCGGGTGACATCACCGTCGCGCACCAGACGGGTGAGTACGTGCCCGTCGTCGAGCTGCACCGCGCAGCAGAGATTCTCGAAGCCGCCGTGCTTCATTTCTGCGGTTGAGTCACCCCTCTCCCCTGCGGGGGGAGAGGGAGACAAGGTATGGTCGCGCGAACGTGAACCGGCTCCTTCTCCTCGGCGCAGTGGTGCTGCTCGCGGGTTGTCCCGCAGACCCTACGCCCGACGCGGCGGTGGAGTTCGACGCCGGTCTCCCGCTCCCGGAGCCCACGCCGTGTGACTCACCCGAAGACTGCCGCACGCTTAACGGCGTCTGCCGCGCCAACGAGTGCGCGCTCGACGTGCCTTGCAGTGACGACCTCGAGTGCGGTTTGGGTGAGCGCTGCGTGGGGAGCCAGTGCCGCTTTCGGGGCTGCGTCGCCAACGCCGACTGCACCACCAACTTCTGCGACGTGAGCACCTTCTCGTGCGCCGAGTGCGCGACGTCGACCGATTGCCCTGCGGAACGGCCTGTCTGCGACACCCAGCTCCGCCAGTGTCTGCGCTGCGGGCGCGACGCCGACTGCGAAGCGCCCGGCCCCTCGCACTGCTCGTCGTCAGGTCAATGCGTCTCGTGTCTGACCGATGCGCACTGCCCCAACGGCCTGCAGTGCAGCACCGGCAACACCTGTGTTGGCGCCCCCGCCAACTCCCCGTGTCCCGAGGGCATCTCGTGCGGCGCCGGCCTGGTGTGCGTCACGCTCAACGGCGCCAACGTGTGCCTGCCCGCGTGCACGCTCTACCAGCCGATGTGCGCCGCCGGAGACATCTGCTTCCGCCTCACCTACTCGTCGACCAGCTCGCACGTCTTCGAGTCCGAAGGGCCCATCGGCGTGTGCTTCGCCCCGCAGCCGGGCCTGCGTGGCCCTCGCGAACCCTGCACCCGCGGGCCGACCGGCTCGAACTGCCAGCCCAACCTGCAGTGCATGCCGGAGACGGCCTCGCTCTCGTTGTGTCGCCCGTACTGCGACCCCTTCACGTCGGGCATGTGCGCCTCGGGTGAGAAGTGCACGGCGTTCGTCGGCGACTTCCAGGGGCGCGAGTTCGGGGTGTGCATGCCGAACACCGGCTTCGGCGACAAGTGCACCGGCAACGGAGACTGTCGGCCTGCGCTCTCGTGTCAGCCGTGGGACGACCCGTCTGACCCCGATGAGGTCGGAGTGGTGTGTCAGTTCAACGTCGGCGACGGTGGTGCGGGCGCGCCGTGTGCTGCGGTGACGCTCGCCGATGGTGGCGTGCTCTCGGCCGATCGCGCGTGCAAGAGCGGCCTCTGCAGCAGCGACCCGCTGTTCACCTCGCCGCCGACCAGCCCGTACTTCTGCTTCGGCTCGTGCGCCGATGACACCGATTGCGGAGACGCCGGGGTGTGCGACGCCGACTTCCTGCTCTCGACGCCGGCCGCCTCGGGGTTCGTGCGCGGGTGTCGACCCCGCTGCCAGCAGGAGCGCGACTGTGCGGGCTACGACGCAGGCGTGACGTGTCGCGTGCGGCAGGTCTCCTCGGCCACGACGCCGCAGTTCACCACCACCTGCAGCCCGTCGGTCGGTCCCTTGCCCGCAGGTGCGGCGTGTACCTCGAGCGCGCAGTGTCGCAGCGCGTTCTGTCTGCTCTCCGACTCGCGCGGTGTGCAGCGGCAGGGCGTGTGTGCCACGCCGTGCGTCGATGGCAATGCGTGCGCGGTCGATGGCGGATTGCCCGTCGGGTGTCAGCCAAGCGCGGTGCTGATCAGCCGCGGGCTCGACGGGCTCGCGCTCACCGCCGATGACAAGCACCTCTCACCGCGGTTGTGTACCGGTGTTGCGTGCGTCGAAGACGGTGAGTGTCGGCCCGATGGTGGCAGCGCTGTGTGTGCGCCGTGGGCGCTGGCGACGTCTCCGCTCGATTCGCTCTCGTTGCGCTGCCAGCCGCCAACGACGGGGACGCTCAATGGGGGTGACTCG
The DNA here is from genome assembly GCA_044371205.1 of Archangium sp. GTDB lineage: Bacteria > Myxococcota > Myxococcia > Myxococcales > Myxococcaceae > Archangium_A. The sequence continues at coordinate 36,266 of JBILUC010000020.1, forward strand.
TGCACCACCGACTCGCAGTGCGTCAGCGGCGTTTGCGGCACGTTGCAGGCACCCTCCACCGGTGCGGGTCGCGCGTGCTTCCAGGCGTGTACGGGATCCACGTTGTGTCCGGGCACGACCAGCTGCCGCGTCGGCGGCATGCGGGTGCAGATGGCGTTGACGTCCGTCGCCGTCGATTCCTGCGCGAACTGAAGTCCTCGCCCTGCGAAGCGGGAGAGGCTGTCGGCGCTCCAGTCGGGCCCCTCACCCCGACCCTGTCCTGAAAGTCCCTCGCCCTGCGAAGCGGGGAGAGGGTGGCGCGAAGCGCCGGGTGAGGGGATGTCGGCGCTGCGGTCGGGCCCCTCACCCCGACCCTCTCCCCGCTTCCGCAGGGAGAGGGAGAGAAGCCTTTCGTTCCCCGTGGTCGACGCAGTCGGTGTCGTCTCTCCCCCGCGGGGGCAGAGGGAGCGCTCGCTCATCGGCGCGATTCGGCCTATCTCCGCGTGCGTGGCGACGAAGAAGAAGACGACGACGCGACGACCGGCACCCCGCGCCAGGAAGCTCGTGGCGAAGAAGCCGACCCCCATCGATGAATTCTCTGCGGCCGGCGGCATGCCCAGCGTGCCCAGCCTTCCGACTGGCGAGCTCGGTCGCGCCCGCCGCGGCCTCATCGAGCTGCAGTGGGGCGAGTTCGATCGCCACGTGCAGTCGCTCGCGCGCGCCATCTCCCGCGCGTTCCGCCCTGAGGTCGTCGTCGGCCTCGTGCACGGCGGTGTCTTCGTCGGTGGCGCGCTGGCCAACGCCCTCAAGGCCGAGTTCCTCCCGTTGCGCCTCACGCGCCGCAGCCGCGACTCGGGCTCGACGCCGCAGGCCACCGAAGAGCTGCCCGAAGACGTCACGGGCCGCCGCGTGCTCATCGTCGACGACGTCGCCGCCTCGGGCGACAGCATCGTCTTCGCCACCAGGCTCGCCCGCGCGCACGGCGTGAAGCAGGTCAAGACCGTCTCGCTCATCGCGCGCCCCGGTCGCTTCGAGCCCGACTTCGTGGCCATCACGTCCGACGAGTTCTTCGTCTTCCCCTGGGACTACCAGGACGTCGTGGAAGACCGTCGCTTCGACACCGGCGAGTTCCCCGCGCCAGCCGCGGTGAAGAAGTCTTCCGCTCGTTGAAACGCGCATGATCGTCGGCACCGCGGGCCACGTCGATCACGGCAAGACGTCGCTGGTGAAGGCGCTGACCGGCATCGACACGGATCGGCTGCCCGAAGAGAAGCGCCGCGGCATCACCCTCGAGCTCGGCTTCGCGCACCTCGCGTTCCCCTCGGGCCGCACCGTCGGCGTGGTCGACGTGCCCGGCCACGAGCGCTTCGTGAAGGCCATGGCCGCGGGCGCCGGGGGCATCGACCTCGCGCTCCTCGTCGTCGCCGCCGACGAAGGCGTCATGCCGCAGACCCGCGAGCACATCGACATCTGCACCCTGCTGGGGCTCAGCGCGGGCGTGTTGGTGGTCACCAAGGGCGACCTCCTGCCCGGCCTGGGGGAAGGCTGGCTCGAGCTGCTCGAGGCCGACCTGCGCGCGCTCGTCGTCGGCACGCCGTTCGAGCACGCGCCCCTCGTCACCGTCAGCAGCAAGACCGGCGAAGGCCTCGACGCGCTCAAGAGCACCCTCGACGCCCTCGCCACGAAGCTCGCCGCAGAGCCACCCGCGCCGAAGAAGGGCACACCCGCTGAGCCGCCCGCGCCCTTCATCGAGGCCCGCCGCGCACGAGGGCCCGACGCGCCGCTCTTTCTCCCCATTGACCGCGCCTTCACCGCGAAGGGCTTCGGCCTCGTCGTCACCGGCAGCCTCTGGTCGGGTCGCATCGCCGTCGATGACGAGCTGCGCGTGTTGCCCGCCGGCCGGGCCTGTCGCGCGCGCTCGGTGCAGGTGCACGGCGCCGCCGTCGAGCACGCCACGTCGGGAACTCGCGTCGCCGTGAATCTCCCCGACCTCTCGCTCGACGACGTCTCGCGCGGGCAGGTGCTGGTGCACGAAGGCCAGCTCGCCGCCTCGAAGTCGGTCGAGGTGACGCTCTCGCTGCTCGCCTCGGTCGAACACCCGCTGCCGCGCCGCTCACGCTGGCTGTTGACGCTCGGCACCGCACAGGTCGAGACGCTGGTGCGTTTGCTCGACGTCGACGAGCTGCGGCCGGGCGAGCGCTGCTTCGCGCAGCTCCACTTCGCGACACCCCTGGCGGCGTTGCCGGGGCAGCGCTTCATCCTCCGCGGCACGCGCGCCCTCGAGGGCCGGGGTGCCACCGTCGGGGGGGGCATCATCGAGGTCCTCTCGCCCCCCCGTCGGAAGCCCGGCCGCAGTGAGCGCCTCGCGCAGCTGACGGCCGCGCCGCTCGAGGAGCGCGTGCGCCTGCTGCTCGTCGACGCCGGGTACGCGGGGCTCGAGGAGACCGTGCTGGCTGCCCGCGCCCGCGCGCCGAAGAAAGACCTGACGCGCGCGCTCGAGCTCATCACCGCGCGTGGCGCGGCCGTGCTCGTCGAGAAAGAGGTGCGGCGCTTCGTGGCCACCGAGGTCCTCGAGGCCCTGAGCGCCCGAATGGTCGCCCGCCTCGACGCGCTCCACCTCGCGAACCCCGAGCGCGCGGGCACGCCGCGCGAGGAGCTGCGACAACGTGTGGGCCAGCCGCCCGAGCGGGTGTTTCAGCGGGCCCTCGAGGGGCTGTTCACGACCAGGCGAGTCGAACTCAGCGCCGAGGTGCTTCGGCTGCCCGGGCGCGGCCGCGCCTTCACCGGGGAAACCTCCAGCCGGCAGCAGGCGCTGCGCACCGCCCTCGAGGGTCGCGGGTTGCAGCCGCCGACGCTGCTCGAGCTCGCCTCGACCCTCAAGTTGACCGAGGCCGAAGTGACCCGGCTGGCTCAGGCGCTCGTCGCGCAGGGGCTCGCGGTGCGCGCGGGCGAGCTGTTCTTCGCCCGGCCCGCCATCGACGCCCTGCAGGCACGCCTCCTCACGTTCTTCGAGGCGAACGAGCGGCTCAGCACCCAGGCGTTCAAGGACCTGACCGGTCTCAGCCGAAAATTCCTGATTCCCCTCGCTGAGTACTTCGATCGCGAACGCCTCACGCTGCGAGTTGGCGATGAGCGCGTGCTGCGAAGGCGTTAATCTTCTAAAGCGGCAGCGCCGCAGGCTGGTCTCTCGTCGTGTCAGGTCTTCAACCACAATGATGATGCCCCCGCCCACGCGCAAAGGTCGCATCCTGGTCGTCGACGACCAACGGAACATGCGCGCCACCACCGCGCTGCTGCTCCGGTCCGAGGGGTACTCGGTCGACGAGGCCGGCAGTGGCGAAGAGGCGGTCGCCTGGTTGGCCGACCACCCGGTCGACCTGCTCCTTACCGACCTCAAGATGGAGCCGATGGACGGCCTGACGCTGCTCAAGCGCGCGCTGGAAATCGCCCCCCGCCTCTCGGTCATCGTGATGACCGCGTACGGCAGCATCGACACCGCCGTCGAGGCGATGCGCCGCGGCGCGTGGGACTACATCACCAAGCCCTTCAAAGACGGCGAGCTCATTCACCGCGTCGACAAGGGGCTCGAGCACGCAGGCCTCGTCTCGGCGGTCGAGGTCTTCGCGGGCGAGTTCAAGCAGCGCCACGGCCTCTCGTCGCTCGTCGGCCACAGCCAGGCGATGCGCGAGCTCACCACCCGCCTCTCCCGCGTCGCGTCCAGTGACGCCACGGTGCTGGTGCAGGGCGAATCAGGCACCGGTAAGGAACTCGTGGCGCGCGCCATTCACGCGCTGAGCCTGCGCAACCGGTCGCCCTTCGTGCCGGTCAACTGCGCCGCCATCACCGAGACGCTGCTCGAGTCGGAGCTCTTCGGGCACGCCCGCGGCGCCTTCACGGGCGCGGTGAAGGCCCGGCGTGGCCTCTTCGAAGAGGCCGACCGCGGCACCATCTTCATCGACGAGGTCACCGAGACCGCGCCCGCCTTCCAGTCGAAGCTGCTGCGCGTGCTGCAGGAAGGTGAGGTGCGGCGCGTCGGTGAGAACGCCTCGCTCAAGGTCGACGTGCGCACGGTGGCCGCGAGCAACCGCGACATCGAGCAGGAGGTCGACGAGAAGCGCTTCCGGCAAGACCTCTACTACCGGCTCGCCGTGGTGACCCTCATCGTGCCACCGCTGCGTGAGCGCCTCGAAGACGTTCCCGAGCTGGCGAGGCACTTCCTCGACCGCGCCAACACCCGCAGCCGCCGCCAGCACCACCTGTCGGAATCGGCCATCACCCACCTCAAGGGCTACAACTTCCCCGGCAACGTGCGCGAGCTCGAGAATCTGGTCGAGCAGGCCGCCGCGCTGGCCGAAGGCGAAGAGCTGCTGCCCGAGGACTTTCCGCTCAAGAAGCGCAGTGAGAGCGGCCGGTACACCGCGATCCGCAGCCCCATCCCCGGCGCGGTGGCGCCAGGGCCCGTGCAGCCACTGGCCGACGCGGTCACCGAGGCCGAGCGCCGCGCGATTCTCGCCGCCCTCGAGCAATCGCCGCACGACTTGTCAGGGGTGGCCGACACGCTCGGCGTCTCCGCCACCACGCTCTGGCGCAAGATGAAGCGGCTGGGGCTGAAGACGACGGGCGAAGAGCCCGCGACCCAGAGCTGAACAGCCACGGAGTCTTTCTGAGTGACTCGTCGCAGGGGCCACCTTGCGGCGACTCCACAAGCTCCGCAGCCCGCAAAAGAAGGCGGCTCGACGCTAGAAAGCGACGAGCCGCGGGTCTTCTTCAACTGCACCGGTCAGGCGCCGAAGTGGTGGGGGGGAACCGCCTTCGACAGTTCGCTTCCGGTCCACCCCTTCATTGCTAGGTGCGTGCCACAGTGCGGTTCGAGTGATTCAAGGTGTTTGTGAGCCTTCGCAAGCTCTCGATTTCAGAAGTGAAACGGCGTGCGTTTTCAGATCTGAAATTTCGGGCAGATCAGAAATACGCCGAGCTTTTCAGAGCCCGAAGACCATGCCCAGGCGACCGAACCACTCGGTCACCGGCCCGGGAATGATGCCGAATGCCACCACGCCGACGGCCGACATGACGAGCGCGAACTCCGTGGTCCAGTGGCGAACCGGGGCGGTCGCGTCGGCGGGGGCCGGGCGCATGAACATGTACACCACGACGCGCAGGTAGAAGTACACGCCGGCGACGCTGGAGAGGATGCCGACCCCCGCCAGGCCGAGCAGACCCGCGTCGACGGCCGCCGAGAAGAGGAAGAGCTTCCCGAGGAAACCGACCGTCGGAGGCACGCCGCCCAGCGACAGCATGAACGCCGCCATGGCAAGCGCCCAACCCGGCCGACGCTGGGCGAGCCCGGCGAAACGCTCCAGGTCCCAGGTGTTGCCGCGGGTCTCGTCTTCACGCCGCTCGAGCGCTGCGATGGTGCCGAACGCGCCGAGCGAGGTGAGTGTGTAGCCGAGGATGTAGAAGAGCAGGCCCTTGAACACCGCGCTCTGCACGTCGACGTGCGTGCCGGTGAGCGGGGTCGAGGTGAGCACGCCGACGCTGGCGCCCGTAACTACCACTTTGGGCGCGAACAGCGCGGCGACGCCCAGCAGCATGTAGCCGGCGTGCGCAATCGACGAGTACGCCAGCATGCGCTTCACGTTGCGCTGGGGCAGGGCGAGAAGATTGCCGCCGACCATGGTGAGCAGCGCGAGCAGGCTGAACACCGTGAAGAGCATCGAGGTGTCGAGGCCGCGGCCGATGAAGAGGAAGGTGCGCGTCATCGCCACGAAGGCCGCCGCCTTCACACCGGCGCTCATCAGCGCGGTCACGGGCGTGGGGGCGCCTTCGTAGACGTCGGGCGTCCACATGTGGAAGGGCACGGCGGCCACCTTGAAGGCGAAGCCGGCGAGCACGAGGCCAATGCCGGCGTAGACGAGGCCCGGCGACTTCGCGAAGGCCGCGGGCAGTGCGTTGCTGACCTCGATGAGCCGCGTGGCGCCGGTCGCCCCGTAGAGCAGCGCCGCGCCGTAGAGCAGCAGCGCCGCCGCGAACGCCCCGAGGATGAAGTACTTGAAGCCTGCCTCCGACGGGCGCGGGCCGCGACGCAGGAACGCGGTGAGCGCGTAGGTCGCGATGCTGAGCACCTCGAGGTTGATGAAGAGGGTGATGAACTCCGCCGAGAGCGCCAGCAGGCTCATGCCCGCCGAGGCGAACAGGAGCAGCGCGTAGAACTCGCCACGCTCGGCGTTGCGGTGCTTCAAGAAGCCCGAGCTCTGGAATGACGCGAGGAAGGCGGCCACGCAGACGAGCACGGTCGTCCAGCTCGAGAAGGGGTCGAGCACTGCGTAGCCCTGCAGCACGGCGCGCGCGGGCTCGAAGGCGTTGTGCATGGCGATGGCGCCGGCGACCAGCGCGGTGAGCGCCGAGAGAATCGCCTGGTAGGTGCGGTTGGGCTGCTCGCCTGGCGCTGCCGGGCGAACGAGGAAGACTTCCGACAGCATGAGCACGATGGCGCCGGCCATGAGTACGCCGACCGGCATCACCGGCAGGAAGTCGTTGATCGTGAAGATGGGGATGTTCACGGGTTCGCTTTCACAGGTTGAGGCGCCTGCTGCAGGCTGGGCTGCACGGGCATGAGCTGCACAGGGCGGGGCATCGGCTTCGCCAGCATCGTGGGCTGCGCCGAGGGCAGGGGCTGCGGGGCCGGGAGCACCGCCTCGGCCAGTTGCTGCCGAGGCAACTGGCGCACCAGCACGCGCACCTTCGCGTCGTTGGTGGCCTCGCCGTTCGCCGCATACTGCGAGCGGGCGACGAAGCGCGTGGTGCTGGTGTTGAGCACGTCGAGGAAGGGCTGCGGGCGCAGACCCATGAGGGCGATGAGCGCGATGAAGGGCAGGGCCGCCGCGAGCTCGCGCTTGCTCAGGTCCTTCAGCTGCAGGTTCTCAGGGTGCGTCACCTGACCGAAGAAGACCTTCTGCACCATCCACAACATGTAGGCTGCGCCGAGCACCACGCAGGTCGCCGCGAGCACGCTGAAGGCCATCGGGAGGTTCGACTTGAACGAGCCCAGCAGCACGAGGAACTCGCCCACGAAGCCGTTGGTGCCGGGCACCGCGATGCTCGAGAACGTCACGATGAGGAAGAACGCGGTGTACACCGGCATGATGCGCGCGATGCCGCCGTAGTCGCTCATGAGGCGCGCGTGGCGGCGCTCGTAGAGCATGCCGAACATGAGGAAGAGCGCGCCCGTCGACACGCCGTGGTTCAGCATCTGGTACGCGCTGCCCGTCGCGCCTTCGGCCGTGAAGGCGAAGATGCCGAGCATGCAGTAGCCGAGGTGGCTGACCGACGAGTACGCGATGAGCTTCTTGATGTCGCGCTGCGCGAGGCACATGAGCGCGCCGTAGACGATGCCGATGACGGCCAGCGCCGCGAAGAAGGTCTGGTACTGCCGCGCCTGCACCGGGAAGAGCGGCACCGCGAAGCGCCAGAAGCCGTAGGTGCCCAGCTTGAGCATCACGCCGGCGAGCACCATCGAGCCGGCCACCGGCGCCTGCACGTGCGCGTCGGGCAACCAGGTGTGCAGGGGGAACATCGGCACCTTGATGGCGAACGCGAGCGCGAAGGCGAGGAACAACCACGGGCCGTACTTGAAGAGCGAGAGCGCGACCGGCGAGAGCCCCGCGCCGTCACCGCCCGGGTTGCTCTTCAGGTAGGCCGCGAGCTCACGCGAGGCGCCCATCAGGCCGTTGTAGAGCGTCGAGTAGTCGAAGCTGCGCGCGCCCGCAGGGGCGGCGAGGAAGTACACCGCGAAGAGGGCCAGCAGCATCAGCACCGAGCCGACCATCGTGTAGAGGAAGAACTTGAGCGCGGCCTTCTGGCGTTCTTCCGAGCCCCACACGCCGATGAGCAGGTACATGGGCACGAGCACGGCCTCGAAGAACATGAAGAAGAGCAGCGAGTCGATGGCCACGAAGGCGCCGTAGGTCGCCGTCTGCAACACGAGCAGCGCGATGTGGAATTCCTTGGTGCGCTCCTCGACGAAGGTCCACGACGAGAGCACGACGAGCGGCCCGAGGATGCCGGTGAGCAGCACCAGCGCCACCGAGAGGCCATCGACGCCCACGTGGTAGCTGACGCCTGCGTCGGCGAGCCACTGCATGCGGTACTCGAGCTGGAACTCGACGGGCGAGTTCACGTCGAAGCGGGTCCACGCCCAGAGCGCGGTGAGCAGGCTCACCACCATGCCCGCGAAGGTGATGGAGCGGATCTGCCCCTTCTCGTCCTTCGGGAGGAAGGCCACCAGCCCCGCCACCAGCAGCGGGAAGAAGATGACCAGGTTGAGGATGCGCGAGTCGAAGGTCGAGATCACGGCAACACCTTGAAGATGGCCCACATGAGACCGCCCGCCGCAGCGAGCGACATCACGGCCGCGTACATCTGCGCGTCACCGGTCTGCAGGTAGCGCAGCACCGCGCCCGTGCGTGACGTCAGCCACGCCGTGCCGTGCACCGCCACGCTGTCGATGAAAATGGCGTCGACCACCTTGTGGAGAATGCGCGCGAGGAAGGTGATCGGCTTGATGACGAGGAAGTCGTAGACCTCGTCGACGAAGAACTTGTTGAACGAGAAATTCCGCAAGGGCTCGAGCGCCTGCAACGAACCACCGCCGGGCAGGAAGCGGCGGTAGATGAAGAAGGCCGCGCTGCCCGAGACGATGGCGATGAGCCACGCCTGAATCCACGGGCCGACCATCGACTCGTGCGTCGCGGGCAGCTCGAGGAACTGCTTCTGCGCGACGAGGTCGTTGGTGGTGCGGAAGACCGGGTCGAGGAAGTTTTCCATCAGCGTCTGCGTCACCTGCACGCCGCCGCGGTCGATGTGCATGATGGGCAGGCCGTGCACCAGCGAAACGACCGCAAGCACCGCGAGCACCACCAGCGGGCCGGTCATCATCGAGGCCGACTCGTGCGCGTGGGGGGTCTTCGCTTCCTTGCTGCGCTCGCCCTCGAACGTGAGGAAGTACGCGCGCATCATGTAGAACGCCGTGCAGGCGGCCGTCAGCGTGCCGAGCACCCAGGCCAGCGTCTGCAGCGAGTGGTAGCCCGCGATGTGCTGCGTGTGCGCCGCGTGGAGGATGGCGTCCTTCGAGAAGAAGCCCGACAGCGGAATGATGCCGGTGATGGCGAAGGTCGAGACCAGGAAGGTGGCCCAGGTGACGGGCATTTCCTTGCGCAGGCCACCCAGCTTCGTGACGTCTTCTTCATCGCCGTTGCCGTGCATGACGCTGCCGGCCCCGAGGAAGAGGCAGGCCTTGAAGAACGCGTGCGTCACCACGTGGAGGAACGCGGCCCAGAAGGCGCCGACGCCGATGCCGAGGAACATCAGGCCCAGCTGCGAGACCGTCGAGTACGCGAGGATCTTCTTGATGCCCTTCTGCGTGAAGGCGATGAGCGCGGCGACGAGCGCGGTGGTGGCGCCGATCATCGCGATGGTGATCATCGCGGTCGGCGAGAGCACCACGAGGTAGCTGACGCGGCAGAACAGGTAGATGCCCGAGGTGACCATCGTCGCCGCGTGGATGAGGGCGGAGACGGGCGTCGGGCCTGCCATGGCGTCAGGCAGCCACACGTAGAGGGGAATCTGCGCCGACTTGCCGGCGGCCCCGAGGAGGAACAACAGCAGCACCACGGTGAGCGCCACGCCGTAGGTCATGCCCTCGAGCGGGCCGGTGGCGATCTTGTCGTCGAGCAGGTTGGGCAGCGTCTTCGCGGTCTCTTCGAGCACCGAGAACGCCAACGGCCCCTTCGACTGCACCGCGGCGCTGTAGCGCGCCGAGACGGTCGTGCCCTGCAGCCCCGCGCGGCCGAGCTTGTCGGCCGGCATGGTGACGATGCTCTCGACGATGATCACCATCAGGAAGCTGGCGACGAGGAAGCCGAAGTCGCCGATGCGGTTGGTGATGAACGCCTTGCGGCCCGCGAACGCCTTCTGCGGGTCGTCGTACCAGAAGCCGATGAGGAGGTAGCTGCACATGCCGACGCCTTCCCAGCCCACGAAGAGCAGGGGCAGCGAGTCGGCCAGCACCAGCGTCAGCATCGCGGCGACGAAGAGGTTCAGATACGCGAAGAAGCGCCAGTAGCCCTTGTCGTGGCTCATGTACTCCGAGGAGTACAGGTGGATGAGCAGGCCGACGCCGGTGATGACCAGCAGCATCGTGCCGTTGAGGTGGTCGGCCATCAGGCCGAAGTTCACGCGGAAGCTGCCGGCGGCGAACCAGGTGCCAAAGTCGTGACCCACCGCGTAGTTCACGTCACCGAACGGCCCGGGCGCGCGCGCGTTGAGGTCGTTGATGGTCCAGAACACGAGCAGCGAGAGCAGGAAGCTGCCCAGCACTGCGCCAATGGCCACGAGGTGCACGTTGGCGCGGCCGATGACCTTGCCGAACACGCCGCTGATGAAGGCCCCGATGAGCGGCAACGCGATGATCAACCACAACGCATGGCCAGCCTGCGTGGGGTCGACGGGGGCGGTCTGAAAGAAGAGCTGGAGCTTTTCCACGGTGGCGATTCCTTCAGTGCTTCATCGACTGGATTTCCTCGATGTTCACCGTGCCGCGTGCACGGAACACCGAGATGACGATGGCGAGACCGACCGCGGCTTCAGCGGCCGCGACGGCGATGATGAAGAAGGCTGAGAGGTGGCCCACGTCGTCACCACGCTCGCGCGCGAACGCGAGGAAGGTGAGGTTGGTGGCGTTGAGCATCAGCTCGATGCACATGAAGACCACCAGCGCGTTGCGGCGAATGAGCACGCCGAACATGCCGAGGCAGAACAGCGCCGCCGCGAGGACGAGGTAGTGCGATGTCGAAATGGTCTGAATCATCGGTTCCTCAGATGCGGGGCTTGGCGACGACGACGGCGCCCAGAATCGCGACCAGCAGCAACAGCGAGACCGCTTCGAAGGGGAACAGCCACTGGGTGTACATGACCTCACCCAGGTGCTGGATGCTGCCGAAGCTCTTGAGCTGCGCAGCGTTCTGCGTCCACCCCAGGTCCTGGCCGGGCAGTTTGCGGAACACGGCGACCAGCGCGACGAAGAGGCCGACCACCGACGCGCCGCCGACGATGCGCGAAGGCGTGAAGTTGAGCACCGGGCCCGAGTCGCTCAACGAGAGCAGCATGATGACGAAGAGGAAGAGCACCATGATGGCGCCCGCGTAGACGAGCACCTGCAGCGCCGCGATGGTGTGCGCCCAGAGCAGCACGTAGATGCCGGACAGGAAGAAGAACGTCGCCACCAGCGACATCGCCGACGCGACGGGGTTGCGCGCGAAGATGACGCCCGCTGCCGCCAGCACGGTGGCCACCGCGAAGAACCAGAAGAGTACGAGTTCGGCGCTCATGACACTTCGCTCCCTCGCCTCACGAGGTGGGGAACCTCGTGCCTTCGGCTGCGCCTCAGCTGGGCTCGTTGGGTGGTCACTGGAACTCCCCGAACACACCCCAGGGCTTGTCGCCATGAGGGCAGCGCTTCTGCGTGATGTGGTCTTCGAATTCCTTGCGGAACTTCTGCACGAAGCTCTGCACGGGCAGCGCGCCGGCATCACCCAGCGCGCAGATGGTGTTGCCCAGCCCGATGGGCGGCCAGGGCGCAATGGCCTGCGCGACGTTCATCAGGGTGTCGAGGTCTTCAGGCTCACCTCGGCCTTCTTCGATCTTGCGAAGAATCCGCGTCATCCACGGCTGGCCTTCGCGGCACGGCGTGCACTGACCGCACGACTCTTCGGCGTAGAAGCGCGCGACGCGCCACAGGCAGCGCACCATGCAGGCCGTGTCGTCCATCACCATCACGCCGCCCGAACCGGCCATCGACTGCAGCGGTTTGAACGCGTCGAACTCGAGCTTGACGTCGATTTCATCGGCGGTGAGCACGGGTGCCGACGAGCCACCGGGGATGCACGCCTTGACGCTGCGACCCGCGGGCAGACCCTGACCGTATTCCTGCGCGTAGATGAGCTCGCGCAACGACGTGTCCATGCCGACCTCGTAGGTGCCCGGACGGTTGACGGCGCCGCTGACGGTGACGAGCCGCGTACCGCCCGACTTGCCCGTGCCGAGCTTCATGAACCAATCGCTGCCCTTCTCGAAGATGCGGGGCAGCGAGGCGATGGTCTCGACGTTGTTCACCACCGTGGGGCAGCCGAAGAGGCCGACCACCGCGGGGAAGGGGGGCTTGAGGCGCGGCCAGCCCTTCTTGCCTTCGAGCGACTCGAGCAGCGCGGTCTCTTCGCCGCAGATGTACGCGCCGGCGCCACGCACCTGGTACACGTTGAGCTCGAAGTCGGTGCCCATCAGCTTCTTGCCGAAGATGCCCGCCGCGTACGCCTCGGCGATGGCCTTATCGAGCACGGCGGAAGGGTGTTTGAACTCGCCGCGCGAATAGATGTAGCAAGTGTGCGCGCCGAGGGCGAAGCACGCGATGCCGATGCCCTCGAGCAGCAGGTGCGGGTCGTTCTCGAGGATGAAGCGGTCTTTCGCGGTGCCGGGTTCTGACTCGTCGGCGTTGATCGCGAGGTAGCGCGGCTTGGTGTTCTTCTCGAGCGACGGCACGAACGACCACTTGAGGCCGGTAGGGAAGCCGGCGCCGCCACGACCGCGCAGGCCCGACTTCTTCACCTCGTCGGTGATGGCCGTGGGCTGCATGGTGAGCGCCTTCTTCAGCTGCTCGTAGCCGCCGTTCTTCTTGTACCCGTCGAGCGTGTGATTCGCGCCCTTGAACCAGTCGCGGGTGATGACCTTCTCGGTGAGGACGGTCATGAGAGCTTCTCCAGGATCGCGTCGACCTTCGCCTTGGTCAGGTTCTCGTGGTGGTCTTCGTTGACTTGCATGCACGGCGCGGTGCCGCACGAGGCCAGGCACTCGGTCTCACGCAGGAAGTACTTCTCGCCGTTGTCGCCGGCGTGCGTGTGGAGCTGGTCTTCGAGGTACTTCAGCAGCCCTTCCGCACCGCGCAGCGCGCAGGCCAGGTTCGTGCACACGTCGATGACGTATTTGCCGGGCTTCTTGACGTGAAACATCACGTAGAAGGTGGCGACTTCGTAGGCTCGCTCGACCGTCGTCTCGAGGTGCTTCGCCACGAGCTGCATGCCTTCGGGCGGCAACCAGCCCTTCAGCGACTGCAGCAGGCGAAGCGCCGGCAACATCGCGGCGCTCTTTCGATCAGAGGGGTAGTGCGAGAGCAAATCAGCAATACCTGCGTCGAACTTTTTCTGTTCGTCCGCAGTGAACAAGGGCTCCGACATGGCGGCGCCGTTCGTAGAGGCAACCCTTCCCGGAATCAACGAATTCCTTGGAGTGACGCGACGTTCCGCGACTGATCAGCGCGGCGCCGCTCATGCACCGCAGAAGGCCTCATCGGCGCTCGCGCACCAGCACCAGCCGCTCGACCAAATCGGCCGTGGGGATCAGCCAGCGCAACGACGCGATGGACCCCACGTCGGCCACCCACACCGCCTTGTGCAACGCCGCGGCGCGCGCCAGCGGCAGCCCCGAGTCGCGCAGCCCATGACGCAGCGCCTGCGCATCGAGCGCGCTCCCGTAGGACGACGGTGCGGCGACGTCGAGCGCGTAGTCCGCGACCGGGTGTCCGCGCTTCTCGGTGAGCCCGCGACCGAAGACGCCGAAGAGGTCGTGGGTGCGGATCAGCCACTGCGTCAGCCCCATGAGCCGCTCCGGAAACCAGTCGGGGCGGTGCCGCGCGAAGAGCGCCGCGCTGATGGTCGCGTGTCGGTTCGGCCTCGGGCCCGCCAGCTTGCCGGTGTCGTGAAACAACATCGCCACCCGCATCGCGAGCCGCTCTTCGGGTTCGAGCGCGAGGGGGTCGAGGCGCAGCTGCACGGCGCTCTCGAGGAGGTGCTGGTCGAGCAGCCACCCCTGGTGCATCGCGCTCTGGGCCCGCGGGCCCGCGCTCAACCGCGGGCCGAAGAGCGAGAAGTCGAGCAGCGCGCCGAGCCACGCGTCGACGTGGGTCTCGTGGTGGCGGCGTGACTGGTGCAATAGCCACGTCGCAAAGTCGGCGTCGGCGGCTTCAGCGGCGAGCGTGACGAAGTCTCCTGACGGCGTGGGTCGGGGAGGGGGCCTGGGCGGTGCCTCGGGGCGCGGCGGGTGTTCGCGGTGAAACTGCAAGACTTCCTGCGCGATGCGCTCTTCGTCCCGATGGAGCGAGCGCCGGTTCCACGTCGAGCGCGACCCGGTGACGGGGGCGTCTTGTTTCAGCGCGCGCCAGGAAGCGTGGATGACCCGGGGCACATGAGGCCAGTCGATGCCCGGCGGCGGCTGGGCGGTCAGCCCCGGGTAGTCGCGCAGCACGCGGGGCACGCGCCAGGCCTTCTGCTGCAGGTGTCGCTCCAGCGCCGGGGGAGACAGGCGTTCGACCAGCCGCGGGTTGAGGGCGACGACGCCCTGACGCAGCGCGGCCTCGGTGCCTTCGGGGAGCGAGAGCTCGGGAACACCCCGTCGCCAACGCACGAGCCCGCTGCGGTGCACGAACGTCGCCAGTGACTTTGCTTCGTGCATCGAGCGCGTCTCGAGGCCGAGTTCCTGCTGTCTGGTTGCGGGTGCAGCGACCGACCAGCGGTGACCTGGCGCGGTGGCCTCGAGCGCGTCGAGCAGCGGCTTCACCTCGTGCTCCTCGTTCACGGCGACGTCGACGTCGTTGGGGCGCTGCGCCGGCCCGAAGACGTTGTTCCAGAACGCGCGCGAGAGGTGGCCGTTGGCGACCCAGGCCTCGATGCCCAGGCGTTCGCTGACCCCCTCGAGCACCTCGAGCGGTTCGCGGTGCCAGTCGAGGCGCTCGAAGTCGAGCCCCAGTGAGCGGCGCACGTCGGCCTCGTTCTTCGACCTGGGCTCGGAGGTGTCGATGGTGTGAATGGGGACGCCTGCGTCCCGCAGGGTCTCGCGGCACGCAGGCGCCCGAGCGAGGTGCGCCAGCGCCCGGTGAGTCGCTGACTCGTGTGTCGGCATGACCCCGTGTCTGGGCCCGCGAGCGAGCTGCCGCTCCACCGACCTCGCTACGCAGTCGCCAGGCAACTGCAGGTGCAGCACCTCGAAGCGCCAGCCGTTCGCGTGCACTGCGTCGAGCAGCGCGATGGCTTCCACCACGCTGCGGGGGAATTTCTCGAGCAGCACCCAGGCGCCGGGCAGCGCGTCAATGGCGGCGAGGAACTGGAAGTCGACGGGGTGAGGCGCGTGCGTCGAGAACTCGTGTGCCATGCGCTCGTCGCGTGAGACGCCTGCAGCGCCAGCAAAGCGCGCCATCGAGAGCCACGTGGCCCCCACTGCGGGCTTGAGCCACTGCATGGTCGTCGATTTGCCCGCGCCGGGAATTCCGTCGAGGAGAATGAGGGTTCGGCTCGGGGTCTGCGGAGGCTCGTACCGCGGCGGTCTCAGGCGCTCGCGAAGGGCCTCCCACGTGCGCCACTCCTCGAGGAGTTCGATCGCTCCGTACCGGTGCAGAAGCTCCCGTTCGACCATGCCCGCCTCCTGTAGGGGTATGTAGCAGGAGGTAGGATAGAGCCCGGCCCGGCCGGTTGGGAAGAGGTCAGGGCGTGGGGCGGAAGAAGCCGACGAACTGCCGGTAGTGGAAGTGGGCGAAGGTGATCGCGACGGACCCGAGCACGTGCCAGATGGCGTGGCCCGGGAAGAGGTGGTCGTGCGGGTCGCAGCGGGCCCCGCTCGCGTCGGAGCCCGAGAAGGCGGCCGCGGCGCTGATGAAGACCAGCGTGCCGGCCAGGTACCGGTAGTCGATCTTCACCTTGCTGACGCGAAAGGCGAGGCCCTCGGTCACCAGCGTGAAGACGATCATGATGCCCACGATGCCCTGAATCGGGAGGTTCAACTTCGCCACGACGACGGTGAACGCCGTGAGCGCGAAGATGGCGATGTACAGCGTGCGGAAGAACGTCGCGGCAGCGACCTTGCCCATGCGCACGAGGTTGAGCAGCAGCACGAGCCCGAAGAAGAAGTACATGCCCCAGAAGTCGAGCACCTGAAAAATGAAGGTCACGCTCGCGTGGTAGACGAACGAGGTGATGCCGACCCAGAAGGCCACCGGCGCCCAGAAGCGCAAGATGCGGTCGGCGTCTTTGCGTGTGTAGAAGAAGAGGCCGGCCGCGACGACGAGGTAGGCGAGGTTGCTCCAGGTGTTCGCTGGCTCCGAGATGATCCCGCAGAGCGTCTCCTCACACCACTTGACGTTGGGGAGCCCGCCCCACTCGCGCACGGGCGTCCACACGCACTCGGGGTTGGAGATGTTGGGGTAGTCGGAGAAGGACTGAGCCATGAGGCGCGTAACAAGTACGGGCGCGCGCGGGGGTCAACGAAACCCGCCACGACATTTCCAGAGCGCTGTGAAGGTTCAGCTCACTTCAACGGAATCGAAGGCCCGAAGTCGCGGTCGCCCATCTTGAGCCGTGGGCCCACCGCCGCCGGAGCAGGCTCGACCACTTCAGGGCGGCCAAAGCGGTACGGCATCTTGAAGTGCATGCCCATCGTGCCCGTCGTGCCGTGCACCTCGAGCAGCGCATCGGCCGTGGGCAGCACGTCCCACGTGAGCTCGTATTCTTCGCTCACCACCACGGCCTCCGTGTTGGGTGCGAGGGTGAACGCCGTGCGCCCGCGCCTGGCCGTCACGCCGGCCGGCAGGGCGAACGTCACCGAGTAGGGCAGGTCGATGCCGATGCGCCGGTCGACGGTCGCGCGCACCACGGCTGCCGTGCCCGAGCGAGACAGCTCGTCGAGCCGCACCTTCACTGGCAGCTCGGCGCGCACTTGCAGGTTCCGCTCGCCCACCGTCGGCTGCTTCACCAGCGTCGCCTTCGGTTGCGCCTCGTCGACAGGCTTCGCGCACGCGGCCAACAGCACCACCACCGTCATCGTCAGGAGCCGATTCACAAGCACACTCCATTCACGCAGGTGCGGCCGCTGCCGCACTGCACACACTGCACGCCGTTGGTGCCGCACGCGGTGTTCACGTTGCCGGCGTTGCAGGTCGAGCCCGTCAAGCAGCCGTAACAGAAGCCGTTGCGGCAGATGGGCGAGGCCGTCGGGTACGGGTAGTACGCGCCGTTGCTCGAGCTGGTCGGGCTGCTGCACGACTGCAGAATCGTGGTCGCCGGCATGCGGTTGCTGCCGTTGGGGTTGCCACCGCAGCTCAGCGCGTCGAACGCGTCGGCGAGGTGCAGCGAGGGCTGGTTGGTGTTCACCACGTTGGTCTTCGTGCAGTTGTTGCCCACGTCCCAGGTGCGGCGCGTGTAGCCGCGCGGCCACGGCGAGGTGTTCAGGTGCCGGCCGCCGACCGCGTTGAAGATCTCGCGCGCCCCGGTTGGCCGCGAGTTCGAGAGGTACCAGAGCAGCGCCGACACCGCGTTCTCGTCGATCTGCGCGAGCAGGTTGGTGCCGCCCGGCCCGTTGATGGGCGAGCTGCTGTTGGTCTGCGGGTAGTAGGTGCGGCTGCCGATGTCGAACCAGAAGAAGCCGCCACCCTGCTTGTCTTCGACGAACGGCTCGTTGCGCACCGCCGCGGCATGCCACGTGGCGAAGCCCTCACTCCACGCCTGACCGGGGAAGGTGGGGCACATGATGAAGTGCGTGCCACCCTCGTTGGGTGAGGTGCCGTAGCTCGACATCACCCAATGACCGAGCTCGTGGGTAATCGTGAAGTCGCTCCAGTAGCCCTGGTCCTGGTTGTCGCCCCCAATCCAGATACCGCTCTCGAAGCCGTTGTCCTGGCTGAAGCACGCGCCGCAGCTCCAGTTGGTGCCGATGCCCATCCAGATGCCTAGGGTGAGGCCCTGCTGGCCCTGGTTGTTGGCGACCGATGACGTCCACACCGATTGCAGGCCGTCGAAGATGTTGAGGGCGCCCGAGCCCTCGGCGGTGGTGATGGTGGTGGTTCCGCCGTTGGTGACGGCGCCGACCTGCTTGCTCCACGACCAATACCGCGCGTTCTGGCCCTGCTGGCCGGGCGAGAAGGTGCCGGTGCCGAGGCCGGGGTCACCGACCGCGTAGCGCAGGCCCACGCCGTCACCGCCGAACGCCGCGAACATCACCGAGTCGGTGGTGCCCGGCGTGCTCGGCACCTTGAGCGTGAAGTTGCCGTTGGCGTCGGTGGCGGTGGCGTCGACCCAGCTCTGGCCACGCATCGCGATGACGGTCACGTTGCGAGCGGGCACGGGCACAGGCACGTCCCAGTCGGTGAGGTCGTTGCGCGGGTTGCGCGTCTGGAAGAGCAAGCGGTGGGTGATGGTGGTGGTGGCCACCGCGACAGCGCAGTTGGCGCCGACGGGGCTGCCGATGCAGCCGGCGCCACCGCAGGCCTGGGCGGCACCCCAGGCGCCGTTCGAGTTGCACTGCTGAATCGTCGTGGCGCTCGCACACCGCGTGTCGTTCTGCGTACAGCTGCCGGTCTGAATGCAGGCCGCGCCGGCGCCCGTCGACTGGCACGTGCTGCCGCCGGGGCACTGGTAGGTCTGCACGCTCGCGGTGCCCGCCCCGGTGGGGATGGAACAGTACTGCACCAGCGAGCCGCTCACGCACTGACCGCCGACCGGCACCCCCATGCACGGGTCGGTGCCGCCGCCGCCGCCGGTTGGGGGGCCGCCGCCGGTGGCCGCACCGCCTCCCGTCGCGCCGCCGCCGCCGCCCGTGCCGTTGGTGACGCAGGTGAACGTGCTGGCGTTGCAGACCAGCCCGATGCGGCCGCAGTCTGAGCATGCGCCGCCGCCGCGCCCGCAGAAGTTGAGCGACGTGTTCAACGGCGAGGTGAAGCACTGGCCGTTGGCACAACAGCCGTTGGCGCACGTCGTGGGGTTGCACGAGGTGCTGTTGATGCAGGCGAACGCCGCAGGGTCGCACCGCTGGCCGCGCGCGCCGCAGTCGTCGCAGGCCGCGCCGCCGGTGCCGCAGAAGTTGGTGGTGGTGTTCAGCGGCGCCGCGAAGCACTGACCGTTGGCGCAGCAGCCGTTGGCGCAGTTCGACGCGTTGCAGCTCGTTCCCCCGCCGCCCCCCGTCGGTCCTCCGCCGCCGGTCGCAGCCCCTCCGCCAGTGGTGCCGCCGCCCGTTGCGCTGCCTCCGCCCGTCGTTCCGCCACCGCCGCCCGTGGTGCCGCCGCCACCACCCGTGCCGCCGACGCGGCAGTCTGGAGGCCCGTTGGCGACGCTGCAGCTGGTGCACGCCTGAGTGGTGCGCCACTCGCCGTTGCTGCACGTCACCAGCGCAGGCGGAAACGCCTGACAGGCGATGCGGCCCTCTGCCCAGGGAGGACAGGCGGTCATCGCGGTGGCGTTCGAGAGGTCGCAGTCGAGCGACACGGCGTCGGTACAACCTCGCTGTCCCTGACAGGGGGCGGCGGCCCACTTGCCGGCGATGCAGGCGAACACCTCGGTGCTCGACTTGCAGACCACCTCGTCCATCGTGGAACAGGCGTTGCCGACGACAGGTTTGCCGCACCCGCTCAAGACGAGCAGGGCAGCGGCCGCGGCAGGGAAGAGTTTCAGGACGAACCGGTCCATAGGCACCTCGGGGCGAGGATGTAGTCGGGTCCCCTGCACCGTTTCAAACTTTCCGCAGTGCCCAGTATCGAATAGACCCCCGACTCTCCGATGAGCACCGAGACCCAGAGCACGGGATCGAACCTCGCTTCGCCTCAAGGCGTGCGAGTGCTGATCGTAGAAGACAACCCGCACATCATCGAGATGTACAGCTACGTGCTGAAGAAGCTCGCCGCGAACGAGTTCAAGGGCACGACGGCGCTCGAGGTGCACTTTGCGGCCGACGGTCACGCTGCGCTGGCGATGTTGAGCGAGTCGCCGTTTCAGCTCGTGATGACCGACCTCTACATGCCCGTGATGGACGGGTTTCAGCTGCTCGAGAAGATGCGCGCCTCGGCGGCGATGGCGCAGATCCCGGTCGTGGCGATCAGCGCAGGCGGGATCGACGCGCGCGACAAGGCGATGAGTTTGGGTGTGAACGTGTTCTTGAAGAAACCAGTTCGCTTCGCCGAGGTGATGGACACGGTGAAGCAGTTGCTGCGCATCAAGTAGGCGATCGACTCCGTTCGGGGGACCATGTCAGAGACGACGCGGGACAAGGTGAGTGGCGATGCGCTCTTCATTCTGAAGAGCCTGAGGGACAACGCCCGACTCGGCAGATCCAACAAGCTGGCCGATGTGAAGGTCTCGCTCGAGAACTCGGTGTCACTCGAGTTCGACAGCTACTTCTTCTTCCTTCGAAAATTTCACTACATCGCGATGGACCGCGAGGCACAGCTCAAGCTCACCGACCAGGGCGAGCGGGTGGTGGGCGGCGACGACGCCGGCCGCTTCAGCGGTGAAATTGAAGACTTCTTCGCCGAGCAGATCTCCGAGGGTGGCAACGCCAACACCACCGAAGAGCCGCCGCCGTTCAATCCTCCACCTCCGCTTCCGCCGCCCCCTCCGACGACCGATTTGATTCTGGAGCCGCCCGCCATGCCGCAACCCCCCCGTGGACGTAAGTCGTCTCAGGATGACTCGAACTTTCCTCAGGTGACCGCGCCCGAGGTGCGGCCCGGTGGTGGTGGGTACGGCTCTCCGCCGCCTCCCCCTGCGCCGCTCCCGCTGACCGCAGCGGTCTCGAACCCGTCGGGCATGTTGCGCGACTCGGGTGGTGCGAAGGGGCAAGACCTCGACCTGCGCTACCAGAAGGGCGATCAGGTCGGCTCAGGGCCGCTGGGCACCGTCTTCCGCGGCAAGCACAACGCGCTGGGTCTCGACGTCTCGGTGAAGGAACTGAAGGACATCTTCGGCTACTTCTCGTTCCTGCAGCGCGGTGAGGTGATCAAGCGGTTGAAGAAGGAACTCTGCGCGCAGGCCCAGGTGCGGCACCCGGGCATCGTGCAGATCCTCGATCAGAACACCGACGTGGCGCGCCCGTACTTCGTGATGGAGCTGTGCAAGGGCAGCCTGCGCGAGAAGCTCGACGCGGCCGGCACCAAGGGCATCCCCGTGCCGCACGCGGTTCGATACTTCCTGCAGCTCGCCTACGCGTTGCGCGCGGCGCACCAGCAGGGCCTCACGCACCACAACATCAAGCCCGAGAACGTGCTCTTCGATAACTGGGGCAACGCGAAGTTCGCCGACTTCGGCCTCTCGCGCGTCATCGAGGTCGACCAGAGCAAGGGCATGCCGCAGGTCTTCGTCGGCACCGGCGGCATGGGGTACATGAGCCCTGAGCTGCTCGCCCGCTCGAAGGACTCGGGCCCGTCGAGCGACGTCTACGGCCTGGGCATTCTGTTCTACGAGATGGTGACCGGTCAGTTGCCGGGTCGGCGCAGCCCGCTGCCCAGCGAGGTGAACTCCGAAGTGCCGGCCAAGCTCGACCCCATCTTCGACAAGATGACGCAGGACCGGAAAGACTCGCGCTACCCCGACTTCGAGGCGGTATTCGAAGATTTCTACGCCGCGTTCCCCGACCGCACGTACCTCACGCGGGGAGACCTGTTGCTGTGGAGCGAGCTCGCGGGCTGATCAGCTGATCAGCGCCAGCACTTCAGGGCGATCGCGAATCGGCGCGAGGTCGGCGTCGGTCGCGACGTTCTTCAACTCGGGGCACCCGAGCGGCTTCGCCTTCTGCAGCGCGGTCACCGCGTCGTCGAAGCGGCCCAGCCGGCACAGACAGCACGCCTCGTTGTAGGCGAAGCGGCCGATGCCGGTGCGCTCACGCTCGGCGCGGCAGAGCTCGAGTGACTGCTCGAAGGCCTGCGCTTCGAAGAGCCGCGTCGACGCCGTGTCGGCGAGTGCGGGGTGCTTCAGGGCGAGGCGCACCACGTCGTCGAAGCGCTCGCGCATGATCAACGCCGAGACCAGCAGCGGGAGGTCGTTCTCGGTGGGCACCGCCGACCACAAGAGCTCGATGACCTGATCGGGGTCATTCGACGCTGCCGCGAGCCGGGCGCGCAACGAGAGCGACGGCGGCACCGCGCCCATCTGCTGCACGGCCTGTCGCGCGCCGGGGAAGTCGCGCTTGCGCAGGCAGGCCCACGCGAGCAGCTCGGCGAACTGGGCGCGCGTGGCGGGGTCTGCAGACGTCCTCATCTGAAAGCGGAGCTCCTCTTCGAGGTCTTCGCCGGCGTGGAGGCGTTCCCACCAGGTGCCCTTGCCCGCGGCGGGCTGCTGTT
Organism: Archangium sp.; assembly: GCA_044371205.1. Classification (GTDB taxonomy): domain Bacteria; phylum Myxococcota; class Myxococcia; order Myxococcales; family Myxococcaceae; genus Archangium_A. Next base: position 58,440 of record JBILUC010000020.1, read on the forward strand.
GGCCGCCGCCGCCCCCGAAGCCCGGGTTGAGCGTGCCGTCGCCATCGGCCATGCGCAGCCGGTTGAAGCCGTGGAGCGCGCCCATGAGGCCAAAGTAGCCCAGCAGAATCGCCTGGAACTTCACCGCCGCGATGAGAATGGCAGCGCCCCCGAGGAGTGAGGACGCACCCACCACGAAGTGACGGCGCTTGCCAGTGAACCACTCGAGGCCCGAGTCGAGGATGAGCCCTCCGTCCCACGGGAGCACGGGCAGGAGGTTGATGATCGACCAGCCGAGGTTGATCCACAGCGCGTCGCCGATGGCGGTGGTCACGAGGGGAGGCGGGTCGCGTACGAACACCTGCAGGCCCAGCGCGATGACGCCCAGCGTGAGGCCGACGCTCGGCCCGGCGAGGGTGATGAAGAAGTGCTGCTTCGGGGTGGGCTGGGCCCCGACGGGGAAGTGGGTGAGGCCGCCGAGGCCGTGGAGGGTGATGGCGGGGGCAAAACCGTAGTGTTTCATCGCCAGCGCGTGGCCGAGTTCGTGCGCGAGCACGCCGGTGAAGACCAGCGCCGTCCACACCATCGCGGCGGGAACGTCGCGGCTGGTGAGCGAGATGAGCGGGAGCAGAAAGAACATCAGCTCGACCCGAACGGGGATGCCGAAGAGGCGGAAGTGGGGCTGCGGCGCGCTCACGTCACTCGCAGTAGCACGCTCGCTCAGGCTGCGCTGCCCGCGATGGCCACCCGAACGGTGGTCGGCCGGTTGCCCCTGCGGGAACGACCTGGCGCGCCCGGTCGGGGCGCGCTGAAACTCGAGGGGAATCGTGCACGGCGCTCGAGCGCGGCGGCTTCGTTGATCAGCGCCGCGTGACGAGACTCCGGGTCCGCACGGCATGATGGCTGTGCGGCAGGCTCGGCCTTGAGCGCGCAGCCCCCGTCACGACATCAGCCCAGCAGGGGCTTGAGCGCGTCGGTGAGCGCCGTGCTGCCGCGCGTGAGCGTCGCCGGGTGCTGCCAGACCACGAGGCCCTTCGAGAGGCCGACGTACATCTCGGCGTAGAGACCGGCCATCGGCTCGGGCAGACCTGCCTGCTTGAGGCTGGCATGCGCCTGCTCGACGGGCGCCGAGACGGCCGTGACGGTCTTGCCGAGCAGCGAGCCGACCGCGGTCGCCACGTCCTGCACCGACCAGTCTTCCTTGCCGGCGAGCTCGACCACCTTCGTGCCATCGGCCGGCGTCATCAGCGCGTCGGCCACCGCAACACCGATGTCCCGCGAGCTGACCTGGCTGAACTTCACGTCGATGGGGCCGTAGTGCGGAAGAATGCCCTGCGCCTTTGCAAGCCCGATGACCGAGCCCCAGTTCTCGAGGAAGTAGGCCGCGCGCACGAAGGTGACCGACGGCGCTGCGCCCTTGAAGAGCGCCTCGGCGCCGTGAACGGTGACGATGGGCCCCGTGCCCGAAGGTTGCTGCGCCCCGACCGACGAGAGGAACACCACGCTGGGGACCTTCGCCGCGCGCACCGCCTTGACCATCTTCTGCTGCAGCGCCTTGCGGTCGCCCAGGAAGTCCTGCGCGGCGAAGTTCGGAGGTGAGAGCAGATACACGCCCTTCGCGCCGGTCAGCGCGGCGGTGAGCGCCTTCTCGTCGCCCAGGTCGGCCAGCGCGACCTCGGCGCCCTTCTTCTTCCAGGCTTCGCCTTTGGCGGCGTCGCGCACGATGACGCGAACCTTCTGACCGCGGGCGAGGAGGGTGTCGGCGGCGGCGGCTCCGGTGTGACCAGTGACTCCAGCGATGGCGAACATGTGTGGCTCCGTGTGGGGTGCAGCGAGGTTGGTGCGACGGGGCCAACATGCGCCTCCGGATGGCATGCGTCCAATGCATTGGATTCCATTTCTGAATGCGTTGAGTGCATGATGGGGCATGCGCTACGCGGCCCTGCATCGCGTCGACTTGAACCTGCTGCTCGCCTTGTCCGAGCTCGCGGCCACGGGGAGCGTGACGCTCGCGGCGGCGCGGCTGGGCATCACCCAGTCGGCGATGAGCCGCACGCTGGGCCGGTTGCGCACCACCTTCGGTGACCCGCTCTTCCTTCGGGGCGCTTCGGGCTTGCGGCCCACCCCTCGGGCCGAGGCGCTGCTGCCCGCGGTCGACGCGTGGCTCGAGCAAGCCGACGTGTTGATTGGTGGCGCTCCGCGCTTCGACCCCCTGACCGCCGAGCGCACCTTCGTGGTGAGCGCGGCCGACTACGGTGAAGCGGTGTTGCTGCCCGAGTTGCTGCGACGGCTGGAGCGCGAGGCCCCGAAGGTGAAGTTGCGCATCTCGACGCAGCCGCTCCCGCTCGACGCCGCCCTGGAGAAGGGTGAGCTCGATCTCGCGTGGACCCCGAAGCAACCGTCAGCGCGCACGGTGGTGTGGACCCGGCTGTTCGATGAGACGTTCACCTTCGTGGTGCGGAAGGGGCACCCGGTGACGAAGAGGCCGTTCACGCTCGATCGCTTCTGCGCCCTGCGACACCTCGCACTGGCGCCGGTGGGGCGGTCGAACAGCAACCCCATCGACGAGCTGCTCGCGCGGTTGGGTCGCAAGCGGGAGGTGGTGGCGACGGTGCCCAGCTTCCTGGTGGTGCCCTCGTTGTTGTTGACCAGCGACGTGGGCGTCATCTTGCCCAGGCGCATCTTTCACGCCGCGGCCCAGCGCTTTGGGCTGGTGTCGTTGGCGCTGCCGTTTCAGTCACACGGCTTCACGCTGCACCACGCCTGGCACGAGCGCATGCGGAAGGATGCGGGGCACGCGTGGTTTCGGCAGGTGGTGGTCGAGGTGAGCAAAACGGTCTGACTGGTGCACACCTGAGAGCGTGGTAAGGCCCGCGCGCCGCATGTTCCGAAACCTCTCAGAGCTGTACCAATACCGGGCTCTGCTCACCGCACTCGCCGTGCGCGAGCTGAAAGCCCGTTACCGCGCGTCGGTGCTGGGGTTCTTGTGGACGTTTCTGAACCCCACCCTGAGCATGATGGTCTACTGGATCGTGTTCGAGGTGGTGATGGTGCGCAGCGGTACCGTGAAGGCGTTCCCCTACTTCATCTTCGGTGGGCTGCTGCCGTGGATCTTCTTCAGCACCAGCTTGCTCGGGGGAACGACGTCGATCAGCGATCGACGTGACCTGCTGACCAAGGTGCGCTTCCCGGCGCAGGTGTTGCCGGCGACGGTGGTGTTGACCAACCTCATCAACCTGCTGCTCTCGGTTCCGCTGTTGGTGGGCCTCGGCATGGTCTTCGGGGTGATGCCGAGCTGGCACCTCTTGCTGCTGATTCCGGTGCTGGTGGTGCAGACGTTCTTCACGCTCGCGGTGGCGTACCTCTTCGCGGCGATGAACGTGGCGTTCCGCGATCTGCAGCACATCGTGGCGAGCGTGGTGCAACTGGCCTTCTTCTTGACGCCGGTGCTCTGGTCGATGACCCAGGTGCCGCCCATGTTCGGCCTCGCGCAAGACGAGACGCGCCGCGTGGTGGGGTTGATCAACCCGATGGCTCCGCTCATTCAGGCGTGGCACGACGTGTTCTACGACCAGACGATGCCCAGCGACTGGGCCGGGCTCGGGCTGGTGGCCCTCGAGTCGTTGATCATCATGGTCATCTCTGCGCACGTGTTCGAGAAGCGGCGCGAAGAGTTCGCGGAGCTCGTATGACCGCCGCGAACAAAGACGCGATCGTCATCACCAACGTCGTCAAGTCGTTCAAGAAGACAGCGCGCCGCAACGAATACACCACCTTCAAGTCGGAGCTGGTGCGGCTGCTCACCTTTCAACGGAGGCTCGTCGAGCCGTCGACGCTCATCGAGGCCCTCAAGGGGGTTGACCTGCGCATTCCGCGGGGCGCGACGGTCGGCATCATCGGCCGCAACGGCTCGGGCAAGAGCACGCTGCTCAAGTTGATGACGGGCATCTACGCGCCGAGCAGCGGGAACATCGCGGTCGACGGTCGCATCAGCGCGCTGCTCGAGCTCGGCGCGGGGTTTCACCCCGACTTCACCGGGCGCGAGAACATACTGATCAACGGCATCATTCTCGGCATGGCGCGCAACGACATCAAAGCGCGCGTGCCGGAGATCATCGACTACGCCGAGCTGGGCGACTTCATCGACGAACCGGTGCGCACCTACTCGAGCGGCATGTTCATGCGCCTCGCGTTCGCCGTGGCGACGCACGTCGAGCCCGACATTTTGATCATCGACGAGATCCTCTCGGTGGGTGACGAGCACTTCGCGCGCAAGAGCCTGGCGCGCATGAATGAGTTCCGTCAGTCCGGCAAGACCATCGTGTTGGTGACCCATGACCTCGGCACGGTCGCGAACTGGTGCACCCTCGCCGCGTGGATCGATGGCGGTCGCATTCGCATGTTCGGTCCCTCGGCTGAGGTGGTGAACGAGTACCGGCGCGCCGTGTCGGCAGCCGAAGCAGAAGCGCTGAAGACCGGGCACTCCGCGCTCTCGCAGCCCGGGCTCGCGTTGCCGGAGACGAGCGCCCCGCCAGCCGAAGCCCCCCGCATCGCCTCGCTGCAGGCCGCCCGTCTCAAGGACCGGACGGGGGCCAGCCCGCCCGCCTTTCACCCCGATGCACCGCTCACCGTCGAGCTCGACTTCGCCGTGGCGCACAAGGCGAAGACCACCTTCTCGGTCGACGTGATGAGCAGCGACGGCCGACTGGTCTTCAGCTCGGCCTTCGATGGCGGCGAGCTCGCCGGCAAGGGCACGGTGAAGGTCGAGGTGCAGCGCCTGGGCCTGGGGGGCGGCGTGTACGAAGTGCTCGTCTCGGCCTCTGCCAACGGTGAGAAGACCGAGGCTCCCCTGAGGCAACCGTTGCACGTCGAGCCCAGCCCAGGCGTGGGGCTCGTGCGGCCCGAGCTGCGCTGGAGCGTGTCGCAATGAATCTCAAGGGACAGTGGGTGTGGGTGACGGGCGCGTCGTCGGGCCTCGGGCTCGAGCTGAGCAAGCAGCTCGCGAAGCAGGGCGCGAACCTGATCATCACCGCGCGTCGGCTCGATCGCCTCGAAGCGCTCGCCAAAGAACTCTCGGTCGGGGGGGTCGAAGTGCGACCGCTCGCCGCCGACATGAGCAAATCGGCCGACGTGGAGAACGCGCTGGCCACGGTCAAGCAGGTGCCGCTCGTCGCCGCGGTGCTCAACGCCGGGGTGACGCACCTCGGGCATCACCACGAGCTCGAGTGGCCGGCGTTCGAGGCGATGTTGCAGACCAACGTGGTGAGCACCACGCGCGTCACGAGTGAGTTGGTGCGTCACCACCGGCAAGCGGGCAGGCCGCTGCGCATCATGCTGGTCACCTCGATGGCCGGGCTCATTCCCGTGCCGTTTCAGAGCGCGTACTCAGGCACCAAGGCGTTCCTCACCGCGTTCGGCACGGCGCTCGCGCACGAGCTCAAGGGGACGCAGATCAGCGTCACCGTCTTCGCGCCGGGCGGCATCGCCACCGAGATGACCGCGGGCGACAAGTTCGGCTCGCTGCGCGGGTGGCTGGCCCCGGTCGAGGCCGTCGCGGCCGAGGCGATGGCTGCGTTGGAGGCGCGGCCCGCGTTGTGGGTGCAGGGCTTCAGCAATCGGGCGGGGCTGTTTCTCGCGCGCCTGGTACCGCGCAACTTCTTCATGGGCCAGCTCGCGCGCACGTACCGCAAGGCGCTCGAAGACGCGGCGTCGAAGAAGAGCCCATGAAGCAGACCGTGGGCGACCTCCGCACGCTCGTCACCCGGCGCGTGGGGCTGGGCAAGCGCGTGGTGCTGCTGGCGGCCGACCCGGGGCTGGTCTCGGCGCTCGAAGCCAACCAGTGCACGGTGCTCGTCGACCCCGAGTCGCACGACGCCATCGCGTCGTTTCGCCCTCAGGTGGTGGTGGCCTTCGACGGCTTGCTGCGCGAGGGCCCGGTCGGCCTCGAGAGCCTGCGGCCCGTCATCGGTGAGGCCGAGGTGGTGCTCTCGTTCGCGAACGCGGCGAGCGCCTCGTCGACGGTGCACGCGCTCACCGGCGGGCCGACGTTGCCCGCGTGGAGTGAAGACTCGGTGCGCGGCTGGTTGCGCGGCGCCGGCTACGTCATCGCCTCGAAGGACGTGGTGGTGGCCGGGCGGCAAGACACGCCCTTGAGCGCCGACACCGAGGCCGCGCTGCGCCAGGTGCTGGAGCAGCTCAACCCCGACGCCGCGGTCGACCGGTACCTCGTGGTGGCGAAGAGGGGCGTGGAGGCTTCGCCCCCCCAGCGCGTCGCGAAGCTCACCTCGGTCATCGTCGCGGGTGGCACCGACGTCGCCGCGCTCGAGGGCACGGTGCGCTCGGTGGCGGGCCAGCTGCACAAGCCGCTCGAGCTGGTGGTCATCAGCCCGTTGTTCGAGACGCAGCTCGAAGAGGTGACGAAGGTCGCGAAGGGCCGGGCGGGGCTCACCGTGGTGCTGATGCCGGGGGAAGAGGGCGAGCCGCTCACGTTGACCAACCGCGCGCTGCAGCGGGCGACGGGGCAGTACGTGTGTCTGCTCGAGGCCGGCGAGCTGCTCGATCGCTCGCACGTCAACGCGCTGGTGAAGGCGCTGGAACAGACGACCGCCGCGTGGGCCGTGGCGCGCGCGAACGTCGACGGGGCGCGGTTCGACCTGAAGGCCTGGCTCGAGGCGGGGGACGTGCAGCGCGGTCGGTACGTCGTCGATCGCGAGCGCGTCGGCCGCTTCGCCTTGCAGTTCGCCGAGGGCGTCGCGAACGCCGAGGCGATGCTCTTCACGCGGCTCGCGGCGCTCTTCACGCCGGCGCTGGTCGGCACGCTCTCGACGCTCGACACTCCGCGGGTGGTGAGCGCGTCGCCGGTGGCGCTGCTGGAATTGATGAAGGCGAGACCGCTGCGCGCGTTGACCGAGGTGAGCGAGTCACTCAAAGACCTTCCGCCAGTCGACCTCGTGGCCGAAGTCGAAGCGCGCGTCACGAAGCGCAGCGCGCTGGGGGGCGAGCTGTTCTCGCGCGCCCGCACGCTGTCGGAGCGGGTGCTCGACGCCGCGAAAAAAGCGCGTGAGGCGGCCAAGGCCGAGCTCGACGCGCGCAAGCCGAAGTAGTTCTTCCTCCCTCGAAAGCGGGCAGCGGCTGGGGCCGGGGGCGGTTGCTCGACGCGAGCCCCTCACCCGGCGCTGCGCGCCACCCTCTCCCCGCGAGGCAGGGAGAGGGAGAAGGTCACCGGCCGAGCTGTTTCGGAGGGTCCTTCGGCATCAGGTTGAGCGGGGTCATGCCCATCAGAGTCGACGCGATCCACGCGCCCAGCAGCGCGAGCGCCGAGATGAGCGCCACCGTCGCCAGCGCGTCGATGCTCAGTCGCGCCACGCGGGCCTTCGCCTGCCGCACGTCGATGTGCTGCCCGGCCACCTGCAACGCCAGCGAGTCGTTCGCGCCCAGGGTGATGACGTAGCCCTCACCACCGAGATCCTTCACCACGCCGCGCTCGACCAACTGGCCCAGCGCCACCGGCGCATCGCCCTTGAGCGACGCCGTGCCCGCGACGCCGAGCGAGAACCTCACCTCGAGCCCGCTCTCGAGCCACGTCAGATCGAGCCGCGCCCCGTCTCCGATGACGAAGTCGTCGGTCTCCCGCTCACCGAGGGCGAGCGCCTTGCGGCCGCGGCCGTCGATGACCTCGGCCTCGAGCGCGCGGTCTCCCCAGCGCATGCGCACTTCCCACGTGTTGGCCGGTGCTGCGGTCGTGTTCACATCAACTCATTTCACGAGCGGGGCGCAGGCTGGGCCCGGCGCTCCTCGAGCTGCCGCGCGGTCACCGCCTGCAGCACCGCGTGCATCTGGTCGACCGGCGTCTCGGGGGTGATGTGCATGAAGCCCGCGGTGGTGGTCGGCGTGGCGCCGAACTCGGTCGCGAGGTTGTACCCGAGGTAGTTGCACAGGTACGCGCTGCGGTCGGGCGTGTAGTCGACGTCGTTCTTGCTGGTGCCCACCACGCGCGAGCCGCCGAAGGGCACGAGCGCGTCGGTGATGACCTCGACGGGCAGGTCGGTCTTCAGTTCCTTCGGGCCGCCGGCGCGCACTTCGCGTTCCCGCATCATCACGTCGTTGCCGTCGGGGTTCGCGCCGAGGTGGTTCTCGGGTCGCTCTTCGACCTGCGCCTTGAAGTGGCTGACGCCCATCGAGAGCACCACGTCGGGCGGCGACCTGCGCAGCTCAGCGACGAAGGCATCGACGGCCTCGGTGGTGACGTCGAGGCGGCGGTACTCGACCACGGCGCCCTTCACGCCCAGCTCGCTCAACTTCTGCGCCATGTTCGCCGACGGGTTGTCGGTGATGCCCATGAAGGCGCCGTAGCCGGTGACGACCACCTTCATCGGCACCTCGCCGGGCTTGAGCCCCAGCGCGTCAGGCTTGTAGAGCATGAGGTGCGCCGCCTGCTCGTTCGAGGCCGCGGCCTTGCCCTTGTAGCTGGCCATGTCGAAGGGCTGCACGTCACCCGACAGCGTCACGCCCTTCACCTGTGAGGGCAGCTGCGCGCGCACCTTCTCGAGAATCTGCGCTGCGGTGTCGCCGCGCTTCACGGCGACCGAGAGCGTCTGGCCTTCGATGGCGAGCTTCATGGTGCCGTCGGCGCGGGCGGTGCCCTTGAGCGCGAGACAGTTGTCGAAGAGGCCCAGCTTTGCCGAAAGGCCCGCGACGCCCACGGTGTAGTTCGCGTAGCGCCCGTTCACGGCGGCGAGCCCACCGGCTTCGACGTTCACCCAGGCGTTGGTCTGGCCCATCGACGAGAGGTGCTTGAGCAGCCGCTGCTTCGCCGGGTCGTCGAACGAGTCGGCGAGCTTCACCAGCTCGGCGCGTTCGGCGGCGTCGAGACCCCAACCGCTGCGCGCCTTGAGGACGATCTTGTCGACCTCGGCAGCGTCGACCTTTCCATCTCGCTTCGCCTGGGTGAGCGCTGCACGGATCGCTTTGACGGTCATGGGCTGTCCTTATCTCACCGTGCGGGCGGCGGGGGAGGGGGCGCACCGGCTTCCTTCGGCCGCGTCGTGCGGAGGCAGGCGCCCCCCGCCAACAGGGCGGCCCCGCAGACGAGGAAACGAACTCGCATGGACGCCATTGTGCATTAGTTTCGGAGTCTCGATGAGCGAGCAGCAACAGCTCCAGGTCTGGGTACGCAACGACAAGGGCCTGGTGTACGGCCCCCTGAGCCCGCCGAGTGTCGAGCTGCTGATCGACAATGGCATCATCGGCGGTCGGCTCCAGGTCTCGACCAACGGCGAGAACTACGTCTTCCCGGGCCGCGTGCCGGGTCTGCGCATGATCTTCCCGAAGGAGACGTGGGGAGAAGTGGTGGTGCCCGGTGAACAGCTCGACGCCGAGTGGGGCAAGGTCGTGTTGCCTGCCGGGCTGACCGCGGGCTCCGCCGGGGGAACGGCGGGCGCGGCTCCGGCGGCGGGTCCAGGCGTGCCCGGGCCTCCCGTGACGGGGCCCGGTGGCCCGGTGGCGGGTCCTGGAGTGCGCGGCCCCGTCGGCGTGAGACCCGGCGCCGCGCAGCAAGGGCGAGCGCCTGCAGCGAACCGACCGACGCTCGCGCAGGCGCGCGCCGCTGGCACCGTCGGCAAGGGCCTCACGAGCGAGCCCAGGCCCGCAGTCGCCGCGGCTCAGCAGCAGGTGCAAGGGGCCCCTGCTGCTCCCGGCTTCAAGGTGGGGCCCTCGGTGATGGACTTCATGGCCACCGCGACGGGAAACGGGCCGGCGCCGGCCGCGCCCCCTGCGCCGGTGCGCACCGCCCCTTCCGTGGCGGAGTTCATGAACGCGCCGAACCCCGTGGCGCCAGTGCGCTCGTCTCCAGCGGTGGCGAAGCCGCCGCCCACCCAGCTCCAGAGTGACCTGAAGATGCCGGCCTCGGGCACGATCGGGCGGCCTGGCGTGATGCAGCTCTACTACCTCGCGGCGAGCACCGAGCTGACCGGCCTGCTCACGCTGGTGCTCGCAGACCGTGAGCTCACGGTTCACTTCCGCAAGGGCAACCCGGAGTTCCTCGACTCGACGCACCCCGAGGACTCGCTGGACACCTTCCTCATCGCGCAGAAGCTCGCCACGCAGGCTCAGATCGAACAGGGGCAGGCCGCGGCGCCGAAGTTCGGCGGCGACCTGCTACCTGCCCTGTTCGGGCTCGGGCTGCTCAACCCCAACGCGGTCTTTCAGCACCTTGGCCAGCGGGCCACGTCGCTGCTCTTCCGTTCGTTGACGGCGGAGCAGGGCACCTTCGCGTTCGACTTCGAAGAGCTCGCCCCTTCGCGCGCCATGCCGCTGGGCAACAAGTGGGGCGTGTACCTCGAGGCCTTGCGCAAGCTCCCGGCGCCCGACGTGCGGCGTCGGCAGATGGGCGCGCTCGACCTCCCCGTCATGAAGGCGAGCGGGAAGGTGTCGATTTCCGAAGTGCGGCTCACGCCGCAAGAGACCCGCGCGTACAACCACTTTGACGGCGCGCGCTCGTTGAACCAGCTGGTCATCGACTTCCCGCAGGAAGCCGACGTGATGGTGCGCGTCGCATGGCTGCTCGCGCCCCTCGAGCTCGTGTCGTTCGCAGGGGTGGTGACGAAGGTGGTGCAGAGCGCCCCGAAGCCAGCGGCCGCAGCGCCCGCACGTCCTCCTCCCACCGTGACCGCCGCGCCCTCCGCGCAGCCCGTCGCAGTGGCGCCGGTCGCTGCGCCGAGGCCACCTCCGGTGATGACTGCAGCGCAGCCCGCCGCACCCGGAAACCCGGTCAACATTCCGAAGCCCCAGGGAGGTGGGTACCCGGGTGGCCCTCCGCAAGCTGCTGCGCCGCAACCGCCTCCGGTGGTGCAGCCCGCGCCGGCGAGGCCGCCTCCCGTCATGCCGACCGCACCGGCCCGGCCGCCACCGGTGACTTCGTCGCCGCCCGCCCCCGCACCGACGGGTGATGACGTGAAGCACCTGCAGGGGCTGCTCGACGCGATGAAGACGCAGACCTTCTTCGACGTGCTCGGCCTGAAGAAAGACGCCGACTCGAACCAGGTGAAGATCGCGTACCTCAAGGCCGCACGGAGCTACCACCCCGACACCGTGCCGCCCGGCGCGCCGGAAGCGCTGGGGAAGGTGAAGGCCGATCTCTTCGCGCTCATCGGCGAAGCGAACCGCACGTTGTCCGACGCGAAGCTGCGGGCTGACTACATCGCCGAGCTCGACGCGGGTGGCACGGGCTCGAAGGTCGACATCGAGAAGCTCCTGCGCGCCGAGGAGCTCTTCCACAAGGGGCGGGTGCTGGTGCAGGCGCGCAGGTACCCCGAGGCCCAGAAGCTGTTCGACGAGGCCATCGCCTGCAACCCCGATGAGGCCGAGTTCTACGCGTGGCGCGGTTGGGCCCGGTACCTGTCAGCGACCGATCGCAAGGCCGCCGTCATCGAGTGCAGCAAGGACTTGAAGCGGTGCCTCGACAAGAACCCCAACGTCGCTTCGGTGCACTACTTCATGGGCGTGTTCGCCAGGGCCAACGGCGACGAGAAGGCGGCCATCAATTCCTTCAAGGAATGTGTGCGCCTCGACCCGCGCCACATCGACGCTGCGCGCGAGCTGCGGCCGAAGTAAGGGCCCCGCATGGCGTTGACCGGCAAGCAGCGAAGGCAGTTGAGGGCTCTGGGGCACCACCTGGCGGTGGTGGTGCAGGTGGGGTCCGACGGCGTGACCGAGGGTGTGATCAACGCCGTCGCGGCGGCGCTCGAAGATCACGAGCTCATCAAGGTGAAGATCGCCGGCGAAGATCGCGAGGGTCGTGACGCGGCGGTCGAGAAGATTGCCGCCGAGACCGCGAGCGAGGTTGCGCAGACGCTGGGGCGCACCGCGCTGTTCTTCAAGAAGCGCAAGAAGAAGTCGAAGATCAACCTCGTCGTCGGGTGAGTCAGCGCGGCGCGTCGAGCGCCTGACCCGCGAGGCGAGCCCCTTCCGACAACTGGCTCAAGAAGGTCGGCGGGAAGTACTGCCGCTGCGCCTCACCACCCCCCGCGCGCGCGACCTGTTCGAGCTCGACGTACCCTGCGTAGCCATCGCTGAGGCCCACCACACGCTGCACGCGGGCCTGTTCTTCGAGCACCAGCCCGGCGTTGAGCGTTGGCTCGACCGGAACGAAGAGCCACTCCAGCGCGCCGAGACGCAGCCCATGCAGCAGCACGATGTCCTCTGCGTCGTCACACAGAAGGTTTTCAGCCAGGGGCCTCAGCACCGACGGCACGGCGCCCGGTGCCTGCGGGCGGGAGAGCGAGATGCGCACCTCGTTCCACGCGCCTGAGAGCGGCTCGGCCTGCCGCTCGGTCGGGACGTCGTCGATCAACGCCTGCGCCTTCTCTGCGGCCACTTCTGCCGTCGTGGCGATGGCGCGATCGATCATCGCGTTGCCGCCGGCCCCCTGCAGCACGAGGGTCACCGGCCCGCCGTTCGCCTCGAAGCGTTCGGCGAGCAGGCCGGGCCAGTCGGCGTGCAGCCCGTCGGGGCGACGTGGCGTCAACGTGGGGTGGCCCGCGAGCACGACGAGCTGCGCCAGCGGACCCGTCGCGGCGTCGAAGCGTGCGCGGGTGATGCGGGTGTCTGAGGCGTCCCCCGAGCGCGGCGTGGAGAGCGCGTTGGACTGCGACTCGCCCACCTCGAGCTGGGCCGGCGCGAGTGAGGCCTCGGCGAGGTCGAGCGCCTTCTGGGCTGCTTCCACCAGCCGTTGAAAGGCGGCCGGGTCGTACGAGCCCAGCGCGGCCACTTCAGACGCTGCGCGCGGGTCAAAGCCCGAAGGCCCCGAGTGTGTGTGCGTGGCCGCGACCCAGATGGGCCCCGCGCGGTTGGCCGCGATGGCGTCGCGCAGCTGCGGGGGAATCAAGAGCACGTCGAGCACCACCAGCCGCAGCCGCTGGGCGCCGAGGTCGATGACCAGAGCGCGCGCTGCAAAAGCGGAGAGCGCCTTGTCGACGCTGGCTCGGGGCGGTGGGTAGCCGCCCACCGTCGTCGGGAAGCTGAGCGTCAACGGCACCTTCGCTGCGCCGACGAGCAACGGCCCCTGCGCGACGGCGACCTGCAACAGCGCGGGGGCGCGGGGCTTCCACTCACCGCAGCGATCGACCGACGCGAAGGCGAACAGCCCGCCGAGCGCGACGAGCACACCTGCAGCACCGAGGAGCCACCGCCGCTTCTTCACCACGCGGGGCATACCGCAAAAGCTGCGAGAGACGCGGCGATGACGAACAACCTTATCGTTCGTTGTCGCGCGCGGCCGAGCCAGAAATCCGAGAGACGCGGCGATGACGAACAGCCTTATCGTTCGTTGTCGCGCGCATCGGAGGCCCCCCGCCGCCTTCGGGCCTGCCACCGCCGCAGCAACCGTTGCCGTCGCCGGGCTCGAGCCGCGCGCCGTAACGAAACCGGTAAGCGGAGCTCGCCTCGAACAGGGGTGATCAGCGAGCGAGAAGGCTCACTTCCCGAACTGACCCTTCACGTAGGTCGTGAGGTCGGCGAGCTGCTGGTTGCTCAGCGCCGCGTAGCTGACCATGCCGGTGTTCGGCACGCCGTTGATCAACACGTTGATGAGCGCGACCTTCGAGTCGTTCCTGGCCGGCTCGATGAGCGAGATGCCGCTGCTGGTGCCCTTGCCATCGGCGCCGTGGCACGAGACGCAGGCCTGGCTGGTGTAGAGCATGCCGCCCGCCGTGGCGTTGCCCGTGAGCGCGGCGATCTGATCAGCGCGCGTCATGGGACCGCAGCCCGAGAAGAGTGTGGTGAGAGCGGCAGCAGCGAGGACGAGCTTCTTCATGGTGAGACTCCAGAGGCGAGGGGTTCCGGCCGAACGAGCCGCTCCCTAGCGACCCTGACCATCCCCCGGCAAGTTCTGGTTTGGCCGTGTATGAGGGCGCGCATGGCTGCTGCCCCCTTCGTCTCCGACCTGTTCGATGCGTCCCGCTGGCGCCCCGTCGAGGGCTTCAAGTTCAAAGACCTGACCTTTCACCGCGCGGTCGACCAGGGCACCGTGCGCATCGCCTTCAACCGGCCCGAGGTGCGCAACGCGTTTCGGCCCCGCACCGTCGACGAGCTCTTCAAGGCGCTCGACGCCACGCGCTTCATGACCGACGTGGGCGTGGTGCTGCTCACCGGCAACGGGCCGTCACCCAAAGACGGCGGCTGGGCGTTCTGCTCGGGCGGAGACCAGCGCATCCGCGGCAAAGACGGCTACCAGTACACCGCCGAAGACAAAGACCTCGACCCGGCGGGGCTGGGGCGCCTCCACATCCTCGAGGTGCAGCGGCAGATTCGCTTCATGCCCAAGGCCGTCATCGCGGTGGTGCCCGGTTGGGCCGTCGGCGGGGGCCACTCGCTGCACGTGGTGTGCGACCTCACCATCGCCTCGAAAGAGCACGCCATCTTCAAGCAAACCGACGCTGACGTCGCCTCGTTCGACTCGGGCTACGGCTCGGCGCTGCTCGCGCGGCAGGTCGGTCAAAAGCGCGCGCGGGAGATTTTCTTCGTCGGCGCCAACCATTCCGCCGAGGCTGCGATGGCGATGGGCATGGTGAACGCCGTCGTGCCGCACGCGCAGCTCGAACAGTTCGCGCTCGACTGGGCGAAGGAGATCAACACCAAGTCCCCGACCGCCATCAAGATGCTGAAATACGGCATGAATTTGCCCGATGACGGGCTCGTGGGGCAGCAGCTCTTCGCCGGCGAAGCGACCCGGCTGGCGTACGGCACCGACGAAGCCCGCGAAGGTCGAGAGGCGTTCGTCAGCAAACGAAAGCGCGACTTCTCGAAGGTGCCCTGGTCGTACTGAGTCGAATTTCAGGCCTGAAAACCGCGCTTTGCGGGCCCTGAAATCTTGCCGAAATGCGCTTTTCACTCTGACGCGGTGCGATGGGTATTGTCCGCGCGGGGGGAAGGCTCCCGATTTCCGTACAACCAATCGCCGCCACGAGCGGCCTTACCTGGAGTGAACCAGATGGGTGTCTTGTTGCTTATTGTCGGCCTCGCAGTGCTGGGCTTCGGTCTTTTCAACATGATGGCGGCCAAGCGCGTTCTCGCCGCCCCGTTCAAGAAGACGGGCGAGCTGGCGAAGAACCCGGTCTCTGAAGACCCGAAGGGCGCGATGTCGACGCAGGGCAAGGTCATCCCGCCCGCGCAGCAGCTCCTCTCGCCGGCGAGCAAGCAGCCCTGCCTGGCGTACGAGCTGAAGATCGAGCGCCTCTACGAGAAGACCGAGACCACCCAGGACGGCACGAAGACGGTGAAGGGCACCGAGACCCTCGACACCATCAAGGGCGGTGCGGTGTTCGGCCTCGACGACGGCTCGGGCGCGTTCAACGTCGACGTCAGCAAGGGCGCCGACTTCGACAACATGAAGGAAGGCTTCAAGAAGGAAATCAACGGCCACTCCGGCAGCTCGCACATCACGTTCGGTGAGTACACCTACGACGTGCCTGCTATCGGCAGCGACAAGGGCTGGACCATCGGCTTCAAGGCCACCGAGAAGTACGTGCCGGTCGAGGGTGAGCTGTTCGTGCTCGGCAAGCTCGAAGGCAACTCGCTGGTCAAGCCGGGCTGGCGCTCGATGATGACGTCGGCGAAGGGCCGTGAAGGTCTGCTCGGCTCGCTCGAGAAGAAGAAGAAGTTCAGCTTCATCGGTGGTGGCGTCGCGACCGTGCTGGCGATTCCGCTGATGATCTTCGGGCCCAAGGCCGACCCGAACGCGGCTGGCGCCTCGTGCCCCGCTGAGATGACCGACGTTCGCCTGCGCTGCAGCAGCCAGGTCGACGAATCGGATCTCTACACCTGGAACGTCACCAAGGCTGGCAAGTACGAGCTGACCGTCTTCGCCCCGGCCAAGAAGGTCGCCTTCGATCCCGGATTGCTGATCACCGACTCGTCGGGCACCGAGCTCGCGCAGGTTGCCGGTGGCGTGGGCAACAACGCGGTCGCTTCGGTCGACGTGCAGCCCGGCACCTACAAGGTGAAGGTGTACCTCGCCGACGGCTTCAAGGTGAAGGGTGGCTACAGCTACGAGATGGAGATCGCCTCGGTCGGTGGCGCGGCTCCTTCGGTCGCCGAGCCCCTCAACGGTGAGAACGAGCCTGCGGCTGAAGACGTCGCCAGGGCCGAAGGTGCCGAAGCGCCAGCCCCCGTGGCGGAAGAGCCTGCGGCGCCCGCGAAGCCTGCAAAGAAGAAGGGCAGGAAGTAAGACCCTTCTGATGCCCGCGGCGCCGACGACCGGGCCGGCGCAATGACGGGACGAGGGCCTGGACCTCCTTCACGGGAGGGCCGGGCCCTTCGTGTTTCTGGCGTGCGACGAACGATGAGGCTGCTCGTCATCGCCGCGTCTCCCGGGTTTCCGGCTCGGCCGCCGAAGAACATCGACGAGGCCTTCGAGACGATGCCGGCGACGGCTGACGACTCGCTGCAGGTCAAGGGCGAGGCGACGACCGGCCTCGGCAAGCCGCTGACCGAGTTCGGCCCGGAGCACAGCGTCAGCCCGAAGCTGCAGCGCAACGACAAGGTGATGCAGTTTCTTCATCACCAGGCACCCGCTGGCGCGAACTGATGCCACCGTTCGGCTACTTCACTCCGACCACGCGCAGCTTCCCGTCGCTCACCACGGCGACCCGCTTGCCGTCGTTGGTCACCGCGAGGGTCTGCGGGCTCTTCACCTTCGCGCGGCCGACGGGCTTCAGGTCAGGCAGCGTCGCCACCACCACATCGTGCGCTCCATCGGGCACGACCACGAAGCGGCGGTTGGCGCTCGCGCGAGGCGGCAACGAGGGGAGCTCGCCGTCTTTGTTCTTCACCAGGGCGAGCTGCTTTCCGGTGACGGGGTCCCACTTCACGAGGCCTTCCTCAGTGCACGCCACGAGGCCGTCGGCGGTGGTGAGGGGGCCTCGAAACGCGGCGCCTCCCTCGAGCGGAATGCCTGTCTTCTGACCGGGGCGCCGCAGCTCGTAGGGCTGCTGGGAGACCCAGCGAATCCACACCTCGTCGTCGGGCGTGCGCGTGTCGTCCTTCGCGCCTTTGGGCGGAGGCACCACCGCGCGTTTCTCGAGATCGATGACGTCGGCCTTGCCTCGACCCACCCGCTTGCCATCGCGCGAGAGGTCGATGGTCGACGAGGTGTCGTGCTTGTGCTCGACCTTCCACCGCACCTCACCGGTGCTCGGGTCGACGCCCAGCAACTGGAGCGGCGTGCTGAGCAGCAGCGTGCCGTCGGGGTGCAGCAGCATCGAGGTGATGAATCGCTCGGAGGGAAGGGTGGCGACGAGCTTCGGCTCCGGGCCACTGACGTCGACGCGGTGGAGCATGCCTTCACTGGGGAAGCCGACGTGGGTGTCGTCGAGCCACACCAGCGGGCGCTGGCCGTTGATCTCCGGCATCGCGTCGGGCGCGCGCACCTCGCGCTTCTTCACCTTGCCGACCTTCGCCTGCACGCGCTCTTTCGCGTCGGCGGGCAGCTCGCCCTCGCCGGTGAACTCCACGGACTCGAGCGCCCCGTCGGGGATGGCGTTGGTGAGGTCGAACCACCGCATGGGCAGCTTCGAGGGCACGTGCACCGTGGCGCGGGCGAAGACTCCGTCGGCGTTGCGATGGAGTTCGAGCATCTCGCCGTGCCACAGCGTGTCGATGCGCAGGCTCGAGGCGAAGGCGAGCCACTCGTCGAGATTGACCCACCGCGAGAGCCGCAGCGTCTTGAGGCCCGCGAGGCGCTTGAGGCCGGTGAACCAGCTCTGCGGCTGAGAATCGATGCCCAGGGTGTGCAGCTTCGGGAAGTTCTTCGAGGCGACGAACTCGGTGACCACCGCCGCGGAAGGGAATGAGACGTCGAGGTGCTCGAGCCGCTCGAAGGGTTGCTTCGAGGCGAGCAGCTGCGGCAGCCACGGGCCCACGGCGCTCCTCAGGTGACGGAAGGCCGGCCCCAGGAACTGGTACCACTGGCGCTGCTCGAAGCTGCCGGCGCCGGGGGTCGACCAGGTGAGCGCCTCGAAGGTGGCCCATTCCGGGTGGTGACCGAACTTCTCGACGTCGCGCTGCGACTTGAACTTCACGAGGCCGCGTGCGGGGAAGCCGCGCTCGAACTCGACGTCGACGCCCACCACGGGAGCGAGCACGCCGAGCCACTTCTTGCCGTGCTGCTTGAGGAGCGCCTTCTCGCGCTTCAGGTCGCGCTGGGCGGCGAACTGCATCGAGATGAACTCGCCGCGCGGGTCGCCCTTCTCAGTGAGGAAGTCGGCGAGCACCAGGCGCGGCGCGTCGTCGTGCGGGTTCGCGTACACGTTGGCGAAGAGGCCGGCCTCGTCTTTTGCGCCGGGGCTCACCTTCTTCGCGGGGAGCGCGGCGAGCTCCTTCTTCCACTTCGTCTCGTCGCTGGCGGGGAAGGCGGCGGGCAGCTTCGCGATGGCGGCGGCGAACTGCTTCTGCAGCCATTCCTGCATGGTGGGGCGCACCTTGAACGCGGGCGCGAGCGTCGTGAAGCGCACGTCGCCCGTGCGGGCGATGGTGTCGAAGATGGCGCGCCACACGGGCTTGGAGCTGTCGGCGCTCCACGGTGAGTTGACGACCAGCTCTTCGAGCGCGCGCGTGAGGCGTGGGTCTTTCGCTTTGGCGCCTTTGAATGCGTCGAGCCGCTCGATGACGACGGCGGTCTTCTGCTGCTCGAGGTGCCGGAGCGCTTCGAGTGGCTCCCGCTCGTCGTGCGCGAGGATGAGCGCGCGCAGTGCTTCGTTGGGCTGCTTCTGCCACGCCTTGAGCAAATCCCCCGGCTTCGTCGTCATGAGGCGCACAAAAGCAAAAACCTCCTCCGCGCCGAAGCGTGGAGAAGGTTCTTGTTCATCAGACGGGAGTGGAACTCAGTCTTCGAGGTTCTTGCTGGTGCGGTTCACCGTGGTGGCCGCGGCAGGAGACTTCTTGGCGGCGACGACCGGCTTCGGCGCAGCGGCGACAGCGACCTTCTTCTGGACCGGAGCAGGAGCCGGCTGAATGACCTCGGCCTTCTTCACCGGCTTCGGCGCGGGGGCGACGGCCTTCACCTTGGCCGGCTTCGGCTCGGCGGCCGGCTTCGCGATGCTCTTGCTCTTCGAAGGCGCGGCGACGAAGGCCTTCTTCGCGACCGGGTTCTCTTCCCACTTCATGAGCGCGTTGCCGACCGCCTCATCGAACGAGCCTTCGTACACGTACTCTTCGGTGTCGGAGATGGTGAGCGACTTGAAGTTCCCGATCGGAAGCTCGACGTCCATCGGCTTCTTCTTCTCGTGGTGGGTCGCGGTGAAGGCGAGCACGCAGTGCGTCGCGTCGAGGCAGGTGAGCTTCTTGAACTCGTACTCGAACGAGCCTTCGCAGAACGTGTCGGGGCAGAGTTCGTTGAGTGCCGCGACGCGCTCGGTGAGCTGCGCCTGGGTGTACGCACCAGCGACGGCAGGCGCTTCGTCCTCAGCCTTTTCCGAGTCAGCCGCCGCGACAGGCGCCGCGACGGGAACGACGGTGAGCGACTTGATCTCCAGGTCGAACGAGAAGCCGCCCTTCACCATGTAGTTGTCGGCAGGGAGCACCGTGACTTCGTAGGTGCCGGCCGCGACGTCGATCTTCGAGGTGACGGTGCCGCCCATCGGGCCCGACTCGTTGCTCAGCTCTTCACCCGCCGCGTTCTTGATGACCAGCTGGGGAATCAGCGAGACCTTCTTCTTGGGCGCGAAGACCGAGAGCTCGTATTCACCGGGCTTGGTCACCGTCCACGTGTACTTCTCGCCGTCGACGTCGCTCACCGTGTCGCTGCAGCGCTGACGACCATCGGTGAGCATCGACTCGCAGTACGCCGACACTTCGTTCGGGTCGGCCGCCGGCGCGAAGATCATCGCGGGGATCGAGAGCACCGCCGCCACGCCGCCGCCGATGAAGCTGAACTTCTTCTTCTTCTGGATGCTGCCGAGCAGACCGTCGCGGCCCTTCGCCGAGGTCATCATCGAGCGCCAACCCGGCTTGACGATCTTCGCGCCTTCGAGCTTGCCGAGGACGAAGAGGTTGCCTTCGACCGGCACGTACTTCTCGGTGGCCTTGAAGCCGATGGTCCAGCCCTTGTCGCTGCCGATGGCGGGCACGTCGTAGGTGAACTCGCCGAACTGAATGTGCGAGCTGCCGGAGTGGCCGTTGATTTCCTTCTTGAAGCCCTCCTTCATGTTGTCGAAGTCAGCGCCCTTGGTGACGTCGATGGCGATGGCGCCCGAGCCGTCGTCGACGCCGAACACCGAGCCGCCCTTGATGGTGTCGAGCGTCTCGCTGCCCTTCACCGTCTTGGTGCCGTCCTGCGTGGTCTCGGTCTTCTCGTAGAGGCGCTCAATCTTCAGCTCGTACGCGAGGCACGGCTGCCTGGTGGCAGGCGAGAGCAGTTCCTGCGCGGGGGGCACGACCTTGCCTTCGGTCGACATCGCGCCCTTGGGGTCTTCCGACACGGGGTTCTTCGCGAGCTCCCCCGTCTTCTTGAACGGCGCCGCGAGAATGCGTTTGCCCTTGAAGTGCTGCATCAGGCCGAAGCCCAGAACCGCCAGACCGATGATGAGAAGAAGACCGCCCATGGTGTTGCCCCTTTGAAGATGTGCCGCGTGGTGTGGCCTCAAGACCCACCACCCCCCAGTTGTGTGAAAGGGGCGGAATCGGCATTCAGATCAATCGGTTATCGGGTGGTCGATAAATCATCCGAAATGGGGCGGCTCGATGTTCGTGGTGCGCAGTGCGTCTCTGAGGAGCGGCTCGGCGTCGGCCAGCACCCGCTCGAGGTTCCACGAGCAGGTGGGGTACCGGCCCAGCGGGCACCGGTCGCTCTCGGGTACGACGCGGAGAGGCCGTCTGCGCTCCGTGGGTCGACCGTTGCTGGAAAATCAGCCGTGAACACCTTGCCCGAGGTTGAAGGGCACCACGATGAGGGCGCACACGCCCTCACCCCGAACCCCCGTCTCTCGAGGCAGCAGTTCCTGAACGACTCAGTTCTTCGGAGCGCTGGGAGGCAAGCCCGTCGGGTACTTCCCGCTGAAGCACGCGGTGCAGAACGAATTCCCCGTCTCATCGCCCGCCGCGCGCACGAGCCCTTCCATCGACAGATACGCGAGCGAATCAGCGGTGACGTACCGCGCGATCTCGTCGGTCGAGTGCGAGGCGGCGATGAGTTCCTGCCGGGACGGCGTATCGATGCCGTAGAAGCACGGCCACGCGGTCGGCGGGCTCGAGATGCGCAGGTGCACTTCCTTCGCGCCCGAGCTCTTCAGCATCTTCACGATCTTCCGCGAGGTCGTGCCGCGCACGATGGAATCGTCGATGACCACCACCCGCTTGCCCTCGAGCGTGCTGCTCACCGGCGCCAGCTTCAGCTTCACGCCGAAGTGGCGAATCGACTGCTGCGGCTCGATGAAGGTGCGCCCGACATAGTGGCTGCGAATGAGCCCCACGTCGTACGGAATGCCCGACGCGTGCGAGTAGCCCAACGCGGCAGCGACCCCGCTGTCGGGCACTGCGATGACCACGTCGGCGTCGATGGGCTGTTCCTTCGCGAGCTGCGCGCCGAGCCGCTTGCGCACCGCGAACACGCCATCGCCGAACAACGTCGAGTCGGGCCGCGCGAAGTAGACGTATTCGAACACGCACCGCTTCGG
Organism: Archangium sp.; assembly: GCA_044371205.1. Taxonomy (GTDB): domain Bacteria; phylum Myxococcota; class Myxococcia; order Myxococcales; family Myxococcaceae; genus Archangium_A. Next base: position 80,084 of record JBILUC010000020.1, read on the forward strand.
CTGTTCCTTCGCGAAGGGGTAGGTCGACTTGAGGCCATCTTCATCGATGACCACCATCTCGCCCGGTTCGATTTCCCGCAGCAGCTCGGCCTCGATGAGATCGAGCGCCGTGGTCTCGCTGGCGATGACGTACGCGTTCTTCACGCGGCCCAGCACCAGCGGTCGGAACCCGATGCTGTCGCGCACCGCCACCAGCTTCTTCTCGGTCAAGAAGACCATCGAGCTGGCGCCCTTGAGCTGCTTGAGCGCGTCGACCACCCGCGCCTCGAAGGCCCCGGCCCGGCTGCGTGCGATGAAGTGGATGACGTTCTCGGTGTCGCTGTCGCTCTGAAAGATGGCGCCCGATTCTTCGAGGCCTTTGCGCGCCTCGTCGGCGTTCACGAAGTTCCCGTTGTGGGCGATGGCGAGCTGCCCGCCGTTGAAGCTCACCTGGTACGGCTGGGCGTTCTTCACGTGGCTGCCGCCGGCCGTCGAGTACCGCACGTGCCCGATGGCCGCCTTGCCGGGCAACCCCGCCAGCACCGGCTCGGTGAAGATGTCGGCCACGAGGCCCATCGCGCGGTACGAGGTCAGCCGCGAGCCGTCGCTCGACACGATGCCTGCCGATTCCTGGCCGCGGTGCTGAAGGGCGTGGAGCCCCAGGTACGTCAGGTGACTCGCTTCTTCATGCCCGAAAATGCCGAAGACGCCGCACATGCCTGCGCTCGTAGCGCACTCGCGGGTCTGAAGATCAAAAACCAACCGCTCGGCTAACTGCCCGAGGAGAGGGGTCTTTTTCGATTCTTTGCACTCGAAATGGGCCTTCGCGGTCAGACGCTTCCTGTGCCTGCGATTCGGTTCAGTTCCGCTGTGGGGTCGTGTAGGGAGTCGTCCACCTCGAATTCGCGTCTCGCCGCACAAGAAAGGCTGCACACGTTGGCTGAGCAGGGGGTCCAGTCCTCGGAACGGGTTTCAACCCTGTACCGGAAGTTCGGTACGGCCATCTATTCGCGCTGTCGTCGGCTGTTGAAGGATGACGCCCTCGCGGAAGACGCCACCCAGGAGGTCTTCGTGCGTGTGCATCGACACATCGAGAGTGCTCCCGACGACGCAACCGCGTTGGCGTGGATCTACCGCATCAGCACGAACTACTGCCTGAACCAGATTCGCGACCGGTCGCGTCAGGCGGAGCCCACGGCCCCTGACGAAATGCCGGAGGGGGATGGCGTGCAGTCAGAGCCGGAAATGATCGACCGCGACACCGCGATGCGCGTGATTCAGCGCGCCCCTGAGAAGCTGCAGGAAGTCGCCGTGCTCTATTACATGGACGGGTTGGAACAGGAGCAGATCGCCACCACGCTGGGCATCTCGCGCCGCACCGTCATCAACCGCCTGCAGGAATTCCTCGAGCGGTCCCGCAAGTTCATCTCGCGCGATGGTGTCGCATGAACGCCCGCGGCCACCTGTCGAGCGAGACCCTCGATCTCCTCCTCTTGTCGGCGCTCGCGGCCCCTGAAGCCAACGAAGCCAGGCAGCACCTCGATGGCTGCGACGCGTGCCGTACCCGCTGGCGCGAGCTCAACGAAGACAAGCAGCGCTTCGAGCAGTTCGTCTTTGCGCGAACGCTGCCCAAGGTCGAAGCCCGCGTGCTCAACGAGCGCCAGGGCTTCTTCGAGCGCTTCCGCCTGAAGATTCTGCTGCCTGCCCTCGCCGTCGCCTCGGCCGCTGCGGTCGTTGCCTCGATGGGCCCCGGCACGCAGACCGAAGACGACTCGTATGTCGGCATGAAGGGCCTCGCGTCGGCCTCGTTCGAGGTGTTCGCCGTGCGCGGCGACGGTCAGCCTTTTGCGGTGAAGCAGGACACGGTGCTCCACCCGAGCGACCGCATTCGCTTCGTGGTCGTTCCGGCTGGCGCGAAGTTCGTGATGGTCGCCAGCACCGACGGCGCGGGCGTGTTCTCGGTCTACCACCCCTTCGGCGCCGCCCAGAGCCAGCCGGTCGACGGCAAGAACAAGATTGAACTGCCGGGCGCGGTCGAGCTCGATGGCACGCTGGGTTCCGAAAAGGTCGTCGCGGTCTTCTCAGAGACGCCCGTCAACGCAGGCGAAGTCGAAGCGGCACTCAAACTCGATCCCCAGAATCCGAAGCTGCCGGGGGTGAGCTTCGTGTTCCGTGAGTTTCGTAAGGCGCAACCGTGAACCCGCGAAGGGCGTCGCTGATCCAGCTCGCCCTGGGGAGCCTGCTGCTCCTCCTGTCGTCGACGGCCCTCGCTGAGACCCGCCGCCTGGCCATCGTCGTCGGCAACAACGCAGGCAGCGGCGAGATGCCCCCGCTTCGGTACGCGGAGAGCGACGCCGGCAAGATGGCCCGCGTGCTCGTCGAGCTGGGCGACGTGCAGGCCGATGACGTGATGCTCCTGCAGGGCCAGAAGGTCGGCTCGGTCGAGCGCGCCATCACCGAAGCGCGCGACCGGGTGGCGTTCTTCAAGCGCTCTCCCGACGTGCGCACGGTGGTGTTCTTTTATTTCTCGGGCCACTCCGACGGAGAGGCCATCGAGCTGGGCACCGACAAGCTCGCGTACCCGCGCTTGAAGGCGTTGCTCACCGGCACGGGCGCCGACGTGCGCCTCGTGGTGGTCGACGCGTGCCGCAGCGGTGCGGGGCTTCGCGCGAAGGGCGGCAAGCCGGCCGAGGCGTTCTCGATTCGTCTGGCTGACACGCTGCAGGCCACGGGCGAGGCGTTCATCACGTCCAGCGCGGCCGACGAAGCGGCGCTCGAGTCGAGCGAGGTGATGGGCAGCTACTTCACCCACAACTTCATCAGCGGCCTGCGCGGCGCGGCCGATGCGTCGGGCGACAAGCTCGTCACGCTCGCCGAGGCGTACAAGTACGCGTACGACCGCACCGTCAGCAGCACGTCGATGTTGTCGGTGGGCGCGCAGCACCCGAACTACGACTTCCGGCTGTCGGGGCAGGGTGAGCTGGTGCTCTCTTCGCTCCTCAAGCCGAGCTCGGTGCTGGTGCTGCCCCAGGCCGAGCGCAGCCTGGTGACCGACCTCGGGCGGGATCAGGTCGTGGTCGAGGTGGTTGGCGCGGGCAGGCGGGAGGTCGCCCTCGCGCCGGGCCGGTACGGCGTGCGGCTGTTCAAGGGAGGCCAGAGCTGGGGCGGGCGCGTGAGTTTGAGTGACGGCCAGCGCCACGTCGTGGCGATGAACGACCTGACGCCGGTGACCTCGTCGGTGATGGTCGCCGCGAAGGGTGGGGCGGTGGTGGTGCAGACCGCCGACGCGCCGCGCGCTTCGAGCGGCAATGGCGTGGGCCTCGGGGTCAGCCTCGGCGCGACCGGGCGCGTGTTGCCTGAGCTGGGCACGACGCAGGGCCCCAAGTGGCAGCTGCGCGTCGACGTCGAGCCGCTGACGAGCACCTTCGCGTCGTTCTCGGGCGGGCGCTTGCTCGGGTCGCTGCACCTGCTCGCGCTGGGTGAGATGAGCTTCGACCCGACGCTCGTCGGCAACGAGACGGCGAACGAGGCGGGCGCGCAGGTTCGCATCGGGTATCGGCTCGGCCTCGAGGTGTGGCGGCTGCAGTTCGGTGCGGGCTTCGAGATCGGCCCCGGTGTGCTCGCGCAGCTCTACGGCAGCAAGGGCATGACGGTGGTGCTGACGATGGCTCCGCGCCTCAACGTGAAGCTGCGGGTGACGAACAACTTCTCCATCGTGGCGAGCGGTGACTTCACCTTCACCGGCCTCAACTACGCGCAGAACGGCGTGAGCGACTTCCGCTGGTTCGTCTACCCAGCGCTGTCGGGCGGCGTGCTCGTCACCTTCTGAGGCGAGATGCTTGAGGAAGTCGTCGAGACTGCCCCGTTGCAGAGCAGCCATCAGGTCTTCTGCCGTGACGCGGCTGTCGGAGCAGCCGATGTCGAGAATCTCGGGGTGCTGACCCTCAGCGAGCTTCTCGAAGTACTGCGGGTCTTTCGCCGTCTGCTTCGCGACCCGGTTGCGGTTGTTCTCGAAGACGCGTTCGAACGTCAGGGGTTGGCGCACGCGGGCGCAGCCTGACGGGTGGGTTTGGGGCGGCACTCCACTTTTCTCCATCACCTCACACGGCTTTCAGGCAGGGTGCTTTTCATGCTGGTGCTCCCCGGTCCGCCTGCGTTCACCCCGGCTCGTCTCGCCCGCCGCCTTGAGAAATGGCCCGGTGGCGTCACCGACGCGTTTGCCGAGTTCATCCACTTCGTGGACGTGGAGCGACCACTCACCGAGCCCGAGCTGAAGACCCTGGGGGAGTTGCTCACCTACGGCCCGCTGCTCGAGAAGAAGGGGCTGACCGGGAAGACGTTCATCGTCGTGCCCCGCCTCGGTACGCGCAGCCCGTGGTCGTCGAAGGCCACCGACATCGCGCAGAATTGCGGGCTCACCGCCATCACGCGGCTCGAGCGCGGCGTGAAGTGGACGGTCGTCGGAGACACTGCGCCGCACTACGACAAGCTCACCGAGTCGTTGCTCACCTCTGAAGCGCAGGCGAGTGAGCTGTTCACGCACCGCACGCCGACGAAGGGCACCTCGATTCCCCTGAGCGAGCTTGCTGCGGCGAACACCCGGCTCGGCCTCGCGCTCGCGCCCGATGAGATCGAGTATCTGACGCGCGCCTTCACCCAGCTGGGCCGCGCGCCGACCGACGTGGAGCTGATGATGTTCGCACAGGCGAACTCCGAGCACTGTCGGCACAAGATCTTCAACGGCGAGTTCGTCATCGACGGCGTCGCGCAGAGCGACTCGTTGTTCCGCATGATCCGCCGCAGCACCGAGGCGAGCCCGACCGGTGTGTTGTCTGCCTACAAAGACAACGCGAGCGTCATCGAGGGGCCCTTCGCAGCGCGCTTCTTCTCCGACCCCCGCGACGGGGTCTACCGCGCGCACCAGGAGCCGGTGCACGTGCTGATGAAGGTCGAGACGCACAACCACCCGACGGCCGTCTCTCCGTATGCGGGCGCGTCGACCGGCAGCGGCGGTGAGATTCGCGACGAGGGCGCGACGGGTCGCGGCTCGAAGCCGAAGGCGGGTCTCGTCGGCTTCACGACCTCGAACCTGCGCCTGCCTGGCGCCACGCGCCCGTGGGAGGTCGACCACGGCAAGCCCGGTCGCATCGCCTCGGCGCTGGAGATCATGACCGACGGCCCGCTCGGCGGCGCGGCGTTCAACAACGAGTTCGGTCGACCCGCGCTCACCGGCTACTTCCGCACCTTCGAGCAGCAGGTCGGCGACTCGGTGCGCGGGTACCACAAGCCCATCATGATCGCCGGCGGGCTCGGCAACATCCGCGCGGAGCACGTGCAGAAGGGCGAGATTCCCCCCGGCGCGGCCATCGTGGTGCTCGGCGGGCCCGCGATGCTCATCGGCCTCGGTGGTGGCGCTGCGTCGTCGATGGCGTCGGGCACCAGCCAGGAGGATTTGGATTTCGCCTCGGTGCAGCGCGACAACGCCGAGATGGAGCGGCGCTGCCAGGAGGTCATCGATTCCTGCTGGGCGCTCGGCCACGAGAACCCCATCGTCTCGATTCACGACGTCGGCGCGGGCGGCCTGTCGAACGCGCTGCCTGAGCTGGTGCACGAGAGCCGTCGCGGCGCGCACTTCGAGCTCCGCGCCATCCCCAACGACGAGCCGGGCATGTCGCCGCTCGAGGTGTGGTGCAACGAGAGCCAGGAACGCTACGTGCTCGCCATCGACGTGCAGGCGTTGCCGCGCTTCGAGGCGTTCTGTCGCCGCGAGCGGTGCCCCTTCGCGGTGCTGGGTCACGCCACCGATGATGGCCGCCTGGTGGTGAACGACTCCCACTTCAAGGACGCGCCCATCGACATGCCGCTCGAGGTGCTGCTCGGGAAGCCGCCGAAGATGCGCCGCGACGTGAAGCGCGTGGCCGCGACGCCGAAGCCGCTGCCCGACTTCGAGCTCTCGACCGCCATCGAGCGCGTGCTGCAGTTGCCGACCGTCGCCGACAAGACGTTCCTGGTGACGATTGGAGATCGTTCGGTCACCGGGCTGGTGGTGCGCGATCAGATGGTCGGCCCGCTGCAGGTGCCCGTCGCCGACGTCGCGGTGACGGCGAGCGCGTACGACTCGGTCACGGGTGAAGCGATGGCGATGGGCGAGCGCACGCCGCTGGCGGTGTTGAACGCTGCGGCGTCGGCCCGGATGGCGGTCGGTGAAGCGCTCACCAACCTCGCGGCCGCGTCCATCGGCGCGCTGGGCGACGTGAAGCTCTCGGCGAACTGGATGGCGGCGGCGGGTGCGCCCGGTGAAGACGCGCGGCTCTACGACGCGGTGAAGGCCGTGGGCGCCGAGCTGTGCCCTGCGCTCGGCATCGCGATTCCCGTCGGCAAGGACTCGATGTCGATGCGCACCGTGTGGGGAGACCGCTCGGTGACGGCGCCGGTGTCGCTCATCGTCAGCGCATTTGCCCCGGTGACCGACGTGCGCGCCACGCTGACGCCCGAGCTGCGCCTCGACGCTGGCCCGACGTGTCTCGTGCTCGTCGACCTTGGGAACGGCAAGAACCGCCTCGGCGCGAGCGCGCTGGCGCAGGTGTTCAACGAGCTCGGCGAAGAGACGCCCGACGTCGACTCGCCGGAGACGCTCAAGCACTTCTTCACCACGATTCAGGCGCTGCGCGCGTCGGGCAAGCTCCTCGCGTACCACGACCGTTCCGATGGCGGCCTGCTCGTCACCTTGCTGGAGATGGCCTTCGCGTCGAAGTGCGGGCTCGACGTTCTGTCTCCCGCGACGCCTGCGGGTGGGCGCGTGAAGTTCGGTGGGCGGCAGCTCCTTGAGGCGCTCTTTGCCGAAGAACTTGGCGCGGTGGTGCAGGTCGCCTTCAGCGAGCTGGGGTCGGTGCTCTCGGCGTTCTCGAGCATCGGCGTGAAGGCCGAGCTGGTCGCCACGCCTCGCACCGACGACACGTTGACCATCGCGGGGGTGTTCAGCTCGACGCGCAGCGCGCTGCGTGGGCTGTGGTCGGACACGACGTGGCGCATGCAGCGGCTGCGTGATGACGCGAGCTGTGCCGACGAGGAGCATGAGCTCCGCGGCCGCGCCGATTTCCCCGGCCTCATGGCGAAGCTGACCTTCGAGCCGGCCCGTCGCGCGAAGGTGCGCGTCGAGCGACCGCGCGTGGCGATTCTGCGCGAGCAGGGCGTCAACGGGCACGTCGAGATGGGCCAGGCCTTCACGAAGGTCGGCTTCGAGGCCGTCGACGTGCACATGAGCGACCTGCTCGAGGGGCGCGTGCAGCTCTCGGGCTTCCGTGGGCTGGCCGCGTGTGGCGGGTTCTCCTACGGCGACGTGCTCGGGGCCGGTGGCGGCTGGGCGAAGTCGGCGCTGTTCCACGAGCGGGCGCGCGAGCAGTTCCGAGCCTTCTTCCACCGCCCCGACACGTTCTCTTTGGGCGTGTGCAACGGCTGCCAGATGATGTCGCAGCTGCGAGACCTCATCCCCGGCGCTGAGGCGTGGCCGCGCTTCGTGCGCAACCGCAGCGAGCAGTTCGAGGCGCGCCTGTCGATGGTGCGCATCGAGACGTCACCCTCGCTCTTCTTCGCTGAGATGGAAGGAAGTGTGCTGCCCATCGCCGTCGCGCACGGGGAAGGGCGCGTCGAGCCGCGCGGGAGCGAAGGCTTCGCAGTCGCAGCGCGCTTCGTGAACGAGCAGGGCGCACCGACGGAGCAATACCCGCTGAACCCCAACGGCTCCAGGCAGGGCGTCACCGCGGTGACCAGCACCGACGGCCGCGCGACGATTCTCATGCCGCACCCCGAGCGCGTCATTCGCACCCAGCAGCTCTCGTGGCACCCGCGGGAATGGGCGCATGACAGCCCGTGGCTGCGCTTCTTCGAGAACGCGCGCGAGTGGTGTGGCTGAGCGCGACTGGCTGGCGCAGCGCAGTCCGAGCCCACGACCGGGCGTGGGAGATGCGCGACGTGGCGGCCCCTGAGACACAGCCGATGGTGCAGCGCGTCCGCGATGGGTGGCTGACGCCCCGCGGAACGTGAAGGCGCTTCGATGCGCTGACGGTCTGAAGAGTGGTTGCGTCGGGTCAGGTCAGGCGCGAGGGCGCCACGTCCAGAGAATGAAGCAACGCGACCACCTGCGCGGCCGCGAGCGACACAGGGAGCGGCGCGGGGACGATCAGGTCCGGGCACGCAGGCGCCTCGTAGGGCGCGTCGACCCCGGTGACGTCTCTGGCGAGCCCTGCGCGTGCGCGTGCGTAGAGGCCTTTGGGGTCGCGCGACTCGCAGACCTCGAGCGGTGCGGAGAGGAAGATCTCGAAGAACGGCAGGGCCTGCTTCGTGTGGAGTTCACGCGCGCGCCGCCGGGCGGCAGCGAGCGGGCTGACGAGCGCGACGAGGGTGAAGACGTTCGAGGCGGTCGTGAGCGCGGCGACGGCGGCACACCGGCGCACGTTCTCGTCCCGCGCGGTGGCGTCGAAGCCGAGGTCGGCCGAGAGCGTCTTGCGCACTTCGTCGCCGTCGAGCAGCACGACGGCGTGACCTTGCGCTCGCAGCTCGGCGGCGACCGCGGTGGCGAGCGTCGTCTTGCCTGCGCTGGGGAGTCCCGTGAACCAGAGCGTCGCGGCCTTCATGCGCCGGGGGTTCTACTCATTCCTGCACGAAGCCGGTGATGGGCTGCGGGGCGGTGGAGGTGCCGCCGAAGTAGAAGCCGGAGGCCCACTTGAGTGCGGTGGTCGACGAGGTGCAGCGGCGGGGAAAGGTGGCGCGCTCGTCGATGACTCGGGTGCCGAGCGTGCCGAAGAGGTGAAAGCGGTACTCGGTGGCGGCGATCTCGAGCTCGTGGGTGAGCGGCGTCTCGCTGCGGAGCTCGGCTTCGTCGAACCGAACGAGCCCCTGCGCGGGGTAGAGGTGCGTGCCTGCGTTGTTGGCGTAGTGGGCGATCTCGAGAACGCGCGGCGAGGTGTCGAGGTGCCAGCGCCACGCGAACATGAGCCCGTCGCGCGCGAGGTCGAACTGGCCGCAGTCGGAGAGGCCGGGGAGCTTGTTCCAGTCGAGCTGGTCACCTGGCTGCGCGGGATTCGTGAACTCGTACATCGCGGTCGCGTCGAAGATGAATTGGTAGGTGCGCGCGCTGACGCTGGTGAGGCCGGCGAGAGGGGCGCGCGAGGCGCCGTTCATCGCGACCGTGGCGGAGTGGGCGCCCACGGGAATCGTGTACTTCGCGAAGCTCCAGTGCCGAGGGAGACCGGCGTCGTTGATGCCTGCGTCGTTGATGCCCGCGTCGTTGATGCCCGCGTCGTTGTTGCCCGCGTCGTTGTTGCCCGCGTCGTTGTTGCCCGCGTCGTTGTTGCCCGCGTCATTGATGCCCGCGTCATTGATGCCTGCGTCGCTGCTGTTGCCTGCGTCCGCGCTGGTGTCTCCGTCGGTCATGAGCCCTGTGTCGGACTCAGGTGGCTCCTGGCGCCGGGCCGCAGGCGAGCAGACAGGCGATCAGTAGGACGAGCAGAAGCCGCATCGGATCGTCGATCTCACGAAGTGAGGTGAGGTGCAGGCCCTGCCACGAAACGATGCGCTCGCGAATGGAAGGGCGCAGGGTGCCTTGATGAGCGAGATGACTCACGGGTTCGAAGGTTGTGCCCACCCACGACAGCTTCTCGGCACGGCGCGTCTGGTCATGCAGGGCGCGCACTCTTCGATTCTTCAATATCGGTCGAGTTGTGCATCACCCGGAGGTGCTCAAGTCGGCCGATATTGGCCAGTTGCGCACCCTGGCCCGGAATGAGGGGCACGCTCGCGTCGCGCACGGGGTTCGACCATCACCAATCACTTCAACCCCATGGCTTTCGCAGTCACTCGGGAAGCACACCTGCCACGGTTCGACCCGCACCGTCGACCAGCAACGCCGGCCCGAGAATCCACGTCGGTCGTGCAAGGCGCAGTCGCGCGACGCCGACATCTCCCGGCCCCAGCGAAGTCGCACGCTCGAGGCGACCCGTGCTCACGCTGCGTCGCGCTTCCAACACCTCGAGCAGCGCCGGCGTTGCGCGGCCCTGCTGCAGCACCGTGAACGAGTCGCCCACCTGGGTCTCAGTCGCGCCGATCCACGTCACGCGCGCGCGCATCACATCGCTGACGGGCACGTCGAAGTTCGTCAGCAGTTCGCCCCGCCTCAGCGCTCGCGAGGTCCGAACTCGCCCCGCACCGAGCGGACTGACTTCGAGGATCGTGACGTCACTGCTCGTGCACCGCAGCACGTCGTTCGCGCGCACATCGCCCTGCTCGAGGTGCAGCGAGGTCCACCCGTCGTCCCCGGTCGACAGTTGCACGTGCGCGATCACGCCACCTTCCTCGTGCTTCGGCTCGAAGGCGCTCAAGCGTTCAGCGACCGTCGGGCCCGAGTACCAGGGCATGTGCGCGCTGCGATGCACCACGTTGTCGCCGCTCAACGCGCTCACTGGAATGAAGTCGACGTCGAGCTCGAGCTCCTTCGTGAACTCCGTCAGCGCATGGGTGAGCTCGCTGAACACCGCCTCGGCGAAGTTCACCCCGTCCATCTTGTTCAGACAGAGCGCGACCCGCTTCACCCTGAGCCCGCTCAGCATCACCAGGTGTCGTCGCGTCTGCGGCTGCACCCCGCGCATCGCATCGACCAACAGCACCGCCACATCGGCGACCGACGCGCCCGTCGCCATGTTGCGAATCAGCTCGGTGTGGCCCGGCACATCTGCGAGCAACAACCGCTTTCCGCTCGACCCCGGTGGCACGAAGTGACGCCACGCCACATCCATCGTGATGCCGCGCGCGCGCTCGCTGACCAGTCCATCGGTGAAGAACGCGAGGTTCACGTCAGCGCTGCCACTGGCTCGCTTCACCGCTTCCGCTTCATCGGAGAACACACGCCCGGTGTCGTTCAACAGCCGGCCGAGCAGGGTGCTCTTGCCGTCATCGACGGACCCCGCGACCGCCACACGCACGAAGCCGCGCATCAGAAGTAGCCCTCGAGCTTCCGGCGCTCCATGGCCGCCTCGCTGGCGCGATCGTCTGCGCGCGTCGCACCGCGTTCGCTGATCTTCGACGCATGCAGCTCGGCGATGACCTCTTCGACAGTGGTGGCGTTCGACTCGACCGCCGCAGTGCACGTCGCGTCGCCCACCGTGCGGAAGCGGACTCGACGCACCTCACTGCGCTCGTCACCCTCGGGCTGCAGGAACGGCGTCTCGGCGTACCAGAGCCCATCGCGTCGAAAGACCTTCCGCGCGTGTGCGAAGTAAATAGACGGAAGCGCCATGCGCTCACGCGCGATGAAGTCCCACACGTCGAGCTCGGTCCAGTTGCTCAGCGGGAAGACGCGGAAGTGCGCGCCGGCGTCGAGGTGCGGGTTGACGAGACCGAAGAGCTCAGGTCGCTGACTCGCCGGTTCCCACTTCCCGTTCACGCGCACCGAGAAGAGGCGTTCCTTCGCGCGAGAGCGCTCTTCGTCTCTCCGCGCCCCGCCGAAGACCGCGTCGCACCGGTGCTTCGCGATGGCGTCGTTCAACGTCACCGTCTGCAGCGGGTTGCGGCTCTTCGCATCGTGGACGCGACCCGCGTCGATCGATTCCTGCACCGACGCGACGATCAGCTCGACGCCGAGCTCACGACACCGCTCGTCTCGAAACGCCATCGCTTCGGGGAAGTTGTGGCCTGTGTCGACGTGCATCAGCGGAAACGGAATGCGCGACGGCCAGAACGCCTTCTCGGCGAGTCGCAGCATCACCGCCGAGTCTTTGCCGCCCGAGAACAACAACACCGGGCGCTGACACGTCGCTACTGCCTCTCTGATCAAGAAGAGCGCTTCTCGTTCCAACGCGTCGAGCGACATCGCGCGGGCATGAAAGCAGATCCGCGTGCACCCATGCGGCGATTGCGCCACGCTCCGCGGCCCATGACCAGGCGCTACTTCGAGTTCTCGGAAGGCACGTCCAACAAGTTCTGGGAGGTGTGGGTCGAGGGGAACAAGGTGCTCACGCGCTACGGGAAGATCGGCGCCAACGGCCAGACCACCATCAAGGACGAGGCCTCACCGGCCAACGCGAAGGCGCTCCACGACAAACTCGTGAAAGAGAAGACCGGGAAGGGGTACCTCGAGCGAGGTGGCGCTCCCGCTGCCGCTGCCGAAGCACCGCCACCTGCGGCTGCGAAGAAGGCTGCACCCGCTCCCGTTGCGGCCATGAAGCAGGAGGCCGTCGTCGAGCCGGGCTTCCGCCGCTTTGAGTTCTCCGAAGGCACCTCGAACAAGTTCTGGGAAGTGAAGGTCGAAGAGAGCACCCAGTTCGTGCGCTACGGGAAGATCGGCACCGCCGGCCAGGAGAAGGAAAAGGAGTTCGACACGCCCGGCGAAGCAAAGGTCGACACGAAGAAGCTCATCGCCGAGAAGACGGGCAAGGGGTACGTCGAGGTCGGCGTCAAGCCGAAGCCCGAGGGCAACCCGCAGCTCGAGGCGGCCATCGAGAAGAACCTCAACGACCCCGCGCCGTACCTCGTCTACGCCGACTGGTTGCAGAGCCAGGGCGACCCGCTGGGCGAGTTGATCATGCTGCAGGCGCAGGGCAACGAAGCCGCCGCGACCGCGTTGATCAACAAGAACGACGAGGCCTTCCTGGGCGTGCTGTCGAAGTTCGTGGCCGACAAGAAGGACCCGCGCACTGAGAAGAAGAACCGCTACAGCAGCGGCGAGCGCGGCTACTTCGCCGAGTGGCAGTTCGGCTTCATCAAGCACCTCGACTGGCGCTGGGACGCCTTCGACTTACACACCTCAGACGATCCAAATGAAGACTTGAAGGCGCTGCTCGAGCTGCCGACCGCGCGCTTCCTTCAGTCGCTGAAGCTCGGCCCGTGCCCCGGTGAAGAAGAGATGAACATGTCGCCGGTCATCGACGCCTTCGAAGAGGCGAAGAAGCCCTCGACGTTGCGCGAGCTGTATCTGGCCGAGCTCTCGGAGTGGGACATCTCGGGCACCACCACCGGCGACTTCGGCTCGATTCACCACCTCTTCCCGAAGCTCGAGAAGCTCACGTTGCGCGCGGGGCAGATCGATCTCGGCAAGAACGTGTCACTGCCCGAGCTGAAGGAGCTCGTCGTCGAGACCGGCGGCCTCACGAAGGAAGACATCAAACACATCTGCACCATGACGGCGCCGAAGCTCGAGCGGTTGTCCATCTGGTTCGGCGACGAGAACTACGGCGCGTCGGGCTCGCTCAAAGACATCGCCGCCATCCTCGATGGGAGCGCGTTCCCCAAGCTCAAGCACCTCGGCATCATGAACTGCTCGTGGGTCGGTGACGCGGCCGCGGCGTTGCCGACGTCGAAGATCTTGAAGCAGCTCACCTCGCTCGATCTCTCCATGGGCTGCCTCAGCGACAAAGACATCGACGGCATGGTCGCGAACCAGGCGGCGTTTGCGCACCTGCAGCACCTCAACGTCGACAACAACGGGCTCACCGACGCGAGCAAGCCGAAGGTGAAGGGCCTCGCGAAGGACGTGAACTGGGGCACCGAGCAGGAACCCGAACGCGCAGGCGAAGACGCGTACCGCTACGTCGCCGTCGGAGAGTGATGTCCGTCGTCGGCACGCACGACATTCTCCTCGTCGTTCTCGACACGCTCCGCTTCGACGTGGCGGTCGAGGAGCTCGCTGCGGGCCGCACGCCGAACCTCGCGCGCGTGTTGCCCTCAGGGTGGGAAGAGCGCCACTCGCCCGGCACCTTCACCTACGCCGCACACCAGGCCTTCTTCGCGGGCTTCTTCCCGACGCCGGCGCGACCGGGCAAGCACGTGCGCCGCTTCGCGCTGCGCTTCGCCGGCAGTGAGTCGACCGGCAGCCAGACCGAGGTCTTCGATTCCAAGGACCTCATCAGCGGCTTCGCGGGGCGCGGGTACCACACGCTGTGCGTCGGCGGCGTCGGCTTCTTCAACCTGCAGAACCCGCTTGGCCACGTGTTGCCGGGCTATTTCACCGAGCGGCACTGGCGTGAAGAGCTCGGCGTGACGAGCCTTGCTTCTACCGAGAAGCAGGTCGATCAAGTCGAACGCAGTCTGTCGGCCTTGCCGCCGGACCAGAGATGCTTCACCTTCGTGAACGTGTCTGCGCTGCATCAGCCCAACCGCCACTACGTGCCTGGCGCCACCGAAGACTCGAAGGCCACGCACGCCGCGGCGCTGCGGTACGTCGATTCACAGTTGACGCGCTTGTTCAGCCTTTCGACCCGGCGCGCGCCGTGTCTGGTGATGATCGGCAGCGACCACGGCACCGCGTACGGCGAAGACGGGTTTCACGGTCACCGCCTCGCGCACCCCGTCGTCACCACCGTGCCGTGGGCCGAATTCGTTCTGCCGAAGGGATGGAGTTGATGCGCGCGTATGAGGGCTCGGCCTACGTGCAGTACCAGTACGGCTACCCGCACAAGACGGCGTACCGGATGTTCGAGACGCCGCGTTCGCTGGCCGACGTGTGGCGCGACGAAGACACGTCTTCGCTCTCGCTCTACATGCACGTGCCGTTCTGCGAGATGCGCTGCGGCTTCTGCAACCTGTTCACCGTCGCCGGCCCGCTCGAGCCGGTGATGGAGCGCTTCGTCGACACGCTCGAGCGCGAAGCCCGCGTCGTATCGGCCGCGCTGCCGGAGGCGTCGTTCTCGCGGGTCACCATAGGCGGTGGCACTCCGAGTCTGCTTGCGGCGCCGCTGCTGAACCGCGTGCTCGACGTCGCCGAGAAGGCGCTCGGCGCGAAGCTGCAGGGCGTGCCGTTCTGCTGCGAGGTGTCTCCCGAGACGAGCACGCCCGAGCGCATTCGCCTGCTGGTGAACCGCGGAGTCGATCGCATCAGCATCGGCGTGCAGAGCTTCCTCGACGCCGAGACCAGGGCGCTGGCGCGACCGCAACGTCGTCACGAGGTCGACGCGGCGCTGGACCTCATTCGCAGCTCGGGCGTCGAGACGCTCAACCTCGACCTCATCTACGGCATCGAAGGTCAGACGGCAGCGAGCTTCCTCGAGTCCATCGACGCGGCGCTGCGGTGGAAGCCCGAGGAGCTGTACCTCTACCCCCTCTACGTGCGGCCGAAGACCTTCCTCGGCAAGGGCCAGCGCGCGTGGGACGACTTCCGCCTCGAGCTCTATCGCGTGGGCCGCGACACGTTGCTCTCGAAAGGCTACCGGCAGATCTCGATGCGGTGCTTCCGCGGGCCGCACGCTCCGGCGCCGTTCGGCCCGGCGTACCGCTGCCAGGACGATGGGATGATCGGCCTCGGGGTCGGCGCGCGCTCGTACACGAAGGCGCTGCACTACTCGTCGGAGTGGGCCGTCTCGCCGAGTGCGGTGCGCGGCATCATCGAGGCGTGGAACGGGCGCGACGACGCGTCGCTGGGCACCGTGTTTCACGGCATCGAGCTCGACGTGGCCGAGCAGAAGCGACGTCACCTCATCCTCTCGCTGCTGGCCGATGGGCTCGACTTCGCCGCCTACACGAAGAAGTTCGGCGGCGACGCGAAGGCTGATTTCCCCGAGGTGAACGAGCTCGTCGCGCACGGCATGGTCACGCAGAGCGCGTCGGCGTGGACGATCACCGCCCTCGGGCTCGAGCGCAGCGACGCGGTGGGCCCGTGGCTGCAGTCGGCGCCCGTCACCGAGAAGATGAAGGAGTACACCGTTCGATGACGCTCAGGCCGCTCACCGTGCTGTACCGGGGGCCGCTCTCGAGCTGCAACTACGGGTGCGAGTACTGCCCGTTCGCCAAGCGCCACGAGACGAAGGAACAGCACGCGCACGATGGTGACGCGCTCTCGCGGTTTCTCGGTTGGGCGATGCAGCGCACGGCCGCTCCCTTGCGCGTGTTCTTCACGCCATGGGGCGAGGCGCTGACGCAGGTGCGCTACCACGAGGCGATGACGCAGCTCTCGCACGCCGAGCACGTCGAGCGCGTCGCGGTGCAGACCAACCTCTCGGCGCGGCTCGACTGGTTGAGCGAGGCGAATACGTCGCGGGTCGGCATCTGGGCGACCTTTCACCCCGCGTGGACTCCTTTGGATCGCTTCGTCGCGCAGTGCGAGCGGCTGCAGTCGTTCGGCGTGCACCACAGCGTCGGCGTGGTCGGCTTCCCCGAGCACCACGATGACATCGTTAGGCTGCGCGCGCGGTTGCCGAAGCGGACCTACGTGTGGATCAACGCGGTGAAGAAGCTGACGTACACCGACAAGCAAGTCGCCTTCTTCGAGTCGGTCGACCCGCACTTCCGCATCAACCTGAAGGCGCACCCGTCACTCGGTCGCGCGTGTCAGGCAGGGGAGACGGTCATCTCGGTCGACGGAGACGGCACCGCGCGTCGGTGCCACTTCATCCCCACGCCGATCGGCAACATCTTCGACGCGAACTTCGAGAGCGCGTTGCAGCCGCGCGCGTGCACCAACGCCACCTGCGGCTGTCACATCGGCTACGTGCACCTCGACTACCTCGAGCTGGGCAAGGTCTTCGGCTCGGGCCTGCTCGAGCGCGTGCCGCTCGAGTTCCTTCAGGGCAACGCGCCGGCCGCGTCGATTTCCCAGCGGTAGACCGATCGGCCGTCGAGCGTCGCGTTGGGAAGGAGATCGCCAAAGGCGTTGGCTTCGATGACGCGATGGCGCTCGAAGCCCGGCTCGAACATCACGTCGAGGCCGAGGTGCAGCGAGCGGTAGAGCTTCGCCACGCGCCGACATGTCTCCATCGCCGATTCCCACGCGCCCGGCGGCATCATCGCGCGCAGCTTCACGACCTCGCCGCGCCAGCCGCCGAGGTGCAGGTTGGTGATGGGGTGCTCGTTCTGCCGCACGATGACGAAGCGCGGCTCGCCAGCGATGCAGACCACACGGCAGTCGAAGAAGGCGTCGTCGAGCTTCGCCTTGGGGATGGCGAGCTCCACCTGAGCGCCCTGCGAGAGCACGAAGTCGAGCGCGCGGTTCACGTCGGTCGGCGTGCGGTAGTGACGCAGCTTGAGGTTGTTGAACCAGTGCGGCGCGTCCCACTCGAGCGAGGTGCGGATCTCGGCGTGACGCGGCGTGAGCGACACCAGCAACACCATGCTCGCCGACGAGCCCATGGTCGGCTTCACGAAGAGCTGTCTCCAGCCACGCTCGCGCGCGACGGCGAGCACCTGCTCGGGTGACGTGGGGACGTCTTCGAGGAAGTCGGGGACGGGAATGCCTGCGTCGTGAAAGCGACGCGAGGTGCGGCGCTTGTCGAAGAACTCTTCGATCTCGTTCACCGGGTTGAGCACGCGCCATTGCGGCCGCGCCGCGAAGAGCTGCGAGAGCTGCGCCAGCACGGTCAGGAAGCCGCGGTGGGCGAGGGCAGGGGCGATGACCTCGCCGTGGCGTTGTTCGTACTGCGCGGCGTTCGCAAAGCCGCCACGTGCGAGCATGAGCCGCTCGACCTCGAAGTCTTCACCGAACGAGTCGATGCGCACGAAACGGGGTGCGTCGGGAACTCGCTCGAGGACGTTGAAGTCGCGCAACAGGTCGAGCCACGAGACGGCCTCCGGCGCGGGCTGACCGGCCTCGCGCAGCGCTTCGGTGAAGAGCGTCACCCGCCGGTTCTTCGGGTTCGCGATGATCAGGTAGGGGGCGCTCACGAGCGCGGTCAGTCAATCGACTCACCGTGGGAGTGCAAGGCCCGTCTGATCGATGGGTTGCAGGAGCTTGCGCGCGCGGCTGCCTGCCTTAGCCGTAAGGGCATGAACGCAGCGATCTCTCAGAGTGTCTCGACCCACCGGGCGACGAACTTCGTGAAGACCGCCGTGTTGCTCGCCGGCCTGAGCGCGTTGACGCTCGGTGTTGGTCAGCTCATCGGCGGCCCGAAGGGGCTCGTCTGGGCGGGTGCGTTGGTGGCGGTGATGAACCTGGCCTCGTTCTGGTTCAGCGATTCTCTTGCGCTGTTGATGAACCGCGCGCGGCCGCTGGCGCCGGGCGAGCTGCCCTGGCTCGAGCAGTCGACGGCGAAGCTCGCAGCGCGTGCGGGGCTGCCGATGCCGCGGCTCTATGTCATCGAGTCGTCGACCCCGAACGCGTTTGCCACCGGTCGCAGCCCGAGCAAGGCCGCGGTCGCGGTGACGACCGGTCTCCTGCGGCTCCTCGGGCGGCGGGAACTCGAGGGCGTGCTCGCGCATGAGCTCGCGCACGTGAAGAACCGCGACACGCTCATCATGACGGTGGCCGCGACGCTGGCCGGGCTCATCTCGCATGCCGCGCAGATGGTGTTCTGGTTTGGCGGGGCGCTGTTGAGCAACCGCAGCGATGACGACGAAGGCCCGGGCCCGCTCGCCTCGCTGGGGTTGCTCATCGTGGCGCCGCTCACTGCGACGTTGCTGCAGCTCGCCATCAGCCGCTCGCGCGAGTTCGACGCCGATGCTGCCGCTGCCGAGCTCACCGGTGACCCCGAGGCGCTCGCGAGCGCCCTGTCACGGCTCGAACAGGGGAATCGCATGATCCCGCTCGATCATTCGCCTGCGACGGCGCACCTCTTCATCGTCAACCCGCTCTCAGGGCGCGGCATCGTGAACCTCTTCATGACGCACCCGCCGATCGAGACGCGCATCGAGCGCCTGCTCGCGATGCGTTGATGCTCAGCGGGGCTGGCTGCGCCTCTCGGGCCTCGTGAGGGTCCGCGAGGGCGCGCAGAGCGCTATGAACTCGAAGCGTGGTGCTCGTCCCTGGGCCTGCGACCGATCGTGACGGCCTCGACGCCGTGCTTCCCGTTCGCCCCGCCGACTACACTCTCCACGTGTTCAACCGGCGCAAGACGGCAGCCACACTGCCTCGTGACGTGAGGCCGCTGGCGCTCGCGCTGCTGTGCGTGGCGTGCGCTCCCGCTCCGCCGCCTCCCATCGCCACCTTCCCCGAGCCGGCAGAACTGCCAGAGCGCACCAAGCTGCCCACCCTCTTCGACAGCTTCACCGACTCGCAGGTGGCACGCACCCGCACGGAGTGGACCGGCTGGCGCAGGTCGCAGCTCGTCGCCCTCTTCGACCACTACGTCTACGGCGTGCGCCCTCCGAAGGTGGCCGTGACGGCGACCACGACCGCGACGCTCGAGGGTGTGGTGCCCGGCGCGACCTGGGAGGAGGTCGACCTCACGTTCGACGGCAACCCCGCGGCCGTGCTGCACCTCGCCGTCATTCGCCCGCATGGCGTGACGAAACCGCCGGTGGTGGTCGGCCTCAACAAGTGTGGCAACCACAGCCTCGTCGCCGACGCCCGCGTTCGTGGCTCGACGAGCGCCATCATCGCGCCCTGCGGTGGCACCACCGTCGAGACCACGCGCGGTGTGCAGACGTCGCTGTGGCCTCTCGCCGAGCTCGTGGCCCGAGGCGTCGCGGTGGTCACCTTCCACGAGAGCGATGCCGCGCCCGACGACGACACCCGGTTCGCCTCGGGCCTGCGCGCGCAGTTCAGGCCTGCGGGTGAAGGTCGCACCGTGTGGGGCACGCTGTCGATCTGGGCCTGGGCGCTCGCCCACGTCGGCGACTGGGTCGACTCGTTGCCCGAGTTCGATGCACGACGCACCGCCGTCTTCGGTCACTCGAGACGAGGCAAAGCGTCGTTGCTCAGCGGTCTCGAGACCGACGCCTTCGACGCCGTCATCGCCCACCAGTCGGGCACCGGAGGCGCTGCCCTCAACCGCAGCCTCGAAGGCGAGCCGCTCGAGCTCATCAACCTCACCTTCCCGCACTGGTTCAACGACGTGTACCCGGGCTTCGCCAACGCCGAGCTGCGCACGCCGGTCGATCAACACCAACTGATCGCGCTGTGGGCTCCGCGCCGTGTGGTGCTGGTCGACGGCGATGACGATCGCTGGGCCGACCCCGACGGCGCGAAGGCAGCGGCCGAAGCAGCCTCACCTGCCTGGCAGCTCTTCGGGAACACCGGCGTCGGCGCCGAGCTCACGTGGCAGTCGAGACCCGGAGGGCATTCCGTCGACGTCGACGACTGGGCCCTCTTCCTCGACGCGCTGGCGTGGTGAGCGTCAGCATCAAGAACGGTTCGAGTGGTAGATCGAGCGCATGCCGCGCCGCTCGCCCGTCCCCCCCCGAGTTCGCATCATCGACGCTGCGTTGACGGTCTTCGGCGCGCACGGCGTCGAGGCCACCGCCGTGCAGGCCGTCGCAGACGAGGCAGGCATGAGCAAACAGGCGCTGCTCCACCACTTCCCCTCGAAAGAGCTCCTCCGTCAGGGGGTCTACGAGCGCATCGCCCAGCACCTGCGAGACCAGATTCCTTCGGCGGCGGCCGAGCTGGTGAGTCGCTCCCACGACCGCTACCGCGCGCTGCTGCAGGTGGCACTGTCAGGGTTCGAGACCAACACCAGCCTCGCGCGCTTCCTCGTCTTCGAGTTGCTCGAGCGCCCCGACGAGGTGCTCGCGTGGCTGCGCGCCGAAGCCGCGCCGTGGCTCGGGCTGATCCGCGGCGTGGTCGAGCAGCAGGGGGAAGTCGACGGCTTCGACGCCGAGGCGCACATCACCGTACTTGGGGCCCTGATGCTGTCTCAGGGGGCCCTGTTGCCCAGCCGTGACAAACGGTGGCGCGCCCGTATGTCGAAGGCCACTCTGCGGGTGATGGAGAGAGGCAGCGGCATCGGCAGCTGAGTTTCAGTGGCTTGCCGGGTGGTCACAACTTTCTTACCATTTGGTAATGAGTCAGACCTCGGTTGCGCTTCCCCCTTCGCCCCGCGGCTGGCCGGTGCTTGGTCACCTGCCGCGTCTTCGCAGCGAGGGCATGCTGCAGCTCATCGACGACTCCTGGCGCGCGCTGGGTGACGCGTTCGCGATCGACGTCGGCATGCACGCCGTGGTGCTCTCCCACCCCGAGGCCATCAAGCGGGTGCTGGCGGGCAACGCGAAGAACTACGTGAAGGGCGCGACGTACGACGGCGTGCGCCGCATCATCGGCAACGGCGTGCTCGCGCTCGAAGGCGACGCGTGGAAAGCGCGGCGCACGTTGATGAACCCCGCCTTTCACCGGTCCGCCCTGAGCAACCTCACGCAGGCGATGGCCGAGACGGGGCAGGCGCACTTCGACCAGCTGCGTGACGAGCGGGGGCCCGGCCCGTTCCGGCTCGACGTGCATCGCGAGATGGTCAACCTGACGCTCGACGTGGTGACGGTGGCGCTGTTCGGGCGCGAGCTGCTCGGGGCGGCTTCGATCTCCTACGAGGCCCTCGGCGCGGCGCTCGACCTGGTGAGTGAGCGGGGCAACGGCTTCGTGTTGCCGAAGTGGGTGCCGACGCCCGGCAACCGGAAGTTCCACCGCACGATGGACGAGGTCGAAGGCGCCATCTACCGCGTCATCGCCGCCGGTCGAAAGCGCGAGCCGGGCGACGGCACGCTGCTCTCGATGCTCATTCACAGCGTCGACGCCGAGACACAGCGCCCGCTCACCGACCAGGAGCTGCGCGACGAGGTGTTCACGCTCTTCATCGCGGGGCATGAGACGACCGCCCTCACGCTCACCTGGCTGTTCACGCTGATCGATGGCCGGCGCGACGTGCTCGAGGCCATGCGCGAGGAAGTCGATCGCGTGCTCGTCGGCCGTGAGCCCTCGTTCGAGGACTTCCCGAAGCTCACCTACCTCCGGCAGGTGGTCGACGAGACCCTGCGGCTGCGCGGGCCGGTGGCGATGACCGCGCGCAACGCGCTCGCAGACGACGAGGTGATGGGCGTTCGCGTGAAAGCGGGCGACGTGGTCATGCCGTATTTCTACGGCGCGCACCGGCACCCGGACTTCTGGGGCGAGCCCGAGCGCTTCGACCCGGGGCACTTCTCTGCCGAGCGCAGCGCGGGCCGACACCCGTGGAGCTACCTGCCCTTCTCAGGCGGTCAGCGCGTCTGCATCGGCAACACGTTCTCGCTCGTCGAGACGGTGGTGT
This sequence comes from Archangium sp., assembly GCA_044371205.1. Taxonomy (GTDB): domain Bacteria; phylum Myxococcota; class Myxococcia; order Myxococcales; family Myxococcaceae; genus Archangium_A. The sequence continues at coordinate 101,992 of JBILUC010000020.1, forward strand.
TGCTCGCTCAGCTCGTGAAGCGCTTCGATGTCGAGATCGACGCGGGCGTCAAAGACGTGAAGCCGGTGGCGATGGTGACGGTGCGCCCCGACCGCGAAGTCTTCGTGACGCTCACGCCTCGTCGGTGAGGTTCGTCGAGGTCTTCAGCGCTTTCTGATCAACGCGAGCTTCTGCTCGACGCGCTGCTTCTTCGCCTTGAGGTACAGCGCCTCGCTGAGCTGCCGATCGAGGTCGTTCACTTCGAGTTCGATGCCGTCGACCCCCTTCACCTCAACCCAGGGGCGCTTCTTGATCGGCTCCGCGTCCAGCCGTTCGACCGCGGCCCGCGCGGAGGGGTTCTTTTCCAGCTCGGCTGCGAGGTCGCGTTCGAGCGCCGTGAGCTCAGCTGCGAGTCGTACCGAGGCGAGCTGGTCGACCAGTTCCTTCTTCTCCTGGAGCGTCTGGTTCAAAACGAAGCGGCGCGCTTTGGCGGCCTCTTCCTTGTCCTGGGCGTCGACCTGCGCGGCGAGCTGGCAGCTCGAGAGCAGGCCGAGCACGAGGGCGAGTCTTCGCGAGGTCATCGAAACCCCGGGAAGGCCGTCACGTATTCGATCTCGAGGTCGGGCAGGGCGGTGACGACCTTCACCTTCACGTCGGGGAACGCGGTGACGTACTTCACCTTTCCGTAGAGCCGCTTGCCCTTCCAGGTGCAGGCGACCTTGTCGAGCGGCCACGCGCCGGCGTCTGCACCCGCGTCGGTGACTCCGCCGTCGTCGGAGATGAACACGCCACCGTCGTCGTCGGGCACAGGCACCGGTGGGAACAAGAGCCAGCAGCCCGGTAATGACAGCAGCAACGCGACGAACACGGAGCGACTCACGGGCCGATTGTCATCTCCCGCTGGTCGCTCCGTCCAGCAGGTGGTCAGACCGTGAGCGGAATGCGCATTCGGGGCCGACGCGCTGAACCACCGTGATCGTGAACCTACTCGGGAACGTTGCGCAGGAAGTCGGCGACCTCGGTGAAGCGCGTGTTCAGGTACCCGCGCACCGGGCCGGTGATGCCTTTCGCGTCCATCGCGCGGCCCATCGAGCGCAGCCACGCATCGCGCAACGACACACCGACCGGCACCTTGCCGTGCCGCATGCGCAGGCGAGGGTGCCCGTGCTGCTGCATGTAGTCCTGCGGCCCGCCGAGCCAGCCGATGAGGAAGAGCCCGAAGCGCTCACGCGAACGCCGCGAGACTTTTCCTTCCGGCTCCTGGTGATGAACCGCGGTGAGCGCCGGCTCGTGCACTTCCATGTCGTCGTAGAACGCCTCGGCCAGCGCCTTCACCGCGTCGCTGCCGCCGAGGCGATGCCAGGGCGTGTCTTCAGGCGTCGGCGTGTACGAATCACTTCCGTCGGTTCTCAGCTGCAGCGGCATCGTCGACTCACTTCCCGTCAAGCCACTGCTGGAACGCGTCGAACGAATACGGCCGCCCCAGGAATTCCTGCACCAGCGCGCCCGCCTCGCGACTGCCGCCCGGCTCGAGCACCTTCTTGCGGTACTGCGTGGCCACCTTGCCGTCGAGCATGCCGCCCGCGCGGAACTGCGTGAGCAGGTCCTTCGCGATGACGGTGCTCCACTGGTACGTGTAATAAATCGCCGAGTACCCATCGAGGTGGCCGAAGCCCAACTCGAAGTGCGTGCCCGGCGCCCACTCACGACGGAAGGGGAGGAACTTCTCCTGCGTCTCCTTCAGCACCTCGGTGGTGTCGAAGCCCGGCGCGCGGTCGTGGAACGCGAGCGACACTGCGGACAGGAAGAACTGGCGGCGCGTGTCGAGGCCCACGCCGAATTCCTTCGCGCGCTTCATCTGCGCGATCAGCTCGTCGGGGATCACCGCGCCCGTCACGTGGTGCTTCGCGAACGTCTTGAGCGCCGCGCCGTCGAGCGGCCATTCCTGCAGCAGCATCGAGGGCACCTCCACGAAGTCCCACTCGGTGCGAATGCCCGACACGCCGGCCCACGGCTGCCGCCCGGCGAAGATCTCGTGCAGCAGGTGGCCGAACTCGTGGAAGAAGGTCTCGACCTCGGAGTGCTGCAGCAGCTCGCCCGGCTTCGGGAAGTTGCAGACCAGCACTGCCTCGGGGAGCTCCTTGCCCGCGCGCCCCACCGTCAGCCCGAACTGCGCCGCGTGTTTGTATTTGCCCTCGCGCGGGTGCATGTCGAGGTGGATGCGGCCGAGCAACGCGTCGCCCTCGAATACGTCGAACGTCTCGACCTCGGCGTGCCACACCGCGGCGTCGTTCACCTTCACGTAGCGAATGCCGAAGAGCGTCGACGTGATGTCCATCACGCCCTTCTTCACGTTCGCGTATTCGAAGTAGCCGCGCAGCGCCTGCGAATCGAGGCCGTACGACTCAGCCTTCACGCGGTCTTCGAAGAACTGGTGTTCCCACGGCTCCACGCTCGTCGCGCCCGCAAAGTCCTTCTGCTTGCGCGCGAGCAACGTCGCCATGTCGGCCTTCGCGCGCTTCTCGGTGGCGAGGCGGCCGCGCTCGATGAACTCAGCGGCGGCCTTCGCGCTCTTCGTCATCTTGGTCTCGGTGACGTACGCGGCCCACGTCTCGTAGCCGAGCAACGTGGCCAGCTCGTGCCGCTTCGCGAGCAACGAGTTGAGCACCTCGGCGTTCTGCGGGAACGCGCGGCTGCGGTACGCGCGCCAGAGCCCTTCGCGCAGCGCGCCGCTCTTCGCGTAGATCATCGCCGGCAGGTAGTCGGGCGTGTTGGTGGTGACCGTCACCTTGCCGCTGGCGTCAGCCGGGTGCGCGGCAATCCAATCCGGCGGGAGGCCCTCGAGGTCCTTCGCGTCGACCGTCACCGAGCGCACGTCGTCGCGAATGTTGCGACCGAAGGCCTGGCCAATCTTCACCAGCTCTTCGTTGAGCGACTTCACCTTCGTGCGCGTCGCCTCGTCGCGATCGACCCCCGAGCGGCGGAACTCCCGCAGCGTCTTGAACAGCCAGAACGCGCCGACCGGGTCGAGCGCCTTCGTGTCGACCTTCGCCAGCGCGTCGTACAGCGCACGGTCCAGCGAGAGCTCGACGTTGTACGCCTCGAGCTGCTGCTCGCAGACCTCGCACGCCTCGCGGAACGCCGCGTCGGGGTGCACTTCCTTCGCGAGCCCGGCACGGGCACCCATGTTTCCCATCAACGAGACCACCTCGTCGTAGAGCGCCAGCACCTTCGCGTCGTGCCCGGCCGGCAATACCTTCAGCTCGGCCACCGCGGCCTTCGCGCTGCGCAACGTCGCGTCACAGGTGGCGGTGAAGTCCGAGGCGCTCTGTGAAAGCAGGCGCGCCGCCTGCGGGGTCGTCTTCAAGGACATGGGTGCTCCGCGTCGAGGGTCTGCGGTCATGGTCTGACGTCGACCCGAACGAGTCCACCACTGCTTTCACGCGCGCCGCTCAGTTGATGACACTCTGTTGCAAAAGATTCATGATGGCGATAGCTGTGTGCGATGCGCGCCAGCAAGCCCGGTACCCGGAAGCACTCCAAGCCGAAGAAGCCCGTGCCCGTGACGGTGTTGTCGGGCTTTCTGGGGGCGGGGAAGACCACGCTGCTCAACCACCTGCTCGCCAACCGCGAAGGTCGGCGGGTGGCCCTCATCGTCAACGACATGAGCGAGGTGAACATCGACGCCAGGCTGGTCAAGCGCGTCGAGGAGAAGATGATTCAGCTGTCGAACGGCTGCATCTGCTGCACGCTGCGCGAAGATCTGCTGACCCACGTGCGCGCGCTGGCGGTGAGCGGCCGCTACGACGTCATCGTGGTCGAGTCGACGGGCATCGGCGAACCGCTGCCGGTGGCCGAGACCTTCACCTTCACCGACCGCCGGGGTCGTTCGCTGTCTGACGTGGCGCGCCTCGACACGATGGTGACCGTGGTCGACGCGTTCAACTTCCTCAAAGACTGGGAAGAGGCAGAGTCGTTGGCCGACCGCGGCATGGTCGCCGGTGAAGACGACAACCGCACCGTGGTGGACCTGCTGGTCGAGCAGGTCGAGTTCGCCGACGTCATCGTGCTCAACAAGTGCGACCTCGCGACGCCGGCCCGCCTCAAGCGGCTCGAAGGCGTGCTGCGGCGGCTCAACCCGCGCGCGCAGGTCATCCGCAGCACCCGTGGCGTCGTGCCAGTGAGCGCGGTGCTCGAGACCGGCCGCTTCAACTTCGAGCAGGCCCAGCAGGCGCCCGGTTGGTTGGCGACCCTGCGCGGGGCCGAGACGCCCGAGACCGAGGAGTACGGCATCTCGAGCTTCGTCTTCCGCGCCCGACGCCCGTTTCACCCCGCGCGGCTGTGGAAGTTCATCCACGGCTCGTGGAAGGGCGTGCTGCGCAGCAAGGGCTTCTATTGGGTGGCCACCCGCAACGACATCACCGGCCTGTGGGCGCAGGCCGGGGGCGCCAGCAGCTTCGAGCCTGCGGGCATGTGGTGGGCGGCGGTGCCGCGTGCAGAGTGGCCGACCGACCGCGCCCTGAGGCGAGACGTGAAGGCCTTGTGGCACCAGCGGTGGGGAGACCGCCGTCAGGAAGTGGTCTTCATCACCCGCGGCACTCGACACGACGCGCTGCGGGCGCGCCTCGAGAAGTGCCTGCTGACCGACGCCGAGCTCTCGGCCGGGCCGGAAACGTGGGGCGGGCTCAAAGACCCCTTCCCCAAGTGGGAGATCGTCGGGGCCTGACTCAGCCGAGCGTCACGGCGCCGTGCAGGTCGCAGTGCGTGCCGTGCGGGTGGTGGAGGTGACCCGCCACCAGGTAGTCGACGTGGTCGCCATGCGGCACGGCCTGGTGACCGCAGCCGGCGGCGTGCTGGTGCGCGGCGTCGTGGCCGGCGCAGGCGTGGTCGGGCGTGCAGACGCCGGGGTTCGCCGCGCTCACCGCCAGCGTGTGCTCGTCGAAGTGATCGGCGTGCGCGTGGTGCAGGTGTCCGTCGTGCAGGTAGTCGACGTGCCCGTCGTGCGCGATGGCGGTGTGCCCGCAATTGGGGCCGTGGGTGTGGGAATGCTCGGGGTGGGTGTGGTGGCTCATCAACTGCTCCGGGGTGAAGGGCGCTCGCGCCCGTGGTGAATCGCGTTGGCCACCAGCTCGGCGACGTGCCGGTCGGCCAGGGCATAGAAGAGATGGCGGCCCTCGCGCCGCCGAACGATCAACCCCTCGGCGCGCAACACCCGCAGCCGGTTCGAGATCGATGAGGCCTCGTCGTTCAGCGCCGCCACGAGGTCGGCGGGGCACGCTTCGCGCTGCGTGAGGTGGTGCAGCAGGCGCAGGCGGCCTTCGTCGGCCATGGCCTTGAGCAGCCGCACCGCGAACTCGAGATCACCCGGACTGACTGAGAGGCGCGGCCGTGGCCCCTGACGATGGGTGTGCTTCGACATTCGATGGATACTTCATCAATTGATGAAGTATCGCAAGCCGGCTCGTCACTCGACGCGAACCCGCCACGACCCTGCGCGCTTGAGGTTGATCATCACCGCGCGCGCCGTCTGGCTGTCGGGGGGCAGGGGATCGAGTTGGGCTTCTTCGAAGCGCGCTCCGTCGAACCAGGCCGAGGGCTTCACCTCGAGCACCACCGTCGCGCCTTCCGCCAGGGTGCCGTCGGCGGTGATGAAGTCGACCCGGCGGTCTTCGAAGGTGCCCGGCAGCGTCAGGGTGAGCGCCCAGGGGCGGCTGGGCTCGCCGTCTCGATGCAACAGCCCGCGCAGCGTGAGCGTCGCCTCGCTCAATTCGCTGAGGGGCACCAGGTGCAGCGTCGCGCTGCGCACCGGGCCCGCGATGCTGCGGCTCTCGCCGAGCAGGGTGCGCCCCGGCGCCAGCGAAACGACGGTGGGCCGCAGCCATTCCGACACCACCTGCCCGCCCGAGAAGAAGTCGTGCCCGCCGTGCGCCCACGCGCTGGGCCACAGCCACGTCGAGACGCGGCGCAGCGGGTGCACGACCGGGGCGGCGAGCTCGTTCGCGTACAGCGGCGCGAGCGACACGTGGCCTTCCACCAGCGTCAGGCGCGGGTCGTCGAGCGGCGCCACCTCGACCTCGAAGCGCGTCGAGACCAGCTCGCCCCCCGTGCCGGCCTCACACCCGACGAACACCACCATGCTCAGCAGCAGCCCACGCATCGTGCGACCTCCTCAGTCCAGATGAAGCCCCAACGTCACGCGCCACTGGCGCGGAGGGCCTGCCGCGAAGTGACGGGTCGCCAGGCGCGACGGGGCGACGTCGGGGTCACCGAAGTGCGAGGCGAAGTTGAACTCAGCCTGACGCCAGCGCGCGTCGAGCAGGTTGTCGACCACCACGCCCAACGAGACCCACCTCCAGCTCACCCGCGCCGACGCGTCGAGCAGCAGCACCGGCTCGGCGAAGCGCTCGAAGGGCAGCGGCCGTGGCCCGATGAACTGCAGGCCCGCCGTCGCGAGCAGCTCGACGCGCTCTCCCAGCGGCATCACCCTGTGGCGCCCGACGACGTCGAGCCGGCCGAGCACCCGCGGCACGTAGGGCAGGGCGGGCCCGTCGAGCAGCGCGTACCAGGGGGTGCCGGGCGGCGGCAGATGGCCGCGGGTGTACGAGAGCGTCGCCAGCACGTCGAGGCGCTCTTCCCACGTCACCCGCGCCAGCCCGAAGGCGCCGAGGCGGTTCGAGACGCCGACGGTCTGGTTGCGGCCCTGCTCGGGCGAGAAGACGATGTCGCGCTCGACGCGCGTGGCGAAGGCTGCGGCCCGGGCCTCGAGCCGCACCGAGTCGAGCTGGCGCAGCAGGGCCAGCCCGCTCTCGGCGCTCACCACGAGGCCGAAGGGGGCGAACTCAGCATCTGACAGGGCGGCGCCGTCACTCGAGCGCGAGCCGAGCCCGACGGCGGTGGTCCACGTGAAGCCCGGCAGCAGCAGCACCTCGAGTGCGGCGCGCGGCGCAGGCATCACCCCGAAGGCTTCGACCCGGTCGTCCCCCAGGCGCGCGCCCACCCGGTCGACGGTGGGCCGGTTGAGGTCGGCGACCGAGAAGAGGAACGCGTCGGCGCGCACGCCGCCCCGCAGGGTGACGCGCTGGCCCAGGGGCAAGGTGCCCTGCGCGAACAGGGCGAGGTTGGTGACGCGCAGGTGGTTGTCGAACACCGTGAAGTAGGGGGCCCCGTCGACGGCGCGCAGCCGCCGTGAGCGAGACGTGACGTCGTCGTAGCGCCCGAAGTAGCCCAGCTCGAGCTGGGCGCCGTGCAGGAAGCCCTCGGCGGTCGAGCGGCGCACCCAGGCCCCGCGCGCGCCGACGGTGACGCCCCCGGACAGCAGCTCGAGGCCATCGCCCCGTTGGGCCAGCCCCAACGCGCTGGCGTCGACGTCTGTCACGAAGCCGGTGAAGTTCTCGCGCAGCCGCTGGTCGCGCACCACGCCGAAGAGCTGGTGGTGCAGCGTGCCGTGCTCGAGCCGCTGCGTGAGACGCACCGAGACGAAGTGCCGCTGCTGCGCGCCGCCCTGGTTGGGGTCGGTGAAGCAGAAGAACTGAGCATCGGGCGCCGCGTCGCAGCGCGGGTTGGCCGCCGCCTCGACCTCGTCGGCGCGCAGCACGCCGGCCTGGTCGAAGCGGCCGCCCGACAGGCCGAGCAGCACGCGCACCTTCAGGTCGTCGCTGATGCGGAACTCGTGTGACGCCAGCAGGCTGCCGTTGGCGAAAGACCGGTTGGGCCCAAACCCGGAACCCTGCCGCAACGTCAGGCCGATGAAGGAGCGCTCCCCCTGGCCTTCGGGCCGCCACAGCGCGGTCAGGCGAGCGTGGTTGAAGGCCCCATATTCTCCCTGCACCGTGAGGCCGGGTCTGGTCAGGCCGAGCTCGAACTCCGCGGTGCCGGCGACGGCGAAGTCGCCCTGGCCCGCCTGGAAGGGGCCCTCGGTCACGCGCATCGCCGAGATGAGCTCGGGGATGAGGAAATACGTGTCGGCGTAGCCGTGTGAATGGGCGTTGCTGATGTCGTTGAGCGGAACCCCGTCGACGCGCAGCTCGAGGTCCTTCCCTTCGCCGCTGTCGAGCCCGCGCACGTACATCGCTGGCGCGTGGCCCTCTCCGCCGTGCTGCGTCTGCAGCACCGCCGGGGCGAGCTGCAGCACGTCGGTGCCACTGCGCCGCGGTCGCTCACTGAGAAGACCCAGCTCGAAGCGCAGGTCACCCACGCTCACGGCAGGGGCGCCGCCCGACTTCGCCCGCACCACGGTGGTGCGGCCGGGGACCGGAGGCGCTTCGTCGATGCCGGCGTCGATGCCCACCCCGGCTTCCGCGACCCCGCCGTCGACGCGCGCATCGGCTGCCGCGACCTCGGCGTCGACCCCTGCGTCCGCGTCGGGCGCTTCGGGGCTTCCATCGGCGGCTGCCAGAGCGAGCGCGAGCGCGGTGAACGACCACGTCATGCGTCACCTCGCCTGGTCGACGACGAAGCCGACCTCGGGCGCGAGGCTGGGCCCGAAGCGGAAGCGGTACTCGGCGCCCGAGACCAGCTCGAAGCCAAACTGCTGCGAGAGCTCAGGGCAGAGCGTGGTGACCTCGGTGACGAGGATGGGGACGCGCTGCAGCCCGCCCGAGGGCAACACCTCGTCGACGCTGAAGTTCACGCCTCGCGAGAGGGTGGCGACGTGCGCGCTGGTGAGCGCGGCCCGGTAGCGCACGCTGGCCTCGCGCAGCGTTCCCCCGTCGGGGCTCTCGAGGCCAAGGGTGAAGTGCGTGAGGAAGTCGTCAGCCCGCCCATCCTCGACGACGGCACGAAAGGGGCCATTGCTGGCGTGCCAGCAGGCGCGCTCGGCCGTGCCCGTGAAGTCGACGGTCGTCGCGCCGGTGAAGTTCGGGTCGGGCTCACACCCGAGCTGCGCGGTGGTGGCGCGAGAGCCGCGGTCGCAGTGGCACCAGTCACCGGCGGGCTCGCGGTGCACGTGGCCCCCGGGCACGCAGGGGTCTCCTTCGGGCATCGCCGCATCGGGGACCGTGACGCCCGCGCTGCACCCGCAGGCGAGCCAGAGCGTCAGGGTGAGAGCCTGGTGACGGTGCACAGCCCGCCTCCGTTGAGATGAGATTGGTCGGTGAGGCTCTGCGCGACGAACGCGTCGAGCGTGCGCACCGCGTAGGAGCCCGGGTCGTACACGACCGGCGTGCCGTCGTCGTCGCGGAGCGTCGCGCCATCGCGCGCGCGGAGATCGAGCAGGTCTTGACCGCGGAGGCTGTCGAGCGTGATGCGCCCGGTTGCGGGCACGTCGCGCGTCCACGCGTCGAAGCGCAGCTGAACGTCACGATGCGTGCCGAGCCGGTCGTAGAGCAGGTGGTCGACATGGGTGGTCAGCTCGAGCGTCTCGGTTGCGCCGTCGGCGAGCACCAGGCCCAGCGTGCCGTCGAGCCCGTTGGTGCAGTTGGTGTACCGGTGGGCCAACGGCAGCCCGACCCGGAAGGGGAAGGACCCGACCCCGGTGCGGGTGGCGGTGCCTTCGACGAGGGTGGCCCACCCGTTGGCGCGCATCTCAGCGGCGTCGGCCTCGCTGACGTCGAGCAGCTGCGTGGCTTCATCGGGTGGCAGCACGCTGAACGACACGTTCCACCGGCCCGCCGGGAGCTCGGCCCAGGTCGTGGTCTCGCGTGCCCCCTTTTGCAGGTCGACCAACCACACGTCAGGCCGGCGCAGCACCGTCTGTTCTCGCGTCAAGGCCAGCGCTCCGCTCGACACGAGGTACTTCTCGAAAGTGACGGCCCAGCCGTCTTTGAGCAACGACGGGGCGAACCCGCGCTCGACGCGCTCGCCCCCCGACATGCGCACCACGAAGCGCCCTTCGCCTGCGGGTCCGCAAGCGCACAGCAGAGTCAACAACCACCAGCAGCAGGACTTCATGAGGCCTCGAGTTCGACCAGCAGTTCGACCCACGTGAAGCCCCCCGAGGGTGGCTCGAAGTGGGCCCGCCCGAGCGCGTGCGCCAGGCAGCCCGTGAAGTGCAGGTCGTCTTGCACCATGGGCGCGTGGAGTTCTTCGATGCGAGCCCCACCGCGGTCCTGCTGGGCGATGCGCACCCGCAGGGTCTGCAGCGTGACCGCGTGGGGGCGGGTGGCGCGCAGCGGCGCGATGCACCTCGCCACGCGCTCGCGTTGGGCCTGCACCGCAGCCAGCACCCCCTGGGCCGTCGCGGGCAGCAGCGCGGGTGGCTCGGAGAGGGGCTCGGCGTACACCCAGGAGTCGTCCCACGGCTGCGCCGCGGTGGACCCTCGGGGGGCGTCACGGTCAATGGTGGCTGGCCCTGCCGGCACGAGCGGGCTGGGCTCGAGATCATCGAGTGACAACACCACGGCGCCCGGCATGGGCGCCTCGGCGTGTGCCGTCGATGCCACTGCGGTCGCCACCGCGCTCGTCCCATCCCTCGAGAGGAAGAGGACGAGCGTGGTGACGCCTGCTGCGAGCAGCCACCGCGCCATCAGTGGTTTTCCCAGTCAGGCGAGATGCTGGTGAGGGCCAGGCTCGAGGGCGCCCCGCCCACGGCGATGGTCTTTTCGATGGCCATGGCCGCCGCGCCCTCAATGGTGACGACCTTGACCGTGCCGTCGCGCGGGTCGGAGACGTACGCCCGGCCCCAGCCCACGACCATCGCGGGTCGGGCTCCTGGCGCGGGGAACGCGCTGTAGGCGGGGATGACGTCGACCGGTGCGCCGTCAGCCACGAGGCTGGTCGCGTCGGTGCTCAACGCGAAGCGGTGGAGCTTCCCGTCCATCGTCAACACCAGCACGCGGTCGCCGTGGAGGTTGATGGCGAACGAGAAGCGCCGGGTGGGGAGCGGCACGACGTGCAGGCTGTCGTTGCGCGGGTCGATGAGGGCCAGGCCGTTGGCCGGGGTGAGGTCGAAGTTGCCGATGAAGACGGGGAGGTTGTCGTGGCCGTGCACGGTGCCCACGCGACCCATCGAGCCGGCAGGGTTGGTGATCTTCGTCGAGTCGTACCGGGTCATCGCCGCGTTCCACTTGAGCAGCAGCACGCCGTCGCTACACCCGAAGGCCACGCTGGTGCCCGCCGACGCCTCACCGTGGAGGTTGGGGCAGTTGGTGTGCGTGCCGAGGATGGCGTCTTGCGTCGCCAGCGCGCGGTCGGTGACCGAGGTCGGCAGCAGGTTGAAGCCACCGTCGGCCAACACCGTGGGGTCGGGGACCGTCGCGATGAGCTTGTTGCCGCCCTTGATGACCGCGACGCCGTGGTGGGCGCGGCCCGTCGTGGCGCGGCGCGGGGCGACCATCGTCAGCGCCTCGGCGTCGTTGAGGAAGTCAATGGTCCCGTCGCCGTCGTTGAAGAGCGCCGTCCACCCCGCGACGTGCGTGAAGTGCGTGGGCGTCGCGCCGGAGATGGCCATCGGCAGCAGCGCCGGAGCGCTCTTGTCGATGTGGTAGTGGTCGTCGTGCGCGTGGAACTCCACGCCAGACGACAGCAGCTCAGTGCGGTTCTGCGCGCGCTGAACACCGAAGAAGAGCCCCGCTTCGTTGAGTTGTTCGGCGTAGAGCGCAGGCGAGTTCGCCATCAACACCGAGCTGATGGTGTCGTCATCGAGGTCGACGATCTTCACGATGCCACCGTCGGAGTAGCCCACCGCGAGCCGGCCGAGGGTCTCGTCACCTTCGTGAACATGGCCCCCGCCGTCGCTGGCACCACCACCCGTCGCGTTGCCACCGCCCGTCGCGCTGCCCCCGCCCGTCGCGCTGCCACCGCCCGTCGCGCTGCCACCACCCGTCGCGTTGCCACCACCCGTCGCGTTGCCACCGCCCGTCGCGTTGCCACCGCTTCCGCCATCGGGTCCGGGCACGGCCGGGCACGCCATCAACGCCACACTCAGAACTGCCATCAGTCGCTTCATCGAAAAGGCTCCTTGGTTGGGAAACAGGCGCCGGGCTTTATTGCCTCAAGCTTTCAAATGCAACTTGGTTGCATCAATAGGTTGATTGCAAATAAAGCGAACACTCCAGTGCACAGGTGTGGGGCGCACCCCCGCTCCATGTGACGTTGGGAGTCGCCATAAGTCGTTGAAGTTGCTCGCCCTGGGCCCATGGTCAGGGGGTTGCACAAGGCGGCCAGATGCTTCGATGGACCCCCACCCTGCTTCTGATGCTCGCTGGCTGCGAAGGTGTTCTCGGCTCGAGCGATTGGCAGCCTGGTGAAGACATCATGGTCGCCCCTCCGCGCGCCGATGAGCCCGTCGTGCGCGAACCGCCGACGCAGATGCCGGAAGAAGACGTCTGCGCGCCTGAGAAGGTCGACGTGGGCCGCGTCACCATCCGTCGGCTCAACCGCTTCGAGTACGACTCGACGGTGCGCGACCTCCTGGGCGACACCACGCGCCCCGCGCAGGCCTTCCCCGCCGACGACTTTGGTCACGGCTACGACAACCAGGGTGACGTGCTGAGCACCGCGCCGTTGCTGGTCGAGAAGTACGAAGCCGCTGCGGTGAAGCTGGTGCAGACCGCGTTGGCTGCCGAGTTTCAGCCGGGCTTCTCGTCGCGCCTCAACGGCACCTCGATGACGGCGTCGACCGGCTCGGCGAGCGGCAGCGCGTGGAACCTCTTTTCGAACGGCACGCTGCAGGGCGACTTCGTCATCACCTCCGCGGGTACCTACACCGTCAACGTGCGCGCCTATGAGCAGTCGGCCGGCCCTGACCGCGCGCAGATGAACATCCTCGTCGACGGCGTGGCGCAGGGCGCCTCCATCTCGGTCGCCGCGACGCAGGCCAACCCGCAGACGTACACGCGACAGGTGACCCTGAGCGCCGGCACGCACCGCGTCGGCGCCGCGTTCCTGAACGACTACTATCAGGCGCCGAACGACCGGAACCTGGTCGTCGAGTACGTCGAGGTGCTCAAGCCTTCGAGCGGCACCCCGACGCAGACCTCGCGCCTCTTCGTGTGCGACCCGGTGAGCGGCGGCGCGACGTGCGTGCGCACCATTCTCTCGAGCTTCGGCCGCAAGGCGTGGCGTCGGCCGCTCGTCGACGCCGAGGTGAACAAGCTCGTCGCGCTGGTGGCGCTCGCGCAGTCGGAAGGCGACAGCGTCAACGTCGGCCTCGAGCTCGCCCTGCAGGCCGTGCTGTTGTCGCCGAACTTCCTCTTCCGCGTGGAGGCCGACACCACCCTCGCCGCCCGCCCGCTCAGCGACCACGAGCTCGCCGCGCGGCTCTCGTACTTCCTCTGGGGCTCGATGCCCGACGCGACGCTCTCGCAGCTCGCCGACCAGGGCACGCTGCGCTCGCAGCTCGCCGTGCAGGTGCGCCGCATGCTCGACGACCCGAAGAGCGACGCGCTCGCCTCGCAGTTCGCCGGCAGCTGGCTGTGGAGCCGCGCCGTGCCCGACACCACGCCCGACCCGGCCCTCTTCCCGACGCTGACGCCCGCGCTCAAGGCCGCGATGCAGGAACAGACCACCGCCACCTTCCGCACCTTCTTCCGCGAAGACCGCAGCGTCACCGAGCTGCTCACCGGCACCGACGCCTTCTTGAACGACGCGCTCGCCACGCACTACGGCCTGCCCCTGCCGGGCAGCGCGACGCTGGTGCGGGTGCAGAACGTGCCGGGCAACCGCCGCGGTCTGCTCGGTCACGGCGGCGTGTTGACGGTCACCTCGCAGCCCAACCGCACCTCGCCGGTGAAGCGCGGCAAGTGGGTGATGTCGCAGCTGCTGTGCATGGAGCCGCCGCCTCCGCCCCCGAACGTCGAGGCCTTCGAGGTGTCGGGCACGCCCACGGGCACGCTGCGCCAGCAGTTCGAAGCGCACCGCAGCAAGCCGGAATGCGCGGGCTGCCACTCGATGATGGACCCCATCGGCTTCGGGCTCGAGGCCTACGACGCGGTCGGCCGCTTCCGCACCACCGACACCGGCGGCTTCCCCATCGACAGCAGCGGCACGCTCTACGACGGGCGCAGCTTCGACGGTCCCGAGCAGCTCGCCGGCGTGCTCGCGCAAGACCCGAAGCTGGGTGAGTGCATGGCCAAGCAGGTGTTCACCTACGCGCTGGGCCGGGCCCCGGTGAAGACCGACCGCTGCACCATCAAGCAGATGACCGACGCGCTCGCGCAAGGTGGCAAGCTGCCAGCGCTGATTCAAACCCTCGTCACGTCCGACACCTTCACGCAGCGCCGCGCGGAGCAGCCATGAGCAGCCGTTTCTTCCTCTCTCGTCGAACTCTGCTGCGGGGCCTCGGCACTGCGCTCGCGCTCCCGACGCTCGAGGCGATGCTGCCGGGCTCAGCGCGCGCCCAGACGATGCGCCCGAAGCGCTTCGTCGCGTTCTACGTGCCGTGCGGCATTCGCATGAACCGGTGGACGCCCGCTGCGACGGGGGCGAACTACGCGCTCTCGCCGACCCTGCAGCCGCTCGGGGCCTTCAACGGCGCCGCTTCCATCAAAGACGACGTGCTGGTGCTCAGCGGCCTCGCCAATCGCCCCGCGCGCCCCGACGGTCCGGGAGACCACGCCAGCGGCACCGGCGCCTTCATCACCTGCGCGCACCCGTTCAAGACCAGCGGCGCCGACATTCGCAACGGCAT
>JBILUC010000119.1:0-9949 GCA_044371205.1 Archangium sp.
GTCATGCGTCTGCGTGCGGCCGGCCGCGTCGCGGGTGGTGATTTGATCAGCCACCTTCGCGTCTTGAATGACGGTCACGTTGGTGCCGCGCGCCTTGAGCGCGTCAGACTCGAGCGTCGAGCGGTGCGCGTCGGAGTTGTTCACCGCGACGAACAACACCTTGTCGTTGCTCCTGGGCGTCCACGTGCTCGCCGCCGGAGCCGTCGGGGTCGAAGGCGTCGTGTTGGTGGTGTTGGTGTTGGTCGGGGTGACAGGCGTGGTCGGTCGATTGCTGATCGGGTTGGGCACGGACGGTCCTCGTGGTGACGTGAAAAGAGACCGGGAGTTGAACCTGAGCGGCGCGGAACCGCAACGAACCGGGCCAGAACCTGTCGAGGCGCATTGCCCCGAGCCCATCAGGCCCCTTCGAAGTGCAGCTTCGCCTTCGAGACCGCGTAGTCGACGGCGTAGAGGTAGAGGGCGAGGCGCCCGAGCTCGGTGGCGGCCTGCTTCGATTCGGTGGCGGCCTTCTCGACGTCGGCCGGCTTGAGGCCCCAGGGCTCGCCGTAGATTTCGAGCGTCTCTTTCAGCTCGGCGGGCGTGGGCGAGAGCTTCTCGGCTTCGAGCATCGCGGCGAGGGCGAGCCCAATCTTGATGCGGCGCTCGCATTCCGCGCGGGTCGCGCCGTCACGCAGCCAGGCATCGCGCGCCTCGTTTTGTTCATCGACGTTGAAGCCGTGCTCGACGAGGTGGGGCAGCTCGGCGCGCGACCAGCGGCGGCGCACCTCTTCGTCGACCAGCGACGCAGGTACCTGCACTTCGGCGCGATGGGCGAGCTCATCGAGCACCAGCTCGCGGCCCAGCACGACCAGCTCGTCCGACAGCTCTTCTTCGAGCTCGTCGCGAATCGCGTCCATCACCTCGTCCATCGAGCCGCCGAGGCCGAGCTTCTTGAAGAAGTCTTTCGCGGTGGGGTCGAGCGCCTTCACCTCGCGCGCGGCGAGCACGTCGACGGCGAAGCGCACCGGGGCGTTGCGAAACGCTTCGGAGGGATAGTTGGCCGGCAGCGTCACCATCACCTCGAGGCTGTCACCCACGTGGGCCGTGGCGACCGCCTCGAGCAGGCCGGGCAGCGCGGGCATGGGGGCCAGCTCCGTCCACCAGCGGAAGCGGGTCGAGAAGGGCAGCAGCTTGCCGTCGACGTAGCCGATGAGGTTCAAGAGCACGTCGTCACCTGCAGCCAGCGGCTCCTTTTCGCTGCGGTCGCGCGAGGTGCCGGCGGAGCGCACCTTCTCGTGAAAGCGGCGGGTGAGATCTTCGGCGATGAGATCGTCGGGCGCCGGCACGTGCACCTCGAGGCCCACGAGCGAAGGCGCCTTCGCCTTCGGGAGCGCGATGTCTTTGGGCGCGAGCGCTTCGGCCATCGGGCTGATCTTCAGCAGGCGGTCGACGCCGTTGGCGCTGCCACCCTTTTTCTTCTTGCCGGCCATGCACAGCTCCTCGTCGATGTGGAAACGGCGGGACGATACACGTGAAAAAAAGCAGCGCGGGCTCCTTCTTCAAGGAACCCGCGCGGGGCACTGCGAAAGCTGAGCAAACGTCAGAAGAACGAGCCCACGAAGCTCGAGACGGCCGAGATGCCCGCACCGACCTGGCTGACGACGGGGATGTTGGTCGCCGCCGCGATGGAGCCGGCCGCCGTGATGACCGACGACACCTTGCGACCAGTGCTGGCGTTGGGGTCGGCGAGGGTGGCGACGGCGATGCCCGTGTCGACCGCGGCCATCGCGACGTTCACGCCGGGCGCGAAGCGGGCCGCGGCACGGCCGACAGTGCTCGCGGCAGCGCGGGCTGCGGTGGTGGTGGCCGCGCGAACGGCAGCGTTCGAGCCGGCGCTGATGGCGGCGCGCGCAGCGGCGCGACCACCCGAGCCCGTCACGGCGCGCGCGAGCGGGCCTGCAGCGCGGGCAGCAGCCTCAGCGGCTTCACGAGCGCCGGCGCGGGCGACCTGGCGGGTGGTCGAGCCGAGGGCGGTGGCCCCCGTGGCCGCGAGGGTCGCGGTGCGCGTGGCCGCACGGCCGGCCGCTTCGGCGACGTTGGCGGCGACGGTCGGCGCCGCAGCGCGGAAGGCGTCGGTCGCCGCACGGTACGTGTTGAGGGCCTGACGCGCGCCCCAGGCCTGGAAGCCCGACTGCACCGTCGAGAGCCCCGAACGCACGGTGCCGAGGGTCGACTGCGCGGCGGTGGCGATGTCGGCGCGCGAGCCAGTGCGAATGGCGTTGCGCACGTCGCCGATGGCCGTACCGATGCCACTCACCGTCCTGGCCGCGTTGGTGACGACGCCCAGCGGGCCCGTGAGGCGCTGAAACGCGTTGGGCGGGCGGCCGCCGTTGAAGACGCTCATCTGGCGGTTGTCTCGAACGGCCTGACTCGCCGCGCGGTAGCCCCGGGACGCGAGCGTCGAAGCCGACTCGAACGCACTCTTGCCCTGGTCGAAGACCTTCTTCGCCGTCGTGGCCCCGCTGATGACGCGGCTGACCGTGGGCTGGTACTGGCGGACCGTGTTGACGGCGCTCGAGACGCGATTGCGAACGGAGGAGAGGAAGGACATTTCAGGGGCTCCAGCAGGTGGGAATGGGAGTTTCTCGGTCGCTGAGAGAAAAAGTTGCGAACGCCAGTAAGTTCAGGGACTTCAGAGGGTTCATGGGGCGCGTGTCAACCCCCTCCTCCGAACGAGCGAGGGCGATCGGTTTGAGGCTCATTCGCCCCGTGTGCGCGAAGAACGCGGCGGGGAACGCGGTGAACGGGACCAGCGCGAAGAGCGCGACGAGCGTCTGACCCGGGACGGAAGCCGTCGCGAATCGCGGGCGCCATCCACAGCTGGTAGCCGAACAGCGAGATGACGATTCCCGTGAGTGGAAGCCCGACGCTCGTGAACGCGCGAATCCACGCCTTCATGCGAACGCTCGCGCCATCGCGGTGAGGAAGACCTCGTAGCGTTGCGCGCCGACGACGAGCCCGCCCTTGCCGAAGTCGAGCGCGGGCACGGCGTGGACGCCCTTCTTCACCGCTCTCTTTCGCGCCGACTGCACCTTCGCCCACCAGTCTTTCGAGGTGCTCGCCTTGAGCGCCGCTTTGACTGGGAGCCCTGAGCGCTTCGCGAGTTCGGCCAGCACCTCGTCACCGTCGAGGTTCCACTCGTTTTCCCAGTAGTTGATCAGCGAGTGCTCGCGAAACGCGTCGAGCTTGTTCTTGCTGCGCGCGTATTCCATCAGCGCGAGCACGTGCCGCATGTTCGGTACCCACGACGGCACGCGGTAGTTCGTCAGGCCGAACGCGTGCGCGACGCTCGTGAACTCTTCGTACCAGCTGCGTACGGGTGGCAGACCGTCAACGGGCGTTTGCGGGTCGACCTCGAACGGCTGCCAGTCGAGCTCGCCTCGAAGTCGGTCATCAGGCGCGGCAGCACCGCTCGCTCGACGAGGTAGCAGGAGGGGCACGTCGGGTCGCTGTAGAGCGTCAGGGTTGGCAGAGTGATGACAGCTTAGCCCCTCACCCCAGCCCTCTCCCCGCTGGCGCAGGGAGAGGGAGAACGCCTTGACTTGGTTCTTGGCGGCTGAGATCTCCACACCCGTGAAGCTCTTCAACTACTGGCGCTCTTCGGCGAGCTACCGCGTGCGGCTGGCGCTGGGCTTCAAGGGCATCCCGTTCGAGTACGTCGCCGTCAACCTCGCGAAGGGCGAGCAACACGACGCCGCGCACGTCTCACGCAACCCCTGGCACGGCGTACCCGTGCTGCAGCTTGATGACGGCGCGCTGATTCCCCAGTCGATCGCCATCGTCGAGTACCTCGAAGAGACGCACCCGACCCCGGCGCTGTTTCCAAAGAGCCCGCTCGACCGCGCCCGCATGCGAGCGCTGGTCGAGACCGTGAACTCGGGCATCCAGCCGCTGCACAACCTGCAGATCAACAACTACGTCCGCGACGTGCTCAAGGGCGACGTGAAGGCCTGGTGCGAGAAGTGGATCGGCCAGGGCCTCGACGCGCTCGAGGCGATGGCGAAGGCGTCGTCGGGCCAGTTCATGGTGGGCGATCAGTTCACCTTCGCCGACGCGTGCCTGTTGCCGCAGCTCTTCGGCGCCCGGCGCTTCGCGACCGTCGAGCCGTCGCGCTACCCCACGCTGACCTCCATCGAGACCCGCTGCCTTACGCTCGACTTCGTGCAGAAGGCGCGCCCCGAGAACCAGCCTGACGCCACCCCCGCCTGAACTTCACTTCACGAGGACGAACATGGAATCGCTCGGAATCATCAAGGTCGAATCGGTGCACTGGTACGTGCACGACATGGCGCGGACCCGTCGCTTCTACACGGAGCTGATGGACTTCGCGGAGCTCGGCGAGTCGTCGCCCGAGCTGAGCAAGGCCGGTCGCCAGCACTCGGTGGTGTTCAACGCCAACGACGTCACGCTCATCTGCAGCGCTCCCGTCGGTGAAGGCGGCCGCGCGTGGCGCTGGCTGCGCAAGCACCCCGAAGGCGTCGGCACCATCAACTTCCTCGTCAAAGACGTCGAGAAGACCTTCAAGCTCCTCGAGGAGCGCGGCGGCACCATCATCGACGACTCGATTCAGCGGCACACCGACGCGAAGGGCGGAAAGCTGGCGTTCTTCAGCATCACCACGCCGTTCGGCAACACGACGTTCCGCTTCCTGCAGCGCGACGGCTACGAGGCGCTGTACCCCGGCTTCGTGGCGCACCCGGCGCCGAAGGGCGGCAAGAACCGCTTCGGCTTCGCGAAGATTGACCACATCACCTCGAACTTCCGCACGCTCAAGCCGATGGTGCTGTGGATGAAGCACGTCATGGGCTTCGAGGAGTTCTGGAACATCGCCTTCCACACCGAAGAAGACATCAAGGCCGGCGACCAGCACGGCACGGGCCTCAAGAGCACCGTGATGTGGGACCCGCACTCGACGGTGAAGTTCGCGAACAACGAGCCGTCACGCCCGCGCTTCCGCCAGTCGCAGATCAACGTGTACGTCGAAGATCAACGCGGCGAAGGCGTGCAGCACCTCGCGCTCATCGTGAAGGACATCGTGGGCACCGTGCGCTCGATGCGCGCCACGCAGGGCCTCGACTTCCTCGGTACGCCGGGCAGCTATTACGACTATCTCCCCGAGCGGCTCGACAAAGGCGGCATCAAGCGCATCGACGAGAAGATCGACGAACTGCGTGAGCTGCAGATCCTCATCGATGGGCACAAAGAGCATCAGTACATGCTGCAGATCTTCATGAAGGAGAACTCGCAGCTCTTGAAAGACCGCGAGTCGGGCCCGTTCTTCTACGAGATCATTCAGCGCAAGGGCGACAAGGGCTTCGGCGGCGGCAACTTCAAGGCGCTCTTCGAGAGCATCGAGCGCGCGCAGCGGGCCGAACGCGAAGCCGGTCGCTGAAGTTCACCCCACAGCGGGCGGCGCCTCGTGCGCTGCGGCCCCTCGCTCACGGTTTCTTGTGGAGCAGCCCGCCACCCTCGGTGGTGGCCCACACGTGGCCATCAGGCGTGGCAGACAGAGACGAGAGCGGCTCGGACGTGCCCATCTCGAGCGCCGTCAGCACACTGCCCTGCACGCGCACCAACTGGTTGCGGACACCCTCTGCGTCGTAGGTGCTCTTCACGGCGAACAAGGTGTCGCTGGTCGCGGTGAGCCAGCCTGACGACATGTCCTCGCTCACGAGCGAGGTCTGCTGGGCCGTCCACCGCAGGAGTAACGCAACGTCGGCAAGGTAGACCTCGTCGCCGTAGCCACCGATGCGCCACGCGCGCGGCGCTTCCTGCCAGCCGCTCGTCGTCCGTCGGTAGGAGCGCACCGTGCCGTTCTGCGACCACATCGGGACCCAGGTCTGCGTCGCTGTGACGTGCACGGGGCCCGTGTTGTCGCTCGAGCCCAGGAAGTGCGTCACCAGCCGGGTGCCGTCGTACTGCAGCACCGCGCCCGCGCCGCCCGACAGCCACACGTCGTTCGCGCTGCGGCCGCTCACGTACTGCGTGTTGGCCGGCACCGCGTTCACGAAATCCCACGTGCCGTTCTTCAGGTGCAACACCTGCGAGCCGCGCACGAGCCACACCTCGTCGGGCGCCGGGCTGAAGAGCGAGCCGACGGTGCCCACCCCCGCGGGGATGCTGACGGGCAACCAGCTCGTGCCGTCGAAGCGTTCGACGGTCTCATCGGCACGCACGGCCCAGACGTTGGTCGACGAGAACGCGAAGACGCGCGCGGTGCGCTCGGCGTCGGTGCTGGCGAGGGGGCCGCCCGTCCAGTGCTGGAGGGCGCCGTTGGCCCCGACCAGCCACACGTCACGGGCCCCTGCCGCCCACCCGGCGCGGAAGTCGACGCCGGTGGCGAGTTCCACGCTGGTGTTCGGCGTGCCGAGGGTGACGTGCCGCACGCGGCGGTCGTCGTAGGAGCTCCGGCCGAAGTTGAGGTACTCGGTGGGTGAGAGGCACAGAGTGCGCCCGGCTCCCTGCCACTCGATTTGCCACGCGCCGTTGACGCGCACCCACGAGACGTTCATTTCACCGCTGAACGTACCGCTGACGAAGACGTTGCCACCGCACACGTCGAGGCCGAAGAGCTGGTCGTTAGACGAAGGCCCGCCGGAGGCGCCGCTGGGCTCGAGCAGCTCGGCCCACTGCGTGCCGTCGAAGTGCCTCAGGAAGTTGGAGCCCGTGCCCGCGAGGTACACGTCGTTTGCGCCGACGACCGCGATGTCCCGCACCACGACCTGGGAATCGGTCACCGGGAGCACGTTGGGGACGACCTCGAACGCGCCGTTGGTGCGCTTGAGCACCACGTCGATGCCGCCGGCGTAGACCACCGCGCCGTTGCCATGAAGCGCGAGCAGGTCCTTCGTGGTGGGTGAGGTGATGGGCGACCAGGTCGCGCCATTCCACTCGAGGATGGTGCCCCCTTCGCCGACCGCCCAGCCGCGGGTGGTGCTCTCGAACCAGACGCCGCGGAGCGTTCGACCGGGCGAGGTGCGGAGGTACGTCCAGCTGGTGCCGTCGTAGCGCGCGATGACGCCGCCCTCGCCGACCGCCATCACGAAGCTCGGGCCGATGCCCGCCACGCCATGAAAGGTGCCGCCGAAGGGCGCGCGTTCCCAGCAGAAGCCGTCGGTGGTGCAGGTGACGCTGGAGGCGTTGGAGCCACCACCCGTCGCATTCCCACCACCACCGGTTGCGGTGCCGCCTCCGGTCGTGTTGCCGCCACCCGCACCACCCGCGCCACCGGTCACGGCGGTGCCGCCTCCCGTGGAGCCGCCGTCGACCTTCCCGAGGGGTGTGTCGTTGACCGGTGTGAGACAGGAAGACGCGAGGAGCGCGAGGGCGCCGATGAGCCAGGTCGAGTGTGAGGTCATATCGGCGCGGAAGTGCGATGCAGTTCAGCCAGCTTCACGAAAAATGCGCAAGGCAGCGGCCGGGCGATTTCTTGAAGCTTTCTTCAACCGCACGCACGCGGGAGAACGGTGCCCGGATGCTGACGACGCTCGCCATGCTGGTGCTCGCTGGTGGCGAGGTGTCACTCGACGTCGCGCCAGGCGTGGTGTGCGTCGAACGGGCGCGGGTGGTCGAGCGGCTCGGCCGTGAGGGCGTGAAGGTGGTCGAGGTGACGAAGGGCCTCGCGGTCGACGTGCGGCTCAGCGGCGCGACCATCGACGTGCGGGGGCGGTTGCGGAATGAGGTGCTCGAGCGGCAGTTGCCGGCGAACGCGCGTGACTGCCCCGGGGTCGAGCGCGTGCTTGCGGCGTTGATCGTCTCGTGGGCGAGGCGCTTGCCCCAGCCCACAGCTCAACCTCCCTCTCCCCTCGCGGGGGAGAGGGGTGACGCGCCCTCCGACTCGATGCGGGTCGACGGAGGCGTGAGGCTGTCTCTCTCTGAGTGGAATGACGCAGGCAGCAGGGGCTTGTCTCCCTCTGCGCGGGGTGAGGCAGGAAGCACTGACTCGTCCATCGCTGCGCGAAGCGACGGAGGCCGCACCGGCTCGTCTCTCGCTGCGCGGGGCGACGCAGACAGCACCGACTCATCGCTCATTGTGCGAAGCGACGGAGGCCGCACCGGCTCGTCTCTCGCTGCGCGGGGCGACGCAGGCAGCACCGACTCGTCGCTCATTGCACGAAGCGACGGAGGCCGCACCGGCTCGTCTCTCGCTGCGCGGGGCGACGCAGGCAGCACCGACTCGTCGCTCATTGCCCGAAGCGGCGGAGGCAGCACCAACTCATCGCTCTCGGTGCGGCGCGACGCAGGGGGCACCGACTCGTCTCTCGCTGCGCGAAGTGACGCAGGCAGCACCGACTCATCCCTCCCGGTGCGGGGCGACGCGCGCAACAACGACTCGTCTCTCGCTGCGCGTAGCGACGCAGGCGGCACCGACTCATCCCTCCCGGTGCGGGGCGACGCGCGCAACAACGACTCGTCTCTCGCTGCGCGTAGCGACGCAGGCACCGACTCGTCTCTCATTGCGCGAAGCGACACACGCAGCACCGACTCATCCCTCCCGGTGCGGGGCGACGCGCGCAACAACGACTCGTCTCTCGCTGCAACAAGCGACGCAGGTACCTCCAACTCGTCCCTCTCGGTGCAGAGCGACGATCGCAACAACGACCCGTCTCTCGCTGCGCGAAGCGACGCAGGCAGCACCAACTCATCCCTCTCGGTGCGGAGCGACGCGCGCAACAACGACTCGTCTCTCGCTGCGCCGAGCGACGCAGGGGGCACAGACTCGTCTCTCTCTGTGCGGAGCGACGCACGCAACAACGACCTCACTGCGCGGAGCGATCCTGGAATCAACGGCTCGCGTTTCTCCGCGCGGGGCGGCCCAGGAAACACTGCAGCGCTCTCCCGATCCGAATCCGACGACAGAGACGGGGGCACCGTCTCGCTCGTGACCGCTGAGGGCGGAGTGTCACCCCTCTCCCCGACCCTCTCCCCCGCGGGGGGAGAGGGAGATGGTGGCGTGAGCTCCGCAGCGGTGGCAGCTGTACCTGGTGATGCCGGTTCCTCTTCGGTGACGTTGGACCTCGGCGCAATGGGCGGCGGCAGCATCGGGCCGACCGCAGCCGTCACGGGCGCCGGCCAGGCCCACGTGGCGCTCGGCTTCGGCCGCTTCGGCCTCGCGGTCGACCTGGGCCTCGAGAGCTCGCGCAGCCGGGCCGTCGAGCCCGCCACCGTCACCTCCACTGCTCAGTGGCTCTCGGTGCAGGCGCGCGTCGCGTTTCAACCCTTCACCCGGCTGCGCCTCGAGGTGCTGCTGGGTCTGCGCGGGTGGCGCCTCACCGCCGCATCGACCGGCATCGACGAGCCCGCTCAGACCGAGCTCTTCTCGTTCGGCGGCGTCGGCACCGCGGCCGCCTCGTTCCAGCTCTGGGGGCCCATTTCCCTGCAACTTCGGGCCTTTGCGAGCGCCCGATGGCGCACCGAGCGCTTCTCGGTGACCAACCTGGGCCCCGTGCTCGAGCTGCTGCCGTGGGCCGGAGGGGTGCTCGGAGGCGTCGAGATCCGCTTCGGCACGTGACTTCACTTTCTTTGAAGCTCGCAGCGGGCTTCCGCACTCCCTGAATCGGTGATGATTCTCGACTCGGCCATGACGCACGCGAGCGCCCCCGTCGAGGAGCTGCGAAAGCTCTACCTCACCCACGGCGCGGGCCTGCGTCAGGCCATGGCCCGGCTGGCCCCCAACCTCGACGCCGATGACCTGCTGCAGGAACTCTTCGTCATCGCGCTGAGCAAGACGGCCGACTTCGAGCGCGCCGACGTGCCGCACGCCTGGCTGTACGGGGTGGCCGTGCGCCTCGCCGCCACCCGCCGCCGCACCGCGCGGCTGCGCACCTTCTTCGGGCTCACCGAGATGTCGAACGTCACCGCGGTCGACTCGACCTCGCGCACCGTCGAGCAGCGCGATGCGCAGAAGCAG
>JBILUC010000188.1:0-2642 GCA_044371205.1 Archangium sp.
CTTCGCGCTCGGTGCCGTCGCTGTACTCCGAGGCCCTCACCTACGACGCGGCCGGGCGCATCGTCCTCGTCAATGAAGTCGTCGAGGGCGTCGCGTCTCAATTCGTGTACACGAATGACTCGCAAGGACGACTCACGTCGGTGTCAGTCAACAGTGGCCCGGCGACGACGTGGACGTACTCGTCGCACGGCAACCGCCTCACCGAGAACGGTCTCCCTTCCACCTACGATGCGCAGGACAGGCTGCTGAGTCGCGGCGCCACGACGTACACGTGGGATGCGATGGGCAGCCGGCTGTCGATGAGTGTCGGTGGTCAGACGACCCAGTACGTGCACGAAGGGCGCGCGCTCAAGTCGGTGACGCTGCCGGACCGTACGGTGGTCGGCTACGAGTACGACGGTCGCCAGCGCCGCATCGCTCGAACACGGAATGGCGTCGTGACTGCACGCTGGGTCTACGACGGCCAATACCGAGTGGTGGCTGAAGTCGACGCCTCGGGCGCGGTCACCAGTCGCTTCATCTACGCGAGTGAGGGACACAGCCCTGACGCGATGGTGCGCGGCGGCGTGACGTACGCGTACGTGAAGAATCACCTCGGTACGGTGAAGTTGGTCGTCAACGAAGCCACGGGTGCTGTCGCGCAGCGCATCGAGTGCGACGCGTGGGGCAACGTCGTCTCAGACAGCAATCCTGGCTTTCAGCCCTTCATCTTCGCTGGTGGCGTGTTCGACAACGACACGCGACTCACGCACTTCGGCTTCCGCGACTACGACTCCACCATCGGGAGTTGGCTCTCCCCAGAGCCGCTTTCCCGCTCGCCCGGTTACGTCGCTGGCATGGCCCAAACTGGCATGGGCGTCCCGACCTACTCGTACGCCGCGAACACCCCACTGAGGTACGTGGACCCGGACGGACGTCGGTTCATCAATCCCACTCGGCGCCAGCGAGACGCAATCGACGCGTTGATCGCCAACCCGCTAATTGGCGACACAATCCGAGCCCTTGACGAAAGCGATGACATCCTTATCTCGTTTCGCGAGGAACCTGGCTTCAAGAAGGGCGCATTCACTGACTACACGCCTGGTTCCAAGGCATCGGGATGCCAACCGCGTCAGCCTGCGTCAGTCGTCATCACCTACGACGAGGATGTTAGCTCTGCGCTCCTGAGCAAGTACTTCGGGCTCGATGTAACTACGCTGGTCAACATCCTTGCTCACGAGCTAGGGCACACGGACTATGCTCATGACGTCTGGTGGAATGGACTAGAGCCCATCGAGGGCGGCTCGGAGAGTCGAGCGATCGGCTTCGAAGACCTGACTCGCAGTGGATCCTATCGGCGGCGCCACGACGTGATCCTCGGTGCACCGCCATGATCGGGCGATGCTTCCATTCGCGGTGTCTTTGGTTTGCGCTGGCGATCGCACTTGCTGCCTGCGAGAAGGCCAGAACCCCTTCAGCGGGTGCCAACTTGCGTTTCGGGGAGCGGTGCGCCGACTCATCGTCCTGCCCAACGCCTAAGCAGTGCCTGTCGCACCGCGACGTTGCTGGCCGCGTGGTCGATCGAACGTGCGAGTTACCCTGCGGCCCTGTCAGTGCGTGTCGTGCAGGTTTCGACTGTCACGTTCTGTCTCATGGCCCCCGTTCTCTCGAAGGAGGCGTGTGTCTGCCTCGCTGACGCGTTGGGACTGACTCTCTCCGGAGCCGCTCCTCCAGTCACCGGTATTTGTGCGACGCATGGCCCAAACTGGGATGAGCGTTCCCAGCTACTCGTATGCTGCGAAGTGAGCAATCAGCGACACCGGGATGATCGCGGCCAGCCGTTCGCGCAGCCTCCGCGCTTTCAGGGGGTCGCGCACGCATGGCAGGCCGAAAGGTGTTCAACGAGCAGGACGCGCGGCGGTGTCTCGCCGCAGTGAAGTCGTCGCGAGTCGACCTGGGTAACCGATGCACGAGCCGGTGCTTGAGCGCGGCGTGACGATCGCGGTGGGTGCCGCGCCCGGTTCAGGTGGCCGCGGGCACGGTGAGCGGGCCGAGCTCAGCCTCAAGCTGCGTGGCGTCGAGGCGCGCGCGCGTGGCGGCGAAGTTCAGCGGGGCGAGCTCGAGGTATCTGTCCTTGGGCCAGTGCGGCAACACGCGCAGGACGTCCTTGGGCGCTCTCGAGAAATGGACCGGGTCTGCTCTCCAGAAATGACCCGTCCAGCGCGGCGCGAAGCGCCGCGGTCGTGAAGGTCGCGCGAGCGACCTGAGCGGAGGAGTTGTC
The DNA here is from genome assembly GCA_044371205.1 of Archangium sp. Taxonomy (GTDB): domain Bacteria; phylum Myxococcota; class Myxococcia; order Myxococcales; family Myxococcaceae; genus Archangium_A. The sequence continues at coordinate 2,261 of JBILUC010000188.1, forward strand.
GTCGGTGCTGAGCGTGCGACTGCTGCGGAATGCATCGCCGGCCGCGCCCGTGTCGCTTCTGCCGAAAGTGGTTTCGCCCTGACGCTCGAGTCGGCGCGCGACAGCGCGCGTGCTCGAAGCCCGAGTGCCAGGCCGAGCGCGAGCGGGTGCAGCAGGAAGCGTGGCGAGCCCGAAACCCCGACTACTCGCGGGCGCGGCGCCTGCTCGCGCTGGAGGCCAGCGACGACGTGGATCCGCCCGCGCCACCGAGGCCGTTGGACCGACTTCCGTGGGACCTCGCGCAAACGCAGTTCGGCACTCAAGGTGCCGAGTTCCTTGGGCAATTCGGCCGAGTCCTCGTCCAACACGCGCAAATGCAGAAAGAGGCGCAAGCCCATGATTC
>JBILUC010000021.1:0-116001 GCA_044371205.1 Archangium sp.
GACGAGTCGTGTCCGCAGCGGGCCGGCTTCGAGTGGCGCCTGGTCGAGGTAGAGCTTGCCTCGATAAGGATCCATCGCGGTCGAGATCACCAACACGCCGCTGGCCGCAATGCCGACCAGCCACCACCACTTCGTCGTGCGTCGCGCGATGCCGAAGAGGCCGAAGGTGAGCGCTGACACTGACAGCACCAGCAGCCCTTGCTTCTTCAACCCATCAACCACGAACGCGCTGAAAGTCTCGGTGCTCAGCCCGAATTCCCGTTCGCGCACGAAGCCGAACCACACCTCGATCGGCAGCGAGATGAGCGCAAAGAGCCCGAAGTAGAGCAGGGCGAAGGCGAGGCTGGTGGCCCAGGCGTCACCGCTCCAGATGAGAGTGAGCACCGGCGACCGAACGCGCGCAGTGAATCGCGCGGCGAGGGCATACAGCGGGCGCGTCAGCCAGCGCGCCGACACCACGAGTAGCACCGGCCACAGCAGCAAGTCGACCGCCGCCACCCGATAGAAGGGGTCATGGTACGCGCGGATGGACTCGAGTTCCTGCGCGGCAAAGAGCGGCTCCACGAAACGGAGCCTACCTGCATCAGCTGCCGGGAACGCCGTTCGCCGCCTTCTCGGCCTCTTCAGCCTTCGCCTCGGCCAACAACAGCTCCTTCATCTTCTGGAGGCTCTCGCGCGTCTGCTGCACGAACGGGCTCGAGGCACCGATGCGTTCGGCGGCTTCGAGCGTGCGCTCATAGACGGTGATCGCCTTCGAGATGAGCACGCGGATCTTCTTGCGAAGCTCGGCCTTGTAGACGTCCTGCTCGGGACCCTTGAGCTCGACCGGAGACGGCGCGTTCACCATGTGCTCGTACATGTTCTCGTAGAGCCCGCCGATGCGATTGCCCGATGCGGTTGCCCAGTAACCATTGCCCACGCGAATCGCGCGCAGGTAATGGCCCTGCGCCGAGAGCAGCAGCTCCGACTTGTACTCGAGGTCTTCAGCGAGCTTCTCGGTCGACTTGTTGCCGTCGAGCTCGACGCTCTCGTAGTGAAGGCGGAAGATTTCCCCGAGGAAGAACTGCGCCTGACCGGGGAAGTAGTCGTCGACGAGATCTTTGTCGGGCAGCCCGTTCCAATACGTGAGCACCGAGCGCAGGGTGGCCTCGGCTGCGTCTTTGTTGCCCATCTCCAGCTCGCAGATGCCTTGCTGCACGCGGGCCTCGATGCGCTTGTCCGATCCAAGGTCGGTGCGATCGGCGATGGTCTTCAAGATGTCTTCAGCATCCAGGTAGCGCTCGAGGTGGTAGTCGCACTCCGCGACGCGGAACGCGGCGTCGAGCGAGTCACCGGTGCCCTTCGCGGGATCCGAGAGCGCCGAGAAGCGAACCCACGCGTCGTCCCACGACTTCGTCTTCTCGAGCGCGAGGCCCGCGTTGTAGAGCGCTGGGCGGTAGTGCTTCGAGTTCTGATGGAAGTCGCAGATGCGGCCGAAGTAGCGAGCGGCCTGCGCGTAGTCTTCTGCCGCGTAGAAAGACGTGGCGGCGGCGAAGAGCTCTTCATCGTTCAGCTTCTCGAGCTCGAGATCGCCGGTGATGACGACCTCGTCGAATTTCACCTCGTGCGCATTGTCGGGCGTCGCGAGCCCGTTGCCTCGGGTGTGAACGCAGCCAGAACCGACGACGAAGGCGACAACTCCCAACACCCAACGCGACGCGCGCATGAACCGTTCGCTTTCTCGAAAGAGACGAACCACCGACACCGACCTCGTGAGGCGAGTTCCTGAGCTTAACGAGTGGCGTTCAACTCTTCGAGCGTGCGTTCGCCCCACAGCCATTTCGACGTCTCGTACAAGCTGGAGAGATCGTGCACATCGAGCTCGAACCGCGGGATGAGCACCATCGGCGTCGAGCCACAGGCCTCGCGCAGCTTCGCGATGCCGCGCGCGTCTTGCCGAGCCAGGTGGTCGTTTTCCTTGAGGGTCTGCTCGAGCTGCTGTTGCAACGGTGAAGGGAGACGTGCGACCTCTTCCCACAGTGCGTCAGGAACGGGGGCGTGCACGCGGTTTACGGCGATGGCCGCGACCCGCATCTTGTTCTGCTGCAGGAGCGTGTGGAAATAGAGCGCTTCGTCGAGTCGCTCGGGCATCGGCCCGGTAACGAGCACGAAGCTGGTGGTGTTCGCCTCGAGCAGCGCGCGGGTCTGGTGCGCGCGCTCGCGGAAGCCCTCGTTCATGCCGCTGATGTTGAGCATGAAGTCGGCGAGCTGCTGCAGGGTCTCGGTGCCAGTGAAGCGCGCGATGGTCTTGGCGACGTAGCTGCCACCCAGATTGAAGAGACGCAGACCGAATTTTCCCGCCGCGAGCGCCGGCGTCAGCAGCCACTTCGACGCGTCGTTGTCGAGGAAGTCGAGGATGCGGTTGGGCGCGTCCAGGAAGTCGAGCGCGTGCGCGGTCGGCGGCGTGTCGAGCACGATGAGCGGGTAGTCGCGCTGCGTGCGCAGCTCCCAGAGCTTCTCCATCGCGACGTATTCCTGGCTGCCGGCGAGCGCGCTCGAGAGTGATTGGTAGAAGCGGTTGTTGAGGATCTTCTCGCGTTTGTCGGGCGGGGCGCGGCGCTCGATCAGCTCGTCCCACGTGCGCTTCATGTCGAGCATCATCGCCCGCATCGGTGCGCGCGGAGACAGGCCGGCCTTCGCGAAGGTGGCCTGAGCGATCTCGGTCTCGGCGTTGCCGAGCGCCTCGAGGCCCAGCGAGTTGGCGAGGCGCCGCGCGGGGTCGATGGTGCAGACCAGAGAGCCCTGACCTTCCATCGCGGCGCGCAGGGCGATGGAGGCCGCCAGAGTCGTCTTGCCCACGCCACCACTTCCGACCGTGATCAGCACGTCGCTCGAGGCGAGTGCGTCTTGAATGGGGTTGCTCACGAGCCGCTCCCGAGGAGCGCGGCGACTTGATCGATCGCGGCGCGGCCGAAGTCGGGGGTGAACATGCGCGGGACGGTGAGAATCGGCAGCTTCAGGGTCTCGAGCTTCTGCAGGCTCGTGGCGGAGAGCGTCGCCCGCGACCGATGCGTGTGGACCACGTCGCGCAGGGCCGGCGGCAACCCCTCGCGCGTTGCGTCCCCTTCGGCGAAGCGCGGCGAGATGAAGCCGTTGAGCACGACCAGCTGCGGCACCATCTTCACCCTCGTGCGCAGCGTGTCGTGGAGATCGATGGTCTCGTTGACCGGCATCTCCTCTGGCAACGAGACGAGCACCACCGCGGTGGTCTTCGGGTCGACGAGGAGATCGCGCATCCACGTCGCGTCGTCGCTCATGGCGCCTGGCGGCACCGTGTCGAGGATCACCTGCGGCACCGAGAAGAACGTCACGGCATGCCCGGTCGCCGGAGCGTCGATGATGACGCGATCGAACCTCCACGAGCCGTCGGGCCGCTTCTCGCGCACGTGGTAGAGGATCTTGCCCAGCAGCACGAGCTCCTGCAGCGAGGGGATGAAGCGAAGGAAATATCGCACCACGCGGTTTTCGAAGACCGCGTTGTAGATGCTCTCGAACTTCAACAGCATCAATGCGTACTCGCGCATCGCTTCGGCGGGGCGCACGTCGACGGCCCACAGGTTCTCGTCGAGCGCGGTGACCTCCGGGCCGACCTCAGGGCGACCCAGGATCTGGGAGATGCGCTCCTTGGTGTTCACCTCACACACCAGCGTGCGCTTGCCTTCGCGCGCGCTTTGCACGGCGAGCGCCGCAGCGATCGTCGTCTTTCCCACTCCACCTTTGCCCGTCACCACGAGGAGACGTTTGTCGGACAGTTCGGCGCGCACGGCGAAAGCCACATTGACATGGCGTGACGTGGAACGCAGCATCCGCCGCCATGCTGAAAGACAACCCGATGATGAAGAAGCTCGTGGCGACCGGTGAGGAGCGCATCGGCAAGCTGGTGCAGCAGCTTATGTCGAACGAGAAGTTCATCTCAGGCATTCAGACCATCGTGTCGCGAGGGCTCTCGGCGAAGGGCACGCTCGACAAGAGCATTCGCACGGCCCTCTCGGCGATGAACCTCCCTTCCACCGCCGACCTCGAGACGCTGCGCGAGAAGATCGACGAGCTCGAGAAGATCCTCGGCAGCCTCGAGGGAAAGATCGACCAGCTCACCGAAGCGAAGAAGAAGTGACGCGCCGGATCGCCTTCATCAACGAGAAGGGTGGGGTGGGCAAGACCACCCTCGCCGTCAACATCGCCGCCTTCTTTGCCCAAAAGCGCAAGCAGCGCGTGCTGCTCGTCGATCTCGATACCCAGGGCCACGCCGCGAAGACGCTGGGCGTCGACGTGCGTGGGGGCGGCCTGACGGTGTTCGACCTGCTCGTCGGCGATGGCGTCGAGGCCACCGCGGTTAGCCGCGCGACGGCAGTCGAGAACCTCTGGCTCGTCCCCGCGTGGAAGCAGATGGCCGACTTCCCGATGCGCGCGGCGACGATGCCCGAGCCGCAGCGCCTGCTCTCCCGTCGGCTGGCCGGCGTTGGAGATCGATTTGACGTGATCGTGTTCGACGCGCCGCCGTCGTTCGGTCTGGTGACCACCAACGTGCTGCTCGCGGCTGAAGAGGTGGTGATCCCCGTCGCGACGACCTACCTCGCGCTCGATGGCTGCGCCGAGATGGTGGCCACGGTGGAGCGGGTCTCGAAGGAGTACGGCCACGAAAAGCTTCGCGTGACGCAGATCGTGCCGACCCTCTACCGGAAGACCCAGATGTCCGACGAGATCGTCGACAAGCTCAAGCGCTACTTCCCCAGGCGGGTGACCGAGCCAATGAGCCTCAACGTGCAGATCGACGAAGCGCAGAGCCACGGCAAGACCATCTGGGAGCACGCGCCCTGGAGCCGCGGCGCGACCTTGCTGCAGACGGTGGCTGAGCGCGTCGAGCGCGCTCGCTGACGGTTACTTCTTCTTCGACGGCGCCGGCTTTTCAGCCTCGAGCTGAGCGATCTTCTGCTCGAGTTGCTCGATGCGCTGCACGAGCGTCGAGAGGTCCCGACCCAGCGCCGGCAGGTTGCCGACCACGTTCTCGACCGCGGTCTTCACGCGCTCGTCGACCTGCTTCTGCCAGCCTTCGAAGATCTTCTGCGACTGCGTGAGCAGGGCGGCAGGCGACAGCTCACCCTCGGCCTCTCGACCGAGCAGCGTGTTGATGCGCGCGCCCGCCTCGTGCTTCATGGCCTCGACGCGTGGGCTGACCTGCGTCGAGATGAAGTCGTTCAGCCGCTCGCCCGGCTGGCGGATGATCTCACGCAGCACCGACAGCGGCATCTGGTTCTTCTTCTTCTCTTCTTCGAAGACGATCTGCGCCAGCGTCACCGAGGTGAGATCTTCTTTGGTGCGGTTGTCGACGATCTGCACCTCGACGCCCTGCTTCACCATCTCAGCGATCTCGTCGAGCGTGACGTAGCGGCTCTCGACGGTGTCGTAGAGCTTCCGGTTGGTGTACCGCTTGATGACCCTCGGATCTCGAGCGGTCGATTGCGCTTCACTCATGACGGAAACCCCTGACGCAGTGCGCGATGGCTGTACCACCGACCTCGTTTGGTGCCAACCACGCGATTTCGTTTCGGAACAGGCTAGGCTGTGGCCGTCGCGATGATCGTCAAGTGCGAGCAGTGCCAGACCCGGTTCAAGATTCCGGACGACAAGGTCACCGACAAGGGCGTGAAGGTCCGCTGCACCAAGTGTGGCCACACGTTCCGCGTCACCCGAGACATGGCGCAACCGGCCACGACGGCGACGGTGCCAGCGTTGCAAGCGCCACCGGCGCCCCGAGCAGCCCCCGACCCGTTTGCGCGCTTTGGTGCAGGTGAAGAGAGCCCGACGATCGAGGTGACGCGCCCGGGCGTTTTTGCACTGGGGGTCGAGGCGAGCCGAACTCCCGATCTGGGAGTGAGACCGCCGCTGTTTCCTCAATCGGCCCCTGGTTCATCGACGGCGCTCACGCAGCCAGCAGTGGCCGCCGTCGCCCCTCCAACCAGTGGCGGGGCGTTCGATTTCACCTCGCTGCGCCCACCCGGAGCGAGCCCACCCACGGTGCCCGCCGTGCCTGCGTATGTGCCGCCGCCTGCGGCCTCGCTGGCACCGGCGCCGTTCGACTTCAGCGCGATCGCGCCGCCTGCTTTCGCGGCCCCACAGGCGCCTGCCCCGGCCGCCTTCGACTTCTCGAACTTTGCAGCACCCGCCGCGGTCTCCCCTCTGGTGCCGGCGCTCCCGCCCATGCCGTCGGCTCCTGCTGCGACGTCGACGCCGGCCTTCGCCTTCAGTCCTCCGAGCGCAGTGCCGCCGCCAGCCTTTCCTGCGCCTGCGTTTCGTCAGTCGAGCGCTCCGGTCGGCAGCCCGTTTGGCTCGTCGGGTGACAGCCCCGATGGTTTCTTTGGTGCTCCAACCGATTCGGCGGCACCCGGCTCTGCCGCTCCCGCGATGGACACGGCGACGGCGCGTTCGATGTTCGATCTGCCGCCTGCCGCATCGGCCCCCCCCTCGACGCTGCCCGACATTCCGCCGCCGGAAGCAGCGCCAGCGCCTGCCGCCCCGACCGCGCTTCCGCCCGTCGCGGCCAGGCCGGTCGTACCAGCTGAGATCCCCGATGGCCCCCGTCGTCGTGGAGTGGTGGGCATTGTCGTCAACATCGTGATCGCCGCCGTGCTGGTGGTCGGGTTGGTGGTGGTGGGGTCGGCCTTCTTGAACGAGGGGAAGGTGAGCGGCGAATCGGTCACCGAGACGCTCAAGAACACCTTCACGCCGAACGTGGAATTCGTGGCGCAAGACGTGTCGAACGGCCTCTACGAGACCCGCGCCGGTCGTTCGGTCTTCTTCGTGCGTGGTGAGATCGTCAACCGCAGCAGCGGGTCGGTGAAGGTGCTGGTGAAGGCTGAGCTCGTCGAAGGTGACAAGGTGGTGCGGTCGGCCGAGAGCTGGTCCGGCGAGCCGGCCACACCCGAAGAGATCTTCCTCATCGACGGCGTCGAGGCCCTCGAGGCGCTCAATCGCCGCGTCGAGAAGCGCGCCCTCGTCGTTCCTCCCGACTCTGCCGCCGCCTTCGTCGTCCCGTTCACCGAATACCCACCTGAGATGCGCGGCTTCCGGGTTCGGGTCACTGCGCGTGCCGTCCCAGCGGGATCCACCGCGTCCAACCCCTGAGGGCGTGGTGCCGGGCCTGGTCGACGAAGAGCCGGAGCTGGCGCGCGTCGTGCTGAGGCGACTCGACGCGTTGGCTGGCGGTCACGAGGTTCAGCGAAAGGCAGCGGCGCGTGCGCTCGGAGAGCTCGACCCTCCGCGTGCGAGTGAGCTGTTGCTCGGCGTGATGCGCCTCTCGGTCGAGCGCTGGGAACCCGCGATGCGCCTGCTGCCGTCGTTCATGCGCGCGCTCGAAGAAGACGGCGAGCTCATTCCGCACCTCGCGACGTTGCGACAGGTCGCGGCGCTGCATGAGCACGAAGAGGTCACGCTGGTCTTCGCCGAGGGCGAAGCGGTGATGTCGTACGAGGCCGACGCGGCGGCGCGCGCCGACGCGAAGTTGTTCACGTTGCCGCTGGGCGTTCTCAAGTCACGTGCGCGGCTGACGAAGAACCCCGATGAGCTCTCTCGCTTCGCCATCGCCTCGAACCCGGCGGTGATTCGTGAGGTGCTGCGCAACGCCCGGCTGACGGAAGAACTGGTGGTGCGCATCGCCAGCCGTCGGCCCGCGCGCCCCGAGCCGCTGATCGAGATCTGGAAGTCGCCGCGATGGAACAACCGACCCGCGGTGCGCAAAGCGCTGGTGTTCAACCCGTACCTGCCGCCCGAGACCGGCGTGAAGATCGTGCCGCTCCTCGGGCCTGCTGACCTGCGCGAGCTGTCGACCGATGGAAAGGTGCACCTCTCGGTGCGGGAACTCGCCGCGCGCCTCAGCGCTTCGGCGGAGAGTCGATGACCTGCCCGTCAACGGTGCCCTTCTCGAGGCGGGGCGATGCTGGCTTCACGTCGACGAAGCCGTCACCGGTCGAGGCCTTCTTGAAGGAGTACACGAACTTGCCCAGCGAGTTGCCGAGGGCGCTCATGCGCGACGCGGAGAAGACGATGACGATGATGATCGCGAGCATGATCAGCTCGCCGCTTCCGATGCCGCCCATGGGACCTACAGTGCCTCAGCCTCTGCCCTCGCGCAACCTGCCGACCGGAGCACCCTGAGATGCGGATCCTCGGTCACCGCGGGGCGAGCGCCGACTTCCCCGAGAACACGCTCGACGCGCTGCTCGGCGCGGTCGAGCAGGGCGCCGATGGGGTCGAGCTCGACGTCATTCAGTGTGGCAGTGGCGAGCTGGTGGTCTGTCACGACGAGTGGCTCGACCGGCTCTGCGGTCTTCACTGGGATGTGCGGCGAACCCCGTACCGAAAGCTCAAGCAGCTCGACGTGGGGTCCCGGCTGGGCTTCGCACCTGCCCGCATGCCGCTGCTCGATGACGTGTTCGACGCACTGCCATCGCGCGTGGCGATCAACGTCGAGCTGAAGTGCATCACCTTCGACGACGAAGGCCTCGCGCTCAACGCGGCCTCGAAGGTGGTCGATCGCCACCAGCAGGAGCGGGTCTTCTTCTCGAGCTTCAATCCCTATTGCCTGGTGCGGTTGGCGCGCGCGTACCCGTCTTTGCGGCGCGGGTTCTTGATCGACCCCGACCTGCCGTGGCTTCCGCAGGCCTGGTTCTGGTTGCCGGTCACCGCACTGACCTCGGTGCACCCGCACTTCTCTCAGGTGACGGCGGAGCGGGTGAATCGCTGGCACCGCCGAGGCTGGTCGGTGGCGGTGTGGACGGTCGACGACGTGAGCGAGGCACGACGGCTGCGCGCCATGGGCGTCAACGATGTGATCACCAACCGACCGGGCGCGCTGCGGGAGGAACTCGGTGCGCTGGGTTCGAGCTGACGCCCTTAGAAGTCGAAGCCGAGCGTGAAGTTGTTGGCGAGTACCGGCTGCTTGGTGAGATCGACTGTGCCGATGGTCGTGTCGTTGAACGAGCCGAGCGCGGTGTAGCTGAACTCGTAGCCGATCATCACGTAGCCGGCGATGAGGCGCAGGCCGCCATAGAACCGGTTGTTGGTGTTCTGCGCGGCGAGCACGGAGTCGAACACGTAGTAGTCATCAAACTGAGCGCCCGGCTGGTCGGCGTCTCTCAGAGATCGGGTCGGGTTGAAGTCCACGTTGCCCGTCGATGCGCCCACGAAGGCCAGGTTCCACCCGATGTAGGGCGTGAGGGTGACCATTCCGGCGATGGCGAACTGCTTGCCAATGCCGAGGTCGAAACCACCAGTCGTCACGTCGAAGTCTCGGCTGTTGAGGATCTTCGTGACGTACCCACGAACGCCGATGTCAGGCAGGTAGGTGAAGCCCTCGTTGAGCGCCCATTTCAGCTCGAGCGTCCCCGTGCCCATGCGGCTCTTCTCGAACCAGGCAGCGCGCACACCGACCTCGAAGCTCCATGGCAGGCCTTTGCGGAGGTGAATCGACGGGAGCAGAAGCGCGCCGTTCATCTGTCGCTCGGTTGGCATCTGCGTGATTTCGGTAGCGCCCTGGAGATCGACCACCGACAGCTCAGCGGAGATCGCGAAGGCCGAGTGACCCAGCGTCTCTGGTGGCATCAGGTTGACTGAGCTCATCGCCGCCGCAAGTCGACGCGCAAACGCTCGAAAGTTCGCGTTGGCCGCAGGCACCTTGGGTGCAACGCTGCCGCGCGCTCCTTCCGGCATGCCGAGTTGGTACACCTTGAAGTCGTAGGCGTCGGCGAAAGCGGTGGCGGACCCCAGCACACCGATCACGAGCCACAGGCGACGGAACATAGGTGAAACCCTAGTCCCGCCGCCGTACCCCTTCAATTTCCGTCTGCGTCAGGGTTTGGCCTGAGTCGACGGTTCGCCGGCCTTCTGTGCGACCGCGGCCGGGCGTCGACGAATGACGACCGACTTTCGGCTCGCGAAGTCTTGCGACTCGCGGGCGACGACGGTGACGAGGTTGTTGCCCTCTTTGAGCGAGAACTCAGTGGTCAGCTTCACCTTGCCCTGATCTTCAGGCGTGGCGCCCTTGAAGAAGACCTTCTGGTCGTTCACCAGCACGAACACGTCGAGGAGCTGCGGGTCGGTCACCACGCTCGAGAGCGTGAACTTCTCGGACTCGACGACCGCGCCGCCCTGGGAGGGGTCGACGTTCATCGAGATCTGCGCCGGCGTACGGAAGTGGTTCCACTCGACGTCTTTCGCGGGGCCGGGCTTCTGGCCCTTCGCGTCGCGCAGATCGCTCACGCGCACGAACACCGGGCGGTCTTTTTCCCACTCGATCTTCGCCATCGTGGTGCTGCGACCCAGCTCGGTGACGACGGCGCCCTTCGGCAGGCGACCCAGCGCGCGCTTGCCGTCGGCCGACGCGAAGAACTCGGCCTTGTCGGCGATGCGTGAGGTGAGCTTGCTGGGCTCGAAGGTGATCGACGGGCTGCCCTCGGGCGCGACGGGGATGATGATCTTGTCGGCCGTGAACTCTTCGAGCGGCTCGTCGATGACGGCGTACTTGAGCGGGAACTCATCGGCGCGCAGGCCCTTCTTGACCTCGAGCAGGAAGCGGGACGAGCGGGTCTCACCCGACGGGATCTCGCCGAGCTTGAAGCGGCCCTTCTCGATGAACACGTTGGCGTCGCCGCCGTTGCGCACGCTCGAGAACACGTCCATCGCCTTGCCGGCGCCGACGTTGGTCACGTCGACGGTCACCCACACCGACTCGCCGCGCTGCACGAGGCCGTCGCCGTTACAGGCCTGACAGTCATCGACGATCGACCAGGTGAACGCGAACTGGGGGCGCAGTTGCTCGACGATGGTGAGCTCACCCGCCGTGTTCTCAGCGACGACGCCCGAGTCGTCTTGCAGCTTCACGCTGACACCATCGCGGCGCGAGGCGAGATCCTTCGGGATCTTGACGTTCACCGTCCACGTCTTCTTCTCGCCGGGCTTCACCTGGCCGAAGAGGAACTCACGGCGATCGAGGAAGCCGTTGTCGCTCTCGATCCACCCGCGGAGGCGTCGCACCGACTCGGCACCCTTGTTCTCGACGGTCAGCTCGAGGGGCACCGTCTCGCCAGCCGCGATCTTCTTGTCGGACGTGGGCTTCAGAGAGCTGGTGAGCTCGACCTTCTTCGGCGTTTCGCCAGGCGTCCAGTCGATGCCGAGGCCGGTGATGGCGTCGGCGATGCGCTTCTCTTCCATCTGACGGCGCTCGAGCACGAAGTTCTTGCCCGCCTTGAGCTGCTCGTCACGACGCAGCTGCGGCGCGGCGAGGAGGAACTCGCGCGCGAAGGTGACCTCGAAGTCTTCCTTCACCTCGTCCTGGCTCTCGGCGTCGAGCTGATCGTCGAGCTCTTCGTCGTGGGTCTCGGAGTCGGTCATGATGTTCTTGCCGCCCTTCGGCGCGGGGGCAGGGGCCTTCGGATCCTTCGGCTCGGCCTTCGCGACCTTCTTCTCTTCCTTCAGGTACTTCACGGTGTCTTGCGGCTTCTCGCGCAGGAGCACGTCGTCGCGCTTCTTCGCGGCGGCCTTGTTGTCGGGGTTCGCGAAGTGCGACTCGAGATCGGCCTCGCCCATGCTCTTGCGCGGCGCGAAGACGTCGACGCGGTCTTTGGTGACGCGCGTGGGGACGAGCTGGATGTCGGGCGTGATGCCGACTTCCTGAATGCTGACGTCGCCCGGCGTGAGGTACTTGGCGATGGTGAGCTTGAGCGCGCTGTCGTCGGGGAAGTCGTAGAGCACCTGCACCGAGCCCTTGCCGAAGCTCTGGCGCCCGATGATCACCGCGCGGTTCTGGTTCTTGAGCGCCCCGGCCACGATCTCGGAAGCCGACGCACTGCCGGCGTTCACGAGCACCGCGATGGGGAAGAGATCGTCTTCGTCGTCTTGATGGGCGCGCTTCTCTTCACGTAGCTTGTCAGACAGGCCGACGGTGCTGACGATGGTGCCTGAGGAGAGGAATTTGTCGGACACCTGGATGGCCTGATCGAGCAGACCGCCGGGGTTGCCTCGCAGGTCGAGCACGAGTCCCTTGAGGCCCTGGGGCGAGCCGCTCTTCTTCGCCTGCTCTCCCAGTTCCGTGAGCGCCGTCTCGAGATCGCGCGTGGTGTTGCCCTGGAAGTTCTTCACGCGCACGTAGCCGACGTTCTGCGAGAGCATCTTGCTCTGAATCGACTCGATGCTGATCAACGCGCGGGTGACCGTCATCTGCTGGGGCTTGTCCCACCCCTTGCGGTTGACGGTGATGGTGATCTTCGAATCGACCGGGCCGCGCAGCTTCCCGACGGCCTCGTTCAAGTCCATGTTGACCGTCGATTCCTCACCGATCTTGAGGATCTGATCGTCTCTCTTGATGCCCGCACGGAACGCGGGCGTCTTGGGCAGCACCTTCACGACGGTGAGCACGCCCTCGCGCATCTGAATCACGAAGCCCAGGCCGCCGAACTCACCCTTCGTGGTGAGCTTCATCTCGCGGTACATCTCGGGGCGCATCAGCACCGAGTGGGGATCGAGCGTCTGCAGCATGCCGTTGATCGCCGCGTATTCGACCTCGCGCGAGTCTTCGACCGGCCGCATGTTGTGGCTGACGAAGTCGAAGATGTCTTTGAGGGTGAAGCTCATCTTCCACAACGAGTCGACGTGGCCGATGTCGAATTCCTTGATCTTGCCGTTCACGTTGACGCGCACACGACCCTGATCGGCGTTGCCGTCGACCATCACGTCAGGCACCGACTTCTCGACCGCCTCGAGCGACGCGACGAGCATCTCCCGGGGCTTGATGCGCTTGGGGTCGACGTAGTTCTCCTTCACGTAGTGGATGACCTTGGTCAGCACTCGCAAGGCGGAGAGCTCGTGGGGGCCCTTGAGATCTTTGTCGTCGCCACGCGGGGCAGCGAGCGCGTCAGACATGGCGAGGGTCAGCGGAATGCGGTCGTTGCCGGAAAACGCCCACGCCAGGAGCAGCGCGGCGATCACAGCAACACGACGGAAAATGCGCATGGAGTCTTCTTTCCTGAGGGAAACAACTTGAAACAGAAATCGAGCCTAACGAGCAGCCCCCGACCCTTCAAGGAACGCCCAACGTGCCTCGACGGTCTTCAGTCCCCGTTTGGGGTGGGAAAGCATTGACGCGGTCGAGCGAGCGGTACAGCAGCGTGCCGGCCACCACGGCGAGCGGCATGAGGAAGAAATTCACGACGGGCACCCACAGCATCACGAAGAGCGCCGCCCCGAAGCCGAGCGAGAGGGAGAGGCGCTGACGCACCACGCGCAGCACCTCCCTGAAGGGGCGGAAGTGTCGCGCCATCGGGTTCGAGAGTTGTTCTGCCGAGAGCCAGAACATCGACCACGTGGCGCTGAGCACGACGTACAGCACGCTGCCGGCGACGGGGATGAGGTTGAGCGGCAACAGCACCAACGATCCGAGCGTCATGAGCAACAGCCGCGCGAGCGTATGACGCAGCGACACCAGCGTGCCCTTGACGGTGTGCGCGAGAGAAAAGGGCGGGGCTGTGAAGTCGCCGCACTTCTCTTCAGTCGCCTCTGACAGCGGATCCTGCAGCGGCGCGAGCAGCAAGTTCGGCAAGGTGAGCGCACCGATCGCGAACAGCACCACGAAGAACACGAAGCCCAGGCCAATCGACGCCGCGTGCTGCCAGCCTCCATCTGCGCCGATGAGAAGCGCTGAGAGATATTGCCCCAACGACCACGCGCCGACCGCGGTGCCCATCAGCGTGAACGCCGTGACGAACGCGCAGAGCAAGGACAGCCCGAGCAGCTTCGGGGTCTTGAGAACGAGGAGAAACGCACGGATCGGGAACGCTGCTCCGGTGAGGAGATCGGCTGGGCCTCCTGCAGGGGGAATGGTGGGGATCACGCGGAAGTGGTGGCTGATGAGAAGGTCAACGTTATAAGCGCCCACTTCTTCCATGTCGTTGGACGCGAAACAGACTGAGCACCAGCCGATTGGCGATGTCTCTGAGTTGGTGCAGCTGTTCCGCAGCGCGGAGCGTGCTCCCGACACGGTGCTGCTGGGGCTCGAACATGAGCGCCTGATTGTTCCGTCGAACGCGGCGACTCCGGTGGCGTACGACGGTCCCAGCGGCATCGGCGCGTTGCTTCAGGGGTTTGCGCCTTTCGGTTTTGCCGAGTTCCGCGAGACGCCGACCAGCCCGGTGATCGCCATGCAGCGCGGCGCCGAGACGCTCTCGCTCGAGCCGGGGGGGCAGTTCGAGCTCTCAGGTTCACCGTTCAAGACGGCGACCGAGGCGCAGGCCGAGAACCTGAAGCACGTGGGCGAGCTCAAGCAGGTGCTCGCGTCTCTCGGTTTGCGCGCGGTGACGCTCGGCTACCGACCGTTCGGCACCCTGGCCGCGATGCCGTGGATGCCCAAGAGCCGCTACCGCGTGATGCGGGAGACGCTCGGTGCGCGCGGCACCATGGCGCACGACATGATGCTGATGACCGCCACCGGTCAGGTCAGCCTCGACTGGACGAGCGAAGCCGACTGCGCGACCAAGGTGATGACGTCGGCGAAGATCTCCCCGCTGCTGGTCGCGCTGTTCGCCAACAGCCCGCTGGCGCAGGGCCAGAAGACCGGCTTCCAATCGTTTCGCAGCCGCGTGTGGAACGACGTCGACCCGGCCCGCTGTGGCTACCCTCAGGCGATGCTCGACGGCACCTTCTCCTACCGCGCCTACGTCGAGTGGGCGCTCGACGCACCGCTGCTCTTCCTGCGTCGCCATGGCACGTACCTCGCGCCAAAGCTGACCTTTCGCGAGTTCCTCAAGGCGGGCTTCGACGGTGCGCGCGCCACGCATTCAGACTGGGTCGATCACCTCTCGACGCTCTTCCCCGAAGTGCGCATCAAGAAGGTGCTCGAGATTCGCGCGGCCGATGGCAACTCGCCGGCAATGACGGGTGCCCTCGCGGCCGTGATGCGCGGCGTGCTTTACGACGCGACGGCGCTGGCAGAAGCAGGGCGGCTGCTGCCCTCGCTGACGCCCGACGCGCATCGGGCACTGCACCGCGCGGCGCAGGTCGATGGGCTCGGCGCGAAGCTCGGGGCGGGCACGTTGCTCGAGCCGGCGCGCGGCCTCATCGAGGTCTCCGCTGCCGGCCTCAAGAGACTGGGCGGCGGGGACGAAGCCCTCCTCGCGCCGCTGCGGGAAGTGGCGGCGCGCGGCACGGCACCGGCCGTCGACGTGTTGCAGCACTTCGAAAACGAAAAGCGCCCCGGGGTGTTCCTGGGGCGCTTCGCGGTCTGACCAGGCGTTGAGTGCGGTTCAGCGTTTCGCTGCGAGCGCCTGCTCGATGCGCTCGAAGGAGTACGAGTCGGGCCCGTAGCGGCCGAGGATCGTCTTCGTGCCGTCGATGAGGAAGGGGCCGTGGTTTCCTGCGCGCAGGGCGTACCCGGCCTCGGGCTTCTCGACGACGAGCTCGGCGACCTTCTCGCCGAACAACACCCGCTTCACCTTGAGCTTCACCGTCTGCGAGGCGGTCTTCTGGCCCGTGCTGGTGGCG
Source organism: Archangium sp. (assembly GCA_044371205.1). Classification (GTDB taxonomy): domain Bacteria; phylum Myxococcota; class Myxococcia; order Myxococcales; family Myxococcaceae; genus Archangium_A. The sequence continues at coordinate 15,565 of JBILUC010000021.1, forward strand.
CCGGGCTTGGCCTCGATCTTCGGCGGCTGCGGGCCGGTCGAGATGACCTCCGTCACCTCGGCGTCGACCACCCAGTGCGCGTTGGGAATGACCTCTTCGATGGGTTCAGGGGGCTTCGCCATGGTTCACTCCTGGAAGTACAGCGACTGGTAGAGCTTCGTGAAGTCTTCGAGCTTGAGCTTGAAGATGCCGTCGTTGGGGCCGTTGCCCGCCGGCTCAGATTCGCACGATGACGAAGCGCTCGGTGCCGGACTTCTCGTAGCCCATCACCGAGTAGGCGTGGTTCGCGTAGATACCCGTGTTCGTGTACAGCGCCTCGCGATCTTCGCCGAAGGTGCCAGCGCCGACGGGCTTCTTCGCGTCGACGTTCTTCACCACCTGATTCCAGACACGATCGGCGCCGCCGTAGCCGATGTTGAACGAGCTCGCCTCGACACCCATGCAGTCTTCGAACACGTCGCTGACGTGGCCGCCGTTGCCGATGGCGTCGTAGCTGCCCTTCCACTGCGCGCAGGCCTTCTCGACGAGCGGAAACCAGAGCTCCATCTTCTTCGGGTCGCTGCTGTTGGCGCTCCGGCCATAGAGCGCGCCGCCATACGAGCGGGCGTAGAGATCGCCGTCGACCTTCACGGGCACGTCCTTGTACCGGCCGGTCGCCCAGTCCTTCTGCTTGAAGGTGACGGTGCAGGTGCGGTCGCCGTTGTCCTTGATGAGGTCGGCGATGGCGTCGGGGTTGTGCTTCGCGATCGCAGCCATCGCCGCGGGGAAGTAGGAGTCGCCGATCTGGCCCTGCTGCACGTCCTCTGCGCGTGCCCCGTCGACGAAGAGCGGCCCGGTGAAGTTGACCTTGTTGAACTTCGGCTTGCCGAGGGAATCGAGCTCGTCTTTGTGCAGCGCCGGGTCGGGGATGAGGTCGGTCGTCGACGGCGGGCCTCCCGGCACGGTGACGTTGCCGACCTTCGTCGAGAAGTCGGTGTTGTTCACGCCGTCGGTCGCGGCGATCGAGAACGAGTCGCCCGCCTTGCCGTTCACCTTGAAGCCCGCGGGGAAGCCACCGGTGTCGGTGATGGTCACCTCGGTCTTCTCGCCGGTGCGGTTGTTGGTGAGCTGGAGCTTCGCGCCGGGCTCACTGACCTGTCTCGAGGCGTTGATGTTGTCGACCGCGACCTTGCCGCCGCCCGCGTCGCTCATGCCGATGCGGAAGAGGGCGACGACGGCGTTGCGCGAGTCTTTGGCCTCGATGCCGCTGGTCTTCACCGTCACCCAGTCAGAGGTGGTGCCGTCGGCGTAGCGCGCGCGCATGCGCACGAGGTCGCCCTCGCGGAGCGCCTGATCGCCCGTCAGCTTCGCCATGTTGAACTTGCCCGCGGCGTCGGCGGTGCCGATCACCATCGTGTCGTCCATGTGCAGGCGGCCACCGGGGGCGGTGGTGATGTTGATGGCCTCGATGCTGGCGCCTGCCTTCGTCGTTCCCGAGAGGCCGTTGGTCTGCGTGCCGGTGATGGTGAGACCGTTGGTCGACGGCGGAGGCGTGGGTGGCGTCGGCGGGTTGGGAGGGGTCGGCGTCGACGTGCGACCGACCACCTGCTCGAGGAAGGTGCGGGCTGCAGGGTCGAGCGGCACGGTGCCCTGATCGAGGATCTTCTCGACGTCGGCCTTCTCGCTCGTCGAGATGCCCGTCTTCGCGAGGGCGATCTGCTTGTCGGTGGTCATGCCCGGCTTCTTCAGCTCGGCCAGCAGACCCTTTGGCGACCAGCGACTGCTGTCACCGACGTGCGCGACGATCTCGAGTGCCTGGTCCTCGCCGATGGGCCGGTTGCTGCGCTGCCAGTTCGAATAGAGCGACGACAGACGACGGTCGGCGAGGCTGACGGGCATGGGTACTCCAGTGGGGAGAACTCGAGAAAGTGCAGCGGATCAGCTCGAACCAAAGAGCTTCTTGAGGCCGGTGAACAGACCGCTGCGACTGGGGCGCATCGCCTCCTCGCCGGGCAACGGTGACTCTGCGAGGAGCTGCGCCTGCAGGGCTTCGCTGGCCTCGCTGGTGGCGAACTGCACGGCGGCTTCTTTCCCCGTGGGCGTGGTGGCCGAGAGGCTGAGGCGCCCGTCGGCGGTCACCGCGAAGCGAACGTTCATCTCGCCCGAACGCTCGGCGGTCACCAGGAGCGCACCCAGGTACTCGTTCTCGTCGGCGCGCGAGCTGGTGCCCTGCATCACCGCGAACTTGAGCTGCTGGTTGGCCTGCACGGGGAGCGCGAGCGATTTCTCGGCTGGCAGTCGGGTGTTTCGCTCGAGCACCCGACGGAAGCCGCCGCCCTTCACGGCGACGCCGATGGGTGACGAGAGCACCTCCGCCAGCGACAACCCGCGCTTGCCGCGTTCGCGCTGCACGAGGGAATGACCCAGCAGTGCGGCGCCGAGTGCAACCGCTCCAGCGGGGTCGATGTCGGTGCGCGCAGGTCGACCCAGCAGCTTCTCGAGGTAGCGGCGCACTGCGGGGGCGCGTGACTGACCACCCACGAGCAGCACTTCGTCGAGAGACTGCGGGGCGATGCGCGCGGCGTCGAGCACCGCCTGGGTGACCTGCCCCGTGCGCTCGACCAGATCGTGAGTGGCCGACTCGAGGAAGCCGCGCTCGACGTCGACGCGGAGATCGACCGGGTTCCCTGCGGGGTCGATGGTCGCGAACGGTACGTGCACCGGCGCGGCTTCTTTCTCGGAGAGGGCGATCTTCGTGACTTCAGCCGCGTCGCGCACGCGCTCGACCGTCATGCGAGACGCAAGCAACCGGGTGCGCGGGCCCTCTGCCATCGTGCCGATGAGGGCGTCGGCGAGGCGGGCGTCGAAGTCCATCCCTCCTAGGAAGTTGTCTCCGCCGGTCGAGACGGCCTCGAGATCGTCACCGGTGATCTCGACCACCGACGCGTCGAAGGTGCCTCCGCCAAGGTCGTAGACGAGCACGCGTTTGCGCGCGAGGCCCCGGCCATGCCCGAAGGCGAGCGCCACTGCCGAGGGCTCGTTGAGAATACTGACCACCTCGAGCCCTGCGAGGCGTCCAGCCTCGAGCACCGCCCCTCGTTGATGATCGGTGTACCAGGCCGGCACGCACAGCACGGCGCGCGTCAGCTCGCGACCCAGAAAGTCCTGCGCGGCGTTCTTCAGTTCTCGCAGGAGGTGCTCGGCGAAGTCGACGACCTTGAAGGTCCGACCGCCCAGCTCGATGCCGACGTCACCTTCGGCGTCGGGCACCAACGTGTACGGAGAGACCTTGGCGAGCTCGCGCACCTTCTTCGACTGCGCACGGCGGCCCATCAGGCGCTTGAAGCCGATCACGGCCTGTTCGGGGTGATCGACGCGGTGCTTTCTCGCTGCGCTGCCGATCAGCATGCGGTCTTTGGCGAGGTCGAGCGCGACGATGCTCGGCAGGGCGAACGCACCGCGCTCCGACGCAATGGGCACCAGCCGCGCGGCACCGTCGATGACCACCGCCGCGCGGCAGGTGGTGGTGCCGAGATCGATGCCGAGCACGATGTCATCGGCGAGCGGCACCGGGCCCTTTCGTGCCGGAGGAGGAGCGAGGGCCGGGCGCAGCCCCGAGACCCGGTTGGCGGGCGGCTCGGCAGGTGGAGGCGGCTGCGAGCTGGCGCTGGCGGGCAGCTGCGGTTGGGCCACTCCCTCGCGCTTCTCGATGATCAAGTCGATGAGGCCCTTGGTGCGCGCGTCGATCTTCGTGAAGCGCACCATCATTCCCGAGCGACCGCTGCCCGGCTCGTCGAGCAGCTTCTGCACCACGCCTTCACCACGCATCAGGCGCGTGGAGTCCTGCAAGACGAGCTCGAACGAGAGCGGGGTGCCTTCGGGTTTGCCGTGTTTGGTGGCGACGAAGAACCCACCGCGGGTGACGTTGTTGCCGTACCGCTCGATGAACTCCGTTTCGGTCGCGAACGGGAGCCTGATCCGCAGGGGGACTCGCTTGGGCTCGCTCGACGACTCAGACGTCATTGCAGGGCGAGTTCTACTCTGCTCTCGCCCCGGCTCAGAATGATCTTCAACCCCTTCGTGATCACCTCCGGAGGACACTCGAAATGCACGTCGAACTTCTGCGACGAGCCGGGGGAGACCTTCACGACCAGGGGAGCCTTCGAGGCGCGTTGAACATCTCTCGCCACGTTGAACGTCTGATCACCGAACGCGAGGGTGGCCTGCGAGAGGTCGATCTCAATCGGCTGCCCGTCCTTCGATTCAGCCTCCAGGGTCACGCGCACGAAACGATCGGAGGTGGTGAGTGTCACCTTTCCGCCCCCGGCCGTCTGTGATTGCTGCACGCCCACGAGCGAGAGCATCAGCGGGCCGAGGTCGGCCTCCACGCCCTTCGGAACGCCGAGGCTCTCGGGTTTGACCGGAGACGTGATGGCGGTGGTGAGCGGGTCGGGAGGCGCAGGCTGGCGGGCTTCCTGGGCCAGCCGTTCCTGCTCGGCGCGCAGCTTCTGCAGTGCGCGATCGGTGCTGGGGTCGAACTCTGGGGGCTCGTCCTGCTTCGGGCAGGCCGCGAGCGAGGCGATGATCAACGCACCGCTCGCGAGCCGCTTCATGCGCCCTTCACCAGGGTGACCAGCTTCTCGAAGGCTTGTGAGATCTTCGACGGGTCGGTGCCGCCCGCCTGCGCCATCTCGGGCTTGCCGCCGCCCTTGCCGCCGACCTCGGTCGCCATGACCCGCACTGCGTCGCCGGCCTTGATGCCGCGCGCGATGACGTCAGGGGACACACCGACGAGGATCAACGCCTTGCCGTCAGCCGTCTCGCCGCCGAGGCCGACCACATGGCCTGACTTGCCCTTGTAGTTGTCCCACAGTTGGCGGAACACGTTGGCGTCGGCGGGGTCGATGCGCTGCGTGACGAGCTTGATTCCGTTGATTTCCTGCACCGTCTCGCCGGCCTTCGCGCTGCCTGATGCGGCGCGAATGTTGGCCTCTTCGAGTTTGCGCTCGAGTTCCTTGAGGCGCTTGTGCGCCGACTCGATGCGCTTGCCGAGTTCGACCGCGGGCGACTTCATGAGCTCGGCGGCCTGGGTGAGCAGCGCTTCCTGGTGGCGGGCCTGATCGATCGCCGCCTGCCCGGTGAGCGCCACGATGCGACGCACGCCGCTGGCGACAGACGTTTCCTGCTGAACCTTGAAGAAGCCGATGTCGCCCGAGCGCTTCACGTGGGTGCCACCGCACAGCTCCGTCGACTCGGCGTGCACCGTCACCACGCGCACCTGATCGCCGTACTTCTCTCCGAAGAGCGCGACCGCGCCGGCCGCCTTCGCGTCGGCGATGCCCATGATGCGCGTCTGCGCGTCCTGGTTGTCGCGCGCCCAGCCGTTGACGAGATCTTCGACCTGGTCGATCTCGGCCTGCGTCATCGGGCTGAAGTGGCTGAAGTCGAAGCGCAGAAGTTCGGGCTGCACCACCGAGCCCTTCTGGTTGACGTTGTTGCCGAGCACGACCTTGAGCGCCTTGTGCAGCAGGTGCGTGGCGGAATGGTTCGCGCGGATCTTCTGGCGGCGTGCGGCGTCGACCTCGAGCGAGACGGTGTCGTGCACCGCGACGCTGCCCTCGAGCACCTTGCCGACGTGCACGATGAGCCCGCCTGCCGGCTTCTGCGCGTCGGTGATGGCGAGCTTGAAGCCCTTGCCGCTGGCGTGGCCCGCGTCGCCGACCTGGCCGCCCGACTCGCCGTAGAACGGAGTCTGGTCGGCCACGAACTGCACCTCGTCGCCCGCCTTCGCGACCTCGACGCGATCGCCCTTCGCGTTGACGAGCGCGAGCACCTGACCGATGCCCGTGATGGCCTCGTACCCGAGGAACTTCGTCTCGGTGAGCTCACCCGCGAGCGTCATGAACACGTCGGCGGTGGCCTTCACGTTGGTGAGCGCGCCGCTGCCGATCGAGGCGTCCTTCGCCTTCTCGTAGCCCTCCATGTCGACGGTGAGCTCAGCTTCCTTCGCCATGATCTGCGTGAGGTCGACGGGGAACCCGTAGGTCTGGTGCAGGTCCCACGCGACGTCGCCCGAGACGACCTTGCTGCCCGCCGCCGACAGGCGCGCTTGTTCCTGCGCGAAGCGCTTGCGGCCGTTGCGGAGCGTCTTGCGGAACGATTCTTCTTCGTGCCGCGCGACTTCGAGCATGAACGACTGCTTTTCCTGCAGGTCGGGGTAGGCGCCGGCCATCGTGCTGATCACCGCGTCGACGCACTGATCGAAGAAGAGGTCTTCGAGCCCCAGCGTGTGCTCACCGTGGCGGATCGCGCGGCGCATGATGCGGCGCAGCACGTACCCGCGGCCCTCGTTCGACGGTTGCACGCCGTCGGTCACGAGGAAGGCGGTGGCGCGCGCGTGATCGGCAATGACGCGCATCGCGGCGTCGGTCAACGAGTCCCAGCGGGCGCCGTACGTCTTGCCCGAGAGCTGCTCGATCTTCGCGAGAATGGGCGTGAAGAGATCGGTGTCGTAGTTCGACTTCTTGCCCTGCACGTACGCGCTGACGCGCTCGAGCCCCGCGCCGGTGTCGATCGACGGCCTGGGCAGCGGCACCAGCGAGCCATCGGCCTTGCGCTCGAACTGCATGAACACGAGGTTCCAGATCTCGAGCCAGGTGTCTGACTCGCCCGGCTTGTGCGCCTCGTCGACCGCGCCCTCGGGCAGGTAGACGTAGATCTCCGAGCAGGGGCCGCACGCACCGGTGTCGCCCATCGCCCAGAAGTTGTCGGCCTTGCCAAGGCGGTGAATGCGGTGGCGCGGCACACCGGCCTTCGCCCACAGCTCAGCCGCTTCGTCGTCGGCGGGGATGCCGTCTTCACCCTTGAAGACCGTCACCGACAACCGCTCGACGGGAATGTGGAGGACGTTGGTGACGAATTCCCAGGCCCACTTCACCGCGTCGGCCTTGAAGTAGTCGCCGAAGCTGAAGTTGCCGAGCATCTCGAAGAAGGTGTGGTGCCGCGCGGTGAAGCCCACGTTGTCGAGATCGTTGTGCTTGCCGCCGGCCCGCACGCACTTTTGCGTGCTGGTCGCGCGTGAGTACTCGCGGACCTCGCGGCCCGTGAACACGTCCTTGAATTGCACCATGCCCGCGTTCGTGAAGAGCAGAGTCGGGTCGCCGGCCGGGACGAGGCTCGAGGAAGCGATGCGGCGGTGAGATTGCTTTTCGAAGAAAGACAGAAACGCCTCGCGAATCTGCGCGGCGGTCATGTGGGATGGCATGCGCACGGGGTTATTCCACGAAGTCCTCGATTTCAACGACGCACCTCCCTGTAGAATGTTGACAGTGTTGCGGCCGGGCCTCTTTCTCGCGTTCTGTTTCTGCTCGGTCGCAGCCCACGCCGAAGACGCACGCGTCACGTTCCTCTCCAAGCAGATGGCTGGCGCGAAAGACGCGCGTCTCAAGGCCCAGACGGTGCTCCTGCTCGGCCAGACCGGCAGCGAGTCGGCAGTGGCGATGGTGTGTGGCGCGCTCAAAGACAACGAGCCCGTCGTACGCAGCGCAGCTGCCTCGGCCCTCGGTGAGCTCAGCAACGACGCGGCGCTGGCCTGCCTGAAAGGGCGGCAGGGCGAGACCGACTCAGGCGTCAGAGCCGCCATCGAGAAGGCCATCGCGCAGGGGGCCATCGCTTCGGGGGCGCTCTATCTCCAGGTCGAGCCGATTCAGGACAAGGTGGGCGATTTGCCCGGAAACGTGGTGCAGCTCGCCGAGCGCGTGATGAGGGAAAAGCTGCTCAACAGCTACAACGCCACGTTCGCGCCCGTCGACGAAGACAAGAAATCGGCAGCGAGCTTGATCCGTGCGAGGAAGCTGAAGGGGTTCCAGCTTCGTATGCAGCTCCTGCCCGGTTCTTCAGAGAAGGGTTTGAAGATCGAGATGTTGATCATGACGTACCCGGAGCAGGCGCTCAAAGGCAGTTGGAACGTCAAGGCCGCCGGCGGGAAACCGGAGAGCCTCATCAAGGCCATGGTGCCGAGAGTCGTCGACGACGCCGCTTCGGATCTGGAGTGGAAGAAATGAAGTCACGGGGACAACACCATGTCTGACTCGAAGCCAGCACCGGCGAGACCGGGGGGGGCGAAAGATCGCAAGATCAAGAACTTCCTCCTCGACGCGCGGTTTCAGCTCAAGTTCGCTGCGTACTTCGTCGCGCTGACGCTGATCATCACGGCCCTGCTCGGCGCCTTCCTGGTGCGCACCACCGACTCGCTGTTCTCTCAGATCTCCGCTTCCGTTGAGGCGCGCAAAAGGGCCGCCGACACCAGCCACGAGCTGGGCAACTGCACGCTCAACAACGAGCTGACCAAGAACATGGACGACCCCGACTTCGCCGCCAAGCTCGCCGACAAGAGCAAAGCGATCGACGCGGCCTTCGAGGCCGAGCGGGCCGCAGCGCAAAAGCAGAGTGAAGAGGTGCAGCAGCAACAGCAGTGGACTTTGTATGCCCTCATGGGCGTCCTCGTGGCCTTCATCGCCCTCATCGCGCTGACGGCCATCGTCATTACCCACCGCATCGTAGGGCCGCTGTTCCGCATCAAGCGCATGGCGCGCGAGGTGACCGCCGGCGCGGTGCGGCCTCCGACGTACGGCCTGCGACCCAGCGATGAGCTGCAAGACGTCTTCGCCGTGTTCTCGGAGATGGTGACCCAGCTGCGCGCTCGCACCGAGGCCGATCTGGCTGCGGTGAAGGCGGGAGATACCGAGTCGATCAAGAAGCTGCAGGCCTCGCTCGAAGAGCGCCTCGCGAAGTGATCAGCCCTGCAGTGGCGCGACCTTGAGACCGCGGCAGGCACGCACGAACGCGTCGCCGTCGATGCCCAGCGGTGAGAGCAGCACGGTGCGCGGTGCGTCGGTGCTCAGAATCGCCCGACGCCATTCCCTCACGCCGTAGAAGACGCAGGGCTGCGTTGCGTGTGTGGGTTGCTCGCGGCGCCAGCGACGCAGCTGCACGGTGGCCGCCCGCCCGGCGTCGAGGCTGGTGGTGAGGCCTGCCTTCGCGCAGATCTCGGCGAGCGCCTCGAGCGGCTCAGCTGAAATCAACGTCACCGTCGGCCCCAACGTGGTGAGCAGCGCAGGCAGCTTCTCGAGCGGCACGGCCTCGGTCGACCACTCGACGCGCCCCGTGAAATCCCCAGCGGGGATGACCCAGGCGCCCTGCTTCGTCCACCGCAGGCCCCCGCGTTCCCCGCTGAAGAGGGCGTGGTGTGCGCGCAGCCGGCGGGTGATCTGCGCGTGGGGTCGCACGGGGGCACGCAGCAGGCCGCTGCGGCTGCGAACGCCAACGCTCGAGACCTCTTCGGCGACGACCGTCTCGAAGCCCGGTCCCGGAGGCGCGAGCACCTCGACCAGCGCTTGCAGCAGCCGCGCGCGCTCGGAGGACACCGGTTGAGCGCGGAGCTGCGCCGCAATGTCTTCCATCGCCAACCGCACCCGCGCCCACGCGCCCTCGAGTCGCTGACGAAGGGGCAGGGCGCCGGCGGGGAACGCCAGGAGCGTCTCGCGCACCGCACCACACTCGATGCCGCGCTCTTCAAGCACGTCGAACCACACGGAGATCTGCGCGCGTGAACGCTCCGCCTCGGGGAGTCGATCGGCCTCGACGACGAAGACCTGATTGGCCCGGCCCCGCTCCATCCAATCGAGGGCGAGGGCGTGGCTGATCAACACCACACCGGTCGGTTCGCCGGGTCTCGCCGGGCACGCAGCGGCGTCGCAGGTGCAGCGCAGGGCCGCGTCGAAGAGCTCGCTCAGCGATGGGGCTCGTGCTCGCAACGCGCCACCGAGCGCGTCTCGGTCGGCCGTCTTGGTCACGCCCAGCCACGAGACGACCCACGCGCGCCCAAACCCGGCTGGTTGCCGAGCCATGGAAGCGCGAAGCCCGCGCAGGCACACCGGTCTGCGGGCCAGAGCCGGGCGGTTGCGCGCTTCGCGACGAAAAGTGCGCGGGGTCACGGCGACGGCCACAGACGCGGCTGTGCCTTCAGCCAGCGACCACACCGCCGAGAGCAGGTCACCCTGTTCGATCTCAAAGGCGCGTGGGCCGTGTCGGTTCAACGCGAGGCGCACCGGCTCGACCCAAACCGGCGACGTCACAGGCAGAGTCTCGGTTGCGCGCATCGGGCTCGCGCTGACCCGGCTCAAGAACTCGGCGAGGGCCTGTTGATCGGGGTCGGTCAGGTCGAGCTGCCCGGCCGCCTCGTGTGCGCGGGCCACGTCGGCTTCGCTGAGCCTCGCGCAGAGCGCCTGCAACATGTGAAACGTGTCTTCTGCGTCTTCAAGAGCGCGGTGGCGCGCCGCCCGACCGACGCCCAACCACCGCACGAGCGCGTCGAGCGAATGCCCTTCGAGCTCGGGGAAGAGCAGCATCGCCACTGCCCAGGAGTCGAGCACCCGGTGCTTCGCCAGCACGTCGACGAGGAAGCTGCGCTCGAACGCCGCGTTGTGGGCCACCAGGGTCCACCCGTCGATGGCGAGGCGCAGTTCAGGCTCGACCTGCGAGAACGACTCGAAGGTGCCCTCGTCCCCGCTCAAGCCTGTGAGGGCGGTGATGAAGGCAGCGACGGGGCGGGGGCTCTTGATCAGCCACTGACGCCGGTTGATCAGCTCATCGCGCTCGACGAAGACCAGACCGACTTCCAGCACCGCGTCGGTGTGGGGATCGAGCCCGGTCGTCTCGATGTCGAGGAAACACAGCCGCTCGAAGAGAGAAGCGCTCACGAAGCCCTTCTACCGGTGGGGTCCGACAGGTGAGTTGATCCGCGAGGTTGCTCACTCGACCAGCAACAGCCCGCCGACCATCTTGTCCATCGCGCAGCCGTACTTCACCTTGCCCGTCTTCGTGGGAGTCCATGCCACCTCGACCGGCTTGTCGAGCGGCAGCGGCACGTTGATGGTGGTGTCTTCGATCAAGATCTCGGTGGCGCAGGTTTCGTCGGTCTTTCGCGTGATGACCAGGGTCACCGGCTGCCCCATCTTCACCGCGACGTTGGCCGGCACGAAGCCGTCGGCCGTCACCGCCATCTCGACACGCTGCCCCGTGGCGATGACGGGCTGCGGCTTGGCAGCGAGCGGGGCGGGGGCGACCGGTTCGTCCTTCTTGCAACCCGTGAGGATCAACAGAACTGCGAGGGTGAGTGTGCGCATGTGTGCCTCCAGACCGGAGGTCTACCGCGACGGGCCTCGGCTCGCACGGTTACGATTGCGTGAGACCAATCGAAGGACGCTGCGCTCTGACTCAATGAGACTTCAGCAAGAAGGAGCAGCACACATGCAATGGACTGCCTGGAGCGTCGAGAACCCCCGCGGTGACCACAAAGAAGCCCACGTACTCGTCACGGGCGAGGCTTCGGCGCAGGAAACCCGCTCGCCAGTGATGGTGAACCTGTTGCTCGATCGCAGCGGCTCGATGAAGGGCGCGCCCCTTTCGGCCGCCATCGAGGCCGCGCAACAGCTGGTCGAACTCTCGCATCCCGATGACTTCCTGGGCCTCGTGCTCTTCGACGGACTTGCCGAGCAGCGCGTGCCGCTCACCATGATGGACGCGCGCGGCAAGCGGCAGATGGTCGAAGCGCTGCAGGGCATTCAGACCGGCAAGGGCACCGCCCTGCACGCCGCCCTCGAGGCGGGCCTCAAGGGCTTGAAGCGCACCCTGGTTCCCGGGAGAAAGCCCCGGCTGCTGCTGCTCACCGACGGCGAGCCCTCGGTCGGCCCAGACACCCAGGACGCGTTCGACGAGCTCGGTGAGCGGCTGGCGCGCGAGAAGGTGTCGGTGCACGCGCTCGGCCTCGCCAAGCACTACGTCGCCGAGGTGCTGCAGGCGCTCACGCAGCCCTCGGGCAACGCCTTCGAACACGTCGATGGCCCCGAAGGTCTGGGCGAGGCGATGGGCGGCGTGACGGCGCACCTCTACGGCCAGGTGGCGAGCGAGGCGAGCGTGCGCGTGCAGCCCTCGGGCTTCGTGTCGATGACCTGTCGGCATTCGTACCCCACCAACCTCGACGCCGACGCGCTCACCGTCGCGCTGGGCGACGTGTCGCGGGGCTACGCACGCCGCGTGTTGTTGACTGGAACGGTGAATTCGCCTGACTGGTCGGTGATGCTCCACGCGACGGCGCGTGAGTCGAACGACGTGCGCCACTGGAAGATCGAGCTCGAGCGCGTCGCTCCCGAGTCGGCGCGCGGGCGCCTCATCGTCGGCCTCTCGCACGAGCTCGAATTGGTGAGCGAAGAGACGGCGGCTTGGCTGTCGCTCGCGAGGAAGGATCTCGAGCGTGCCGAGCAGCACCTCGAGTCGGCCGAGAGTCACTTGCGCAGCGTGGTGTCGCTCTCGCCCGAAGGGGTGCCGGTGCGACGTCACCTCGAGCGTCTGGGCGATCTGCGCCTCGCTGTCGAGCGCGGTGAGGGTGACATTCCGCTGCTCATCCGTCGGGCGCAGAGCGCGCGCGCTGGCACGCACGTCAGTCAGGTCATTCCGCTGCAGCAGTATCGCCAGCGGCGTTGAGCAGAGACGTCCATGGGCGATACCGCTCGCATACACGATGCTCTCCGTGCGTTCGACGCGAACGGGGAGTTCACCGAAGACGACTATGTGGCGCTGCGGCGGTTGGTGCAGGGCGTCGGGCGCGTCGACCCCGCGCTGCTCGATGGCTTCATCGGCCTCTTTTTCGAGCGCCATGTGCTCCAGGATGAGCGGCGCAACGAGCTGCTGGTGTTGAGCCACTCCGAGCTCGAGAAGGCGATTCGCCATCGCTTCAAACAGGTGGTCGCCGGCGGGCAAGACGCGCACAACGCCTGGCACGCGCTCTCGGCGCACGTGCGGGAAGCGCTCTCCACGCTCACCGTGCCCGGGCGCTCGGGCTTCCCGTCGTCCATCGCCAATCGGCAGGGCTTCTCGGCCATCGCGGTCGAGCAGGCCGTTGCCGCGCTGTGGAGCGAGCTCACGCGTCAACCATCAGTCCGCGAGGCCACCCGCGAGCTCTTTGCGCGCTACGTCGAGAGCGCCCTGCCGCCCGAGGTGAGCCAGTCTGGCAGCCGCGAGTTCCCGGCAGTCATCGGCGCCCGTCTCGATGCGCAGCGGCTCGCGCGAGGCATCGCGGCGGTGCTGAGCGATGACGAGAAGGATCTGCTGCGCGCAACCCTCGATGGTCAGTCAATCGAGCTGTGGGCCGAAGGGCGCGCCGTGTCTCGCGCGACCGCGTACCGGCTGCTCTCGCGCATCAAGGCGCTGTGCAAGGTCGAGTTCGATCAACGCACCAACCGCACGCGGCTCGAGGTGCTCGATGCGTTACGCGGGCACCTGTGACGGTGCCCACGAGATGATCGCGTGGAGCGGCACGAAGAGCTCGTCACCAACGGCACCCAGCAGCACGTCGAACGGGCCGACGTTCAACAGCGGGTGGTCAAGCTTGATGCCGTTGCGCAGCTGCAGCGACACCGATTGGCCGAGGTGGGGGAGGAAGGCGCGCGGGTCGCTCACCGGCCGGCGGGCAGGCTGACGCGCCACTGAGGCGGGCTTCTGGGAGAGCTTCGGGTCGCGCTGGAGGCCCGGCAACAGCCGATCCCACGTCGACTTGCGCGTGACGACCACCACATGGAGCTTCTCGAGCTGACCGTTCTTGTCGGCGGTGAATGACACGGGGGCAACGGCGGTGAGGGTGTCGAGGGCGGTGCGCTCACCCAGCACGATCGCCAGCTCGGTCTTCTCGCCGATGCGCTGGTTGATGAAGGCGTCAATCGCCGACGCTTCGACCGTCGAGCGCGCTTCCTTGATGGCCTCACGACGACGTGCTCGGGCTCGACGCGCCCGGAACTCGTCAACGCTCATGCCGCTCTGCACGATGCCGAACGCGTCTGCGAGGTCGAGCCCCGGCGTCGCCTCGAGCAAGGTCCACGCCTGTTCGAAGCGCCTGGCCTCTTCGGCGTGCAGCTTTTTCCAGATGCGGCAGCGCATCTTGCCCTCGAGCTCACCGCGCGCGATGCGGTTGGGAACACGCTCCTTCTTCGCCAGCACCGCGATCGCTTCCGCCGTCGGCGGCGGCAGGGGCACGGCAGGGCGGGGTGGGCCGCGGAACGGAGGCTTCCCGCCGGGGCGAGCCCCTGCCGACGGCGGCCTCGGCGAAGACCGCGGCGCCGGGGGAACCGCGACCGACGCGGCTGGCGTCGCAGGTCGAACGGTCGAGGGCGTCACAGGACGCACCGGCGAGGCACGCGGCGCGAGCGGGCTCGGCACGACGTTCGGAGCAGGCGCAGACCCCGACGGGCTTCGTCGAATCACCTGCACCGGCGGCTTCCCCCCTTTGCGATCAACCACGGCGACTAGAGCCTCTCAGACAAATCAATGAACCACTTCCCGGAGTCTTTCACGAGCTTGACCTCTTGGCTGCCCCCTCCGTCACTGACGGTGAGCACGGCAGTGTTCTCGTCGGACCGAACGGGCGCGAGCAAGAGCATAGCCGACGCCGGAGGACGACTGCCGGCAAACAAGAGCGTCTCGGGCTCGTCGCGCACCAACCCCTTCGAGGCCAACGAGAGCTCCTTCGACTTCGCCTGCACCCGTTCTTTCGTTGAGGTCGACAGATACCCCCACGCGCGCCTGGCCTGCCCGCGGTTGAGGGCGTCGATGAACGAGCGATACGCCAGCTCTGGTGTGGCGGCAGACGTCTCGCGTCGACACGAGACGAACACCAGCAGCGCGCACACCACCCAGACCGGCCTCATGAGTCCTTCTTAGCCAATCGCTCGGGCATTGCTCGGCAATCAGCTGGCCTGCACGACCTGATTTCGACCTGCGTGCTTCGCTTCGTAGAGGCATTCGTCGGCGATCTGCACCAGTGACCCGGCCGAGGACACCGAATCGCTCGGGAAGGTCGCCACGCCGATCGACGCGGTGCACTTGACGGTCTGCTTCCCCGCGTCGGTTTCAGCGGTCAGGCGCATCGCCTCGACACCCATGCGCACCCGCTCGGCTGCGCGCCAGGCTTCTTCGGGCGAGGTCTCAGGCAGCAGCGCGATCAGTTCCTCCCCGCCGTACCGGGCGATCACGTCGACGTCGCGCAGCGCGCGCTTGGCCACGCCAGCGACCTCGCGCAACACGACGTCGCCGAAGGGGTGGCCCCAGGTGTCGTTGACCCTCTTGAAGTGATCGATGTCGAGCAGGAAGCAACTGAGCGGCGAGCGGTAGCGCTCGCTGCGCGCGAACTCGGCTGTGAGTCGCTCCTCGAAGTGACGGCGGTTGATGAGCCCGGTGAGGCCATCGGTTCGCGAGAGCGTGAGCAACTCCTGCCGCTTCTCTTCGAGTTCCTTGTTCGCTTTGTCGAGCTCGCGGTTCTTGTCGACCAGTGCGTCCTGCAGCACCTTGAGCCGCAACATCGACTTCACCCGAGCCGACAGCTCGAGCATGTCGAAGGGCTTGATGAGGTAGTCGTCGGCGCCCAACTCGAGGCCCTCGACCTTCCCGGTGCGCCGCGCGGTCATGAGGATCACGGGAATGAACCCGAAGCCCGAGGCGCCCTGGTTTGCCTTCACGATGCGGCACACCTCGACGCCACCCAGCCCCGGCATCTCGACGTCGAGCAGCAGCAGATCAGGGTGGTGCTGGCGAATGGCCGAGAGCACCTGCGTGCCGTCGGCGCACTCGAAGAACGAATAGTCGCTGCCGGCGAGGCCCTGCTTGATCTGCGCGATGATCAGCTGATCGTCGTCGGCGAGTAGAATGCGACGGCCCCTGTGCGAGGCCCCCGGTTCCTCACGTCGCGCGCTTTCCAGCGTCTTTCGCCTGACGGCCATCGCCAGCGGAGGATGTCACGCCTTGACGAGACGCGCTCGGTAGACCGTCTGCCCGCTGACGAGGTAGCGCCGCTCCCGGGTCGAGGGCGCTTCTTCGGGGTCGTACGGGTGGAACACCATGGGCCCGAGCGGGTTGTGAAAGCCCGCCGCCTCGAGGGTTCGAAGGCCGCGCTCGCCCACGTCCTGAACGTCGGTGCGGAAGTCGAAGCGCCCGCCCTTCTCGAGCAGGGTGAGCATGAACTTCGTGAAGTCGGGCTGCAGAATCGCCCGCTTCTGGTGGGCCCGCTTCCACCACGGGTCGGGGAACTGGAGGTGGATCACCGCGAGGCTGCCGGCCGTGAAGATCCGGGGCACTTCGAGGCGCGCGTCGCCCTCGACGACCTTCAGGTGGGTGAGCCCGTGCTTCTCGGCGCGGAAGGCGACCTCGCGGGCGTACTTCTTGCGCCACTCGAAGGCCACGAGGCGGATGTTCGGGTTGCGTTTCGCGTGCTCGAGCGCGAAGCCTCCGGCGCCACAGCCGATCTCGAGCTCGAGGGGGCCAGTCTTGCCGCCGAAGACCTGCGTCCAATCGGGGGGCGTTTCGAGGCCCACCAGCTCGGCACCGGCGGCCTGGGGGCGAAGGGGAATTCGGCTCATCGCGGCCGCCCCGCTATCAGGTGAGGCGTCCGTGAAGAATCAAGAAAGCGCGCGAGGGCAGGCGTAGAACCCCGGTCATGAAGCTCCTGGGATCGTTGGCAGAGGCCGGAAGCGAAGTGTCGGGGTGGGCTGCCTGTCTTGGCAACTTCGATGGTGTGCACCTCGGCCACCAGGCCCTGTTCTCCGAGGCCGCGAAGCACGCGCCGGTGGTGGCCATCACCTTTCATCCACATCCGGGCAAGGTGCTCCAGCCTCAGCTCGCGCCCCGGCTGATCGTCGGTCAGCCCCGCAAGCTCGAGCTGCTCGAGGCGGCGAAGGTGAGCGGGGTCATCGTGCAGCCCTTCACCGTCGAGTACGCGCGCACCACCCCCGAGGCTTTCGAGGTCACGCTCTTCGACTCACTGGGCCTCAAATCGATCGTGGTCGGCGCAGACTTCACCTACGGCCAGAAGCGCGCGGGCACGGTGGCCACCCTGACCACGGCGGCGGCCAGGCGGGGCGCGAGCGTGATTGCACTGCCGCAGGTGACCGTCGAGGGCGTGGTCGTGTCTTCGAGCAAGATCCGCGAGTACGTGCTCGAAGGCCGGGTCGAGGCGGCGGCGCGCTTTCTCTCGAGGCCCTTCGATCTCGATGGCGTGGTGGTGCCGGGGGCAGGGCGGGGCCGCACCATCGGCTTTCCCACCGCCAACATCGACACCTCCAACGAGCTGCGACCTGCGGCGGGGGTGTACGCGGTGCGGGTCCGGTTGCCGGGCGACCCCACGCCGAAAGGGGGGGCCGCCAACATCGGCGTGAAGCCCACCTTCGGGGGAGGAGAGGTGACGATCGAGGCCCACCTCTTCGATTCCTCGGGCGACCTCTACGGACAGAAGCTGCGCGTCGAGTTCCTCGAGCGGCTGCGCCCTGAGAAGCGCTTCGGGTCGGCCAACGAGCTCTCAGCGCAGATCGCGCGCGATCTCGAGGCTGCGCGCGCGGCGGTGGCTCGCACTCTTTCCTGAATCCTTGCTTTGCCGGAGTCAGGCGAGTTGAATTCGCACGCTCCTTTCACGCACTTCGAAGCGAGGACATAACTCCTATGTCAGGTCGTCTGGGCGAGCTTCTCGTTCGCGAAAATCTCATCTCCGTTCAGCAGCTCCGCAAAGCGCAGGAAGAACAGCAGAAGACCGGCACGCGCATCGGCACGGCACTGATCAAGGTCGGCGCCATCGAGGAATCGAAGCTCACCGACTTCCTCTCGAAGCAGTACGGCGTTCCAGCCATCAACTTGAAGGAGTTCGACGTCGAGCCCGACATCATCAAGCTCGTGCCCAAAGACGTCGCTTCAAAGCACCTCGTGGTGCCCGTCAACCGCGCGGGCAGCGCGCTGATCGTGGCGATGTGCGACCCGTCGAACATCTACGCGGTCGACGACCTGAAGTTCCTCACCGGCTACAACATCGAGGCCGTCGTCGCGTCAGAGCCCGCGATTCGGGAGGCCATCGAGCGCTTCTACGCCGAGAAGGGCCCCAGCCTCGAATCCATCGTCGAGGACATGGGGGTAGACGACGTCGAGCTGACCGAGACGTCTGAAGACAACGTCGAGGAAGCGGCCAAAGCTGCCGACGACGCGCCGGTCATCAAGCTGGTGAACCTCATCTTGAAAGACGCGATCGGCAAGCGCGCGTCAGACATTCACGTCGAGCCCTACGAAAAGGACTTCCGTGTTCGGTTCCGCATCGACGGCGTGATGTACGAGGTGATGAAGCCGCCGATGAAGCTGCGCAACGCCATCATCTCGCGCCTCAAGATCATGGCCTCGCTCGACATCTCCGAGCGTCGGTTGCCGCAAGACGGCCGCATCAAGATCAAGCTCGGCGGCGGCAAGGAAATGGACTTCCGCGTCTCGGTCTGCCCGACCCTGTTCGGCGAGAAGGTCGTCATGCGTCTGCTCGACAAGTCGAACCTGCAGCTCGACATGACGAAGTTGGGCTTCGACCCCGAGCCGCTCAAGTGGTTCAAAGAAGCCATCGATCGCCCGTACGGAATGGTGCTTGTGACGGGCCCGACGGGTTCCGGCAAGACCACCACGCTCTACTCAGCGCTCGCCGCCCTCAACGACCCGACCACCAACGTGTCGACGGCGGAAGACCCGGTCGAGTTCAACTTCGCCGGCATCAACCAGGTGCAGATGCAGGACTCGATCGGCCTCAACTTCGCGGCCGCGCTGCGCAGCTTCCTGCGGCAAGACCCCGACACCATCATGATCGGCGAGATTCGCGACTTCGAGACCGCCGAAATCGGCGTGAAGGCCGCGCTCACCGGCCACCTCGTGTTGTCGACGCTGCACACCAACGACGCGCCCGGCACGGTCAGCCGTTTGCTGAACATGGGCATCGAGCCGTTCATGGTGACGGCGTCGCTGAACCTCATCCTCGCGCAGCGGCTGCTGCGCCGCCTGTGCAACAACTGCAAGCGGCAGGTCGAGAACGTCGACGAGCAGGCGCTCATCAACGCCGGCGTGCCCGCCGACAAGATTGGCAGCTTCACGGTCTATGAGAAGGGCGGCTGCAAGGAATGCAACGACCGCGGTTTCCGCGGCCGTGTCGCTGTATACGAGGTCATGCCCTTCTGGGACGGCCTCAAGGAAATCGTGATCAACGGCGCGTCGGCAGCGGAACTGAAACAGGAAGCGATTCGCCTCGGCATGCAAACCCTGCGCATGGCGGCCATCTCCAAGGTGATCGCCGGCGTCTCAACCGTCGACGAGGCCGTCAGCAACACGGCCCCTGACCGTTTCTAAGGAGCGCTCGTGGCGAACCTGCACCAACTGTTGAAGGCGATGGTCGATCGCGGAGCCTCGGATCTCCACATCACCACGGGCTCTCCTCCCCAGCTGCGCATCGACGGGGAACTGGTGCCGTTGAAGATGAACCCGCTGACGCCTGTCGAGACGAAGCAGCTCTGCTATTCGATTCTCACCGACGCCCAGAAGCACAAGTTCGAAGAAGACAACGAGCTCGACCTCTCGTTCGGCGTGAAGGGGCTCTCGCGGTTCCGCTCGAACGTCTTCATGCAGCGCGGCGCCGTCGCGGGTGCGTTCCGCACGATTCCCTTCAAGATCCTCACCTTTCAGGAATTGGGCCTCCCGCCCATCGTGCAGGAACTCTCGAAGCGGCCGCGCGGGCTGATGCTCGTCACTGGCCCCACGGGGTCAGGCAAATCGACGACGCTGGCGTCGATCATCGACAAGGTGAACACCGATCGTCACGAGCACATCATGACGATCGAAGACCCAATCGAGTACCTGCACCCCCACAAGAACTGCCTCGTCAACCAGCGCGAGGTGGGCGCCGACACCAAGTCTTTCAAATTGGCGCTCAAGTACATCCTCCGGCAAGACCCTGACGTGGTGCTGGTCGGCGAGATGCGCGACCTCGAGACCATCGAGTCGGCGCTGGTGATCGCCGAGACCGGTCACATCGCGTTCGCGACGCTGCACACCAACAGCGCGGTGCAGACCATCAACCGCATCCTCGACGTATTCCCCCCGTACCAGCAGCCTCAGGTGCGAGCGCAGTTGAGCTTCGTGCTCGAGGGCATCATGTCGCAGTCGCTGCTCGCCAAGGCCTCGGGCGGTGGGCGCGTGCTGGCGCTCGAGGTGATGATTCCCAACCCGGCCATTCGAAACCTGATCCGCGAAGACAAGGTGCACCAGATCTATTCGCAGATGCAGGTCGGCCAGGCGAAGTTCGGCATGCAGACCTTCAATCAGGCCCTCGCGGCGCTGCTCTCGCGCAGGGTGATCTCGATGGACGAGGCGTTCGGGCGCACCAGCGATGCCGAAGAGCTGAAGAATATGATGGCCAGCGGCAGTGGTGCGGGGAACTTGCCGGGCCACCAGCCCCCAGGATCCATGCCCCGTCCGGGTCAGCCGCCAAGGTAGGCTGAAGTATGACTTCGTCGGGTCATTTTGAGTTTCGCCAAACGCGTCTAGACTAACCTACTACTTCGACCTTTTCGTCGACCGGAGTCGCCATGGCCCAGGCAGCAACGACCGTCAAAGCCCCCACCAAGAAGTCGAGCAGCCCCGTCTTCTTGTGGGAGGGCAAGACCAAGCAGGGTGAGATCAAGAAGGGCGAGATGGAGGCCGGCGACCAGAAGGCGGTCGAAGCCCGCCTCGTGTCGCTCGGGCTGACGGTCACCAAGGTCAAGCGCAAGGGCCTCCTTGACTCGGGCCTCGCCCTGCCCGGCTCGGTCACCAGCCGCGACGTGCTGATCTTCACGCGTCAGTTCGCGACGATGATCGACGCCGGTCTTCCCCTGGTGCAGTGCCTCGACATTCTCGGCAGCCAGACCGAGAACCCGGCGTTTCGCAAGGTGGTGTTCGCGATCAAGGGCCGGGTCGAAGGTGGCTCGACGTTCTCCGATGCGCTCAAAGAGCACCCCAAGGTGTTCGACGAGCTCTATGTGCAGCTGTGCGCAGCAGGTGAGGTCGGCGGTATTCTCGACACCATCTTGAACCGTCTCGCGGTCTACCGTGAGAAGGCCGAGAAGCTCGCTCGCAAGGTGAAGGGCGCCCTGACCTACCCGGTGGCCGTCATCGTGATCGGCGTCATCGTGACCGCGGTGCTGCTGGTGAAGGTCACCCCCGTCTTCGCCAAGATGTTCCAGGACTTCGGGTCAGCGCTCCCCGCACCGACTCAGTTCGTCGTCGACCTGTCTGACTGGTTGCAGGCGTACATCATCCACCTCGTCGTCTCGATTGCGGCGGTCATCTTTGCGGCGCGGACCTTCTACCGGAACCCCCGGGGCCGCGAGATCTTCGACAAGGCCATTCTCCATGCCCCGCTCGTGGGAGACCTGCTGCGCAAGGTCGCAGTCGCGCGCTTCACCCGCACGCTCGGCACGATGATCAGCTCCGGTGTCCCCATTCTCGATGCGCTCGACGTCACGGCAAAGACCGCCGGCAATCGCACCATCGAGAAGGGCATTCTGTACGTGAAGGGGAAGATCTCCGAAGGCAAGAACATCGCCGGCCCCCTCGCCGAAACCAAAGTGTTCCCCTCGATGGTGGTGCAGATGATTGGTGTCGGTGAAGCCACGGGCGCGATGGATCAGATGCTGGGGAAGATCGCCGACTTCTACGACGACGAAGTGGATGCGGGCGTAGCCTCGCTGACCTCACTCATCGAGCCCATCATGATGGTCTTCCTCGGCGGCGTGGTCGGTGGCTTCCTCATCGCCATGTACTTGCCGATCTTCAGCATCGCCGGTGCCATCAAGTAGCCAGGCCAGCGTCGCGGACCTTCGGGTCCGACTTCTCTGGCTCACCCTGTTTCGCACCGTCGCCGCCACCCTCGTCCTCGCGGGGTTGGCGGTTCAGTTGTCGGCCAACGCGCGCGTCGGGCTCACCCTCTCGGCAGCCGATCTCGCGTCGTTCGGGATCATCGGTCTGAGCTTCGTGCTCACGCTGGTGACGGGGGTGCTGCTTCGTGCTGGCTGGGTCGGCGCAGGCGCCGCCTGGGTGCAGATCGGCTTCGACGTCGTGGTGGCGGGGGCAGTCGTCTTCGTCACCGGCGGGAGTGTTTCCCCTTTCACCTTTCTCTTCCTCGTCACCATCATCTTCGCCGCCGTGCTGCTGGGGTGGCGGGGTGCGGTGGTGGGCTTTCTGACGAGCGCGTCTGCGTTCCTTTGCGTGCTGGCGCTGCGGCCCTCGTCCACCCAACCCTTCGACCTGTTCATGCAACTGCTCTCCCAGTTCCTCGTTGCAGTGCTGAGCGGGTACGTGGGGGAGCAGCTCAGTCGTGCAGGTGGCCGGCTGGTTGCCAGCGAACGCGATCTCCAGTCGTTGACGAACCTTCAGAACGAGATCGTCTCTGCCATTCCTTCGGGCTTGATCACCTGCGGCAGTGATGGCGTCGTCACGTTCGTCAACACGGCCGGTTCGACGATTCTGGGCGTCGACCCCTCGGCTGTGGTCGGTGTGCGCGCCGTCGATGCGCTGCTCCCCTCTGCCCGCGCCCAGCCTGTGGGCCGCCGGTGGGAGACTCGCGTCGAGACCAGCCGCGGCGAACGCACGTTGGGGCTCTCGATGGCGCCGCTGACCACGGGCGGTCTGCTGATCGTCTTTCAGGATCTCACCGAGCTGCGCCAGGTTGAAGCTGAGCTCGACCGAATCGATCATCTGGCCACGTTGGGGCGACTCTCGGCGCAGCTGGCGCACGAGATCCGCAACCCGCTGGCAGCGATGCGCGGCTCGGCGCAGCTCCTGTCCGGTGACGTGGCGGGCGGGCCACAAGCCCGACTGGCGGGAGTCATCATGCGTGAAGCCGACCGGCTGGCCCGTCTGGTCGACGGGTATCTCAAGCTGGCCCGGCCGCCCCCGCCTCAGCTCATTCAGTGCCGCCTCGATCAGGTCGTGCTCGAGACCATGGAACTCCTGCGAGCGGACCCCTCGTTCGTCACCATTCGCATCGAACAGCAACTCGAGCCGATCGAAGCCCTCTGCGATCCGTCTCAGGTGAAGCAGGCGCTGCTGAATCTGTTGCGGAACGCGGCGGCGGCGGTCAGCGCTGCGCGCGGGCTCATTCGAGTGCGCGTGCGCGCGCATGACGGAGTGCCTTCCATCGACGTGTGGGACAGCGCTGGCAGCGTTCGCGCGGAAGATCGCCACCGCATCTTCGAGCCGTTCTTCACTCGGGCCCAGGGGGGCACGGGCCTGGGGCTCTCGACTGTGCAGACCATCGCACAGGCCCATGGGGGCAGTATTTCTGTCGAGTCGAGCCCTGAGCAGGGCACGACGTTCTCATTCACGTTGCGCTCGTCGGGGGAGCCTCATGTCGCGCATTCTGGTCGTCGATGACGAGCAGTCGATTCGGGAGTACCTCGAGGTGCTCCTTTTGCGTGGCGGCCACCAGGTCGCGCTGGCCGCGAGCCTCGAGCAGGCCATGGCCGAGCTCACCCGGTCCGTACCTGATCTGGTCATCACCGACTTCAAGCTCGGGCCCGACTCGGGGATGGACGTGCTCAAGGCCGCCCGCTCGACGCCACAGCCGCCCGAGGTGATCGTCATCACCGCCTACGGCACTCCGGCCTCGGCGGTGCAGGCCATGCGTCAGGGCGCGTACGACTACATCGCCAAGCCCTTCGACAACGACGAGCTGATGCTCCTCGTCGAGCGGGCCCTCGAGAAGAGCCGGCTCAGTGAAGAGAACCGGCAGCTGAAGGCCTCGCTGCTGCCCCGCGCGGACTACTTCACCAGCTCGAGCCCGGTGATGCGGCAGGTCTGGTCGCTGGTCGAGAAGGTCGCGGCCGCACGTTCGACCGTGCTCATCACCGGCGAGAGTGGCACGGGCAAAGAAGTCATCGCGCGCGCCATCCACAACCGCAGCCCGCGGGCGACCTCTCCCTTCGTACCGGTCAACTGCGGCGCGCTGGCGGAGGGCGTGCTCGAGAGCGAGCTGTTTGGCCACATGAAGGGCGCGTTCACGGGCGCGACCACCGACCGCACCGGGATTCTGGTGTCCGCTGGGCAGGGGACGGTGCTTCTCGACGAGGTCGGTGAGCTGCCAGCCGCCACCCAGGTGAAGTTGCTGCGGGTGCTGCAGGAGCGGCGCGTCAAGCCAGTGGGCAGCTCACGCGAAGTTCCCTTCGAGGCCCGCATCCTCGCGGCGACCAACCGACGCCTCGACGAAGAGGTCAAGGCCGGGCGGTTTC
This sequence comes from Archangium sp., assembly GCA_044371205.1. Lineage (GTDB taxonomy): Bacteria > Myxococcota > Myxococcia > Myxococcales > Myxococcaceae > Archangium_A. The sequence continues at coordinate 39,702 of JBILUC010000021.1, forward strand.
GCGAAGATCTCTTCTTTCGGCTCAACGTGATCAACCTCGAGCTGCCCCCTTTGAGGGCGCGTCTCGAAGACATTCGCCCCCTCAGCGAGTATTTCCTCTCGCGCGTCAGCGAAGAGCTGGGGCGCCCCGGCCTGCGCTTCACCCCGGAGGCGCTCTCGTGGCTCGAGCGCTACTCCTTCAGCGGCAACATTCGGCAACTGCACAACATCGTCGAGCGCGCCGCGACCCTGGCCGATGGCAACGAGCTGGGTCCGGAAAGCCTCCCTCCGAGTCTGCGCGGCAGCGCCGAGACGGTCTCGACGGCCGAGGTGCAGATTGGTGAGGGGTTCGGGCTGGAACGCTACCTCGACGAGGTCGAGCGCCGGTTCCTCCTCGAGTCACTGCGTCGCGCCGAAGGGGTCAAGACGCGCGCGGCCGAGTTGCTCGGTCTGACCTTCCGGTCGTTTCGCTACAGGCTCGCGAAGCATGGCCTTGGTGACCGGGAAGTCCCATGAAGCTGCGGCTGGTCCTCACCGCTGTGCTGGTGGCTGTCGTCTCGGTCGTGCCGACCTGGCTTTCGATGCAGCCGCTCCTTCGGCGTCTCGGCTCGGGGGACTGGCAGGGCTTGAGCGCACAATTGCTGGTGCTCGATCTGGTGGTCACGACCGGCATCGTGGGGGTGGTGCTGCACTTCGTCATCGCGCGCCCGATTGGCCGCATCGAGCGCACCGTCAACGAACTCTCTGGCGACGAAGAGGGGGGGGAGGTGTTGCTGCGGCTCGATCGCGCGCTGCGACGGTTGGCCCTCGACCTCGGCGAAGAGCGCAGAGTGAATCGCCAACAGCTCGAGGCCCTGACCGCTTCGCGTGATTCGCTCGCTCGCCTGCAGTCGGAATTGGTGGCCAACGATCGCCTCGCGACGGTGGGCAAGCTCGCCGCCGGCGTCGCGCACGAGGTGGGAAACCCGTTGGCGGGCATTCTGGGGTACCTCTCGGTGCTGCGCATGCGCGCCGGGCAAAACGCCGAGCTCAACGATCTCGTCGGGCGCATCGAACTCGAGGTTCAGCGCATCGATCAGATCGTTCGCAGCCTCCTCGAGCTGGGTCGCCCATCGCGGGGCCAGGCCACGGCCATTCAGCTCAAGCCCCTGATCGATTCGTGCGTGAAGCTCCTCTCGGCCAGCCGCGACTTCAGCGGGGTGCAGGTCGCCATCGAGGTGCCCGAGTCGACCTGGGTGAAGGCCGAGCCGGGCCCGCTCTCACAGGTGCTGGTCAACCTGCTGATCAACGCCGCACAGGCGATGGGTCAGCAGGGGCACGTCTTCGTGCGGTGCGCGGCCGTGCCTCCGCAGCTCGAGCTCTATGTCGACGACGAGGGGCCGGGGCTGTCGGCCGAGGTCAAGGCCCGTCTCTGCGAGCCCTTCTTCACGACCAAGGCCGCGGGGAAGGGCACGGGCCTCGGGCTGGCGGTGTCGCGGCATCTGCTCTCTCAGTTCGAGGCGCGCCTCGACGCAGTCAACCGGGAGACCGGCGGTGCGCGCTTCGTGGTGTCGATGCCGGCGCCGTGAGGCCGGCGGTGGCGTGGTATGCCCTCGGGCATGTCCGCGCTGCGGCAGGTGTTGGTCGTCGACGATGAAGCTTCGATTCGGCACGTGCTCACGCTCGTGCTGAGCGAGAGCGGGTTCGAGGTGCGCGCCGTCTCGAACGGCGTCGAGGCGCTCGCCGAGCTCAAGGCCCACGCGTACGACGCCGTGATCAGCGACGTGCGCATGCCAGGGCTCGACGGGGTCGGTCTGCTCAAAGAAGCGCTCGCGCTGAACCCCGATCTCACCTTCCTCGTGATGTCGGCGTACGGCTCGAAAGACCTCGCGCTCTCGGTGGTGGCGCAGGGCGCATGGGATTTCGTCGAGAAGCCCTTCAAGCCAGAAGAGATCGTCTTCCTCCTCCGCAAGGCCGAAGAGCGGCTGCGGCTGCTGCGCGAGAACCGCCGGCTCAAGGGGGGACACATCGCCAGTGGGCCGCTCGATCGCTTCACCGGCCCCAGCGAGCCGCTGGCGCTGTTGAAGAAGCACATCTCGCGGCTCGCGCCCGTGTCGACGACCGTGCTGATCACGGGGGAATCAGGCACCGGGAAAGAGCTCGTCGCGCGCGCGCTCCACAGCCTGTCACCCCGGTCGGCCATGCCCTTCGTGGCGGTGAACTGCGGCGCGATCCCCGCGGGGCTCATCGAGTCTGAGCTCTTCGGCCACGCCCGCGGCGCCTTCACCGATGCACGTGTCGCGCGACGCGGCCTCTTCAGCGAAGCGCACGGCGGCACCATCTTCCTCGACGAGGTAGGCGAGCTGCCGATGCAGGCGCAGGTGAAGCTGCTGCGTGTGCTGCAAGAAGGCGAAGTGCGGCCCGTCGGCGAGAGCAAGGCCGAGACGGTCGACGTGCGAGTCGTCGCGGCGACGTTGAGAGATCTGGGCAAGCTCGTCGAGAAGGGTGAGTTCCGCGAAGATCTCTTCTTTCGCCTCAACGTGGTGCCGCTGCGCGTGCCTTCTCTGCGCGATCGCCGTGACGACCTGCTCGCGATCGCCCACGAGTTCCTCGGGCGCTTCAACCGCGACCTCAACCGCGATCCCCCTCTGGGTGGCTTTGCTCCCGAGACCGAGCAGTTGCTGCTCTCGTACACGTGGCCAGGCAACGTGCGCGAGCTCGAGAACGCGATCGAGCGCGCCGTGCTGCTCGCCGATGGGCCGCTGATCGCCCCCGACAATCTCCCCGAGAAGATCTGGAGCGCGCCGGCAGCCCCTGCGCCTTCCGCGCAGCCACTGCCGACCCCGCAGAGCATGGACTTCTCACTCAAGCGAGCGCTCGCATCGGTCGAGGATCAGTTCATTCGCGCGGCGCTGCGGCAGACGAAGGGCAACCGCACGCGGGCGGCCGAGCTGCTCGAGATCAGCCACCGCGCCCTGCTCTACAAGCTGAAGGACTACGGCATCGACGCTGACGCCGAAGGCGAAAAGGGCGGCTGAAGCGCCCCGCAGGTCCTCGCTGATCCCCCATGGCTGGGGTGTGCGCACTGTCGCACCCACATTTGAGGGTATACATACCTATCTTTGACATATAATTATGGAGTCAAAGAGCGATCAATCTTGATTGACAGGGTGGGGGGAACGATCGACGATGGTGACCTCGATGACCGACGATGAGGACAAGAAGGGGAACCGGGTTCAGGTGCTTCGCGAGGAGCGGTTGCTCTCGAAGGCCGAGCTGGCCCGGCGGGCTGGGGTCTCGGTGCTGACCATCGACCGCGTGGAGCGCGGGGCCGCGTGCCGACTCGACACGAAGCGAAAGATCATCCTCGCCCTCGGCCTGAAGGTCACCGACCGAGAGCAAGTTTTTGAAGACTGACGGCCAGTTTTTTTGGCGCGTTGAGAAACGACCGTAGGCTTTCTCTCGTCCGCAGCACATTTCGAAGGAGCGACGCCACATGGCGAAGGGCAAACTGGCGCTGGGGCTCGACATCGGAAGTTCCGGTGTGAAGCTCATCCAGCTGAAGGAACAACGGCGCCGCGGTGAGGTGACCTATGCGCTCCAGAGCTTCGGCATGAAGCCTCTGCCGCCCGAGGCGATCGTCGACGGCGCCTTGATGAACTCCACGGCGATCGTGCAGGCGATTCAGGAACTGCTCGGCGAACTCAAGGTCAAGACGAAGGAAGTCGCGATCGGCGTCAGCGGCCACTCGGTGATCATCAAGAAGATCTCGATGCCCCGCATGTCGCAGGAAGAGCTCGAGGAAGCGATTCAGTGGGAAGCCGAACAGCACATTCCGTTCGACATCAAAGACGTGAACCTCGACACGCAGATCCTGAGACCTGACGCGAACGACGCGACCGGCCAGATGGACGTGCTGCTCGTCGCCGCCAAGAAAGACATGATCAACGACTACTCGTCGGTGGTCAGTGAGGCCGGCCTCACCCCGGTGGTGGTCGATGTTGACGCCTTCGCGGTGCAGAACTGCTTCTCGGCGAACTACGAGGTGCCCAGCAGTGAGACGGTGGTGCTCATCAACGCCGGCGCCGCGGTGGTGAACATCAACATCCTCGCGGCCGGGGTCACCACCTTCACGCGCGACGTCACCATCGGTGGCAACCAGTTCACCGAAGAGATCCAGAAGCAGCTCTCGGTGTCTTACGAAGAGGCCGAGGCGCTGAAAGTCGGTGGCGGGCGCGCCGACGCCGACGCCGTCGTGCCTCAAGAGGTCGAGAAGGTGATGACCCAGGTTGCCGAACAGGTGGCCGGCGAAATCCAGCGCTCGCTCGACTTCTACGCAGGCACGGCGCCCGACGCGAACTTCACCAAGGTCTACCTCTCGGGCGGCACGGCGAAAGTGCCGGCGCTCTTCAAGACCATCGAGTCGCGCGTCGGCGTGCCGGTAGAGATCCTGAACCCCTTCAAGCGCATCGAGATCGACAACCGCCGCTTCGATCCCGCCTTCATCATGGATGTGGCGCCGCAGGCGGCGGTGGCAGTGGGCCTCGCGCTTCGCAAGCCCGGCGACAAACTCGGCTGACAAGGACTGAACGGCGATGATGATCCGCATCAACCTCCTGCCCGTTCGGCAGGTTCAGAAGAGAGAAGCCGGTCGGCAGTTCATCGTGCTCATGGTGGGCACGTTGATCATCGCCGGAGCGGGCAACGGGTTCTGGTTCAGCGACGTGACTTCGAAGCGCGACGCTGCGCAACGAAAGCTCGACGACACCAACGCCCGCATCGCCCAGCTCGAGAAGGTGATTGGCGAAGTGAACAATCTCGCCCGGCGCAAGAAAGAAGTCGAAGAAAAGCTGTCAGAGCTCAACAAGCTCCTCACCGAGCGTAAGGGTCCGGTGAAGCTCCTTGATGCGCTCTCGACGGCCATCCCCAAGAAGGTGTGGCTGCTCAACTTCGAAGAGAGGGGCGGTCAGGCGCTCATCAACGGCTTTGCCGAGAGCTACGACGACGTGTCGATCTTCATGCGCGCACTCAAGAACGTCGCGTGGACCCCCAAGGGCTTGGCCCGCGTCGTCGAGCGGAAACGCGACAACCAGTGGCGGGTCGAGAGCATCAGCTCCGAAGGGGCGATCGAAGAGTTCACGCGCGATGACGTGAAGGTCTTCTTCGACAACATCGAGCTGAAGGACACCGCCACCGATGGGGCGCGGGCCGTGAAGTTCCAACTCAGCATGACCGCAAACATGAAGCTCTGAGGGCGCCGTGGAACAACTGATCGAACGCGTCAATAAGCTGGCCACCCCCGTCAAAGCGGGGATCATTTTTGGCATCATCGTGCTGCTCACGGGCGGCAACTATTTCTTTTTCATCGCCGATCTCACGACCTCGATCGAGGGCATCAAGGCGAGCCAGGCCTCTCAAGATGGGGTCCTCGCGCAGAAGCAGGAAATCGCCGACAACCTCAACGAGCGCCGCAAGGAAATGGACGCGCTCGAGCAGCGCTTCCAGGTGGCGCTCACCCAGCTCCCTGAGCGCAAAGACATCGAAGAGCTCCTCGCTCAGCTCAACGACATCGGCAAGAAGTCGGGCCTCGAGATCAACAAGGTCGTGCCCGGTGGCGAGTCGTCGCGTGGGTTCATCGCCAGCATCCCCATCGGCATGTCGGTGCGCGGCAACTACCACGAGATCGCCCTCTTCCTGCAGGAGGTCGCAAGCCTCCCCCGCATCGTGCATGTCAGCGAAATCAGGCTGACGGGTCAGACGACCGCGCGTGGCGAGAAGGTGTGGCTTTCGTCCGACTTTCTGGCGACCACGTACCGGTTCTCTGACGCCGCCCAGGCACAGAAGGGGACTCCATGATGCTCAAGCGTTTCCTTCTGGCCGCGCTGTCGGCCACCATGCTCGTCGCCTGCGGCGAAGACGAGGCGCCGCCGCCCGTCGCCCCCACTGCAGCCAAAAAGAAGGTCGTCGAGGCCGCCCCCGTCGCCGCCGTGACGCAGGTTGACTACGTGTATGCGCCCCTCAACAAGCGAGACCCTTTCCGCAGCCCCATCGAAATGCAACCTTCTGGGGACAAGACGGTCCCCGGTCCGGCTGAACCAGACTGCACCGACCCGCTGTGCCTGGCCGACCTCGACGAGTTCCGCGTCGTCGCCGTGATCAGCGGCGACGCCAACCCCATGGCCATGGTCGAGGACCGCGGTGGTGTTGGACACATCGTTCGGCGCAACACGCGCATCGGGAAGCAGGGCGGCAAGGTAATCCAAATCTTGCGCGACTGCATCGTGGTGCTTTCGTTCGTCTCCGGTGGAGCGGACGGCAAGCCCCAGCCCAACAAGCAAAATCTCTGTGTGCAAACGGAGGCCACTGGCGGTGCGCCTCTCGATCTTTTCAAGAACAAGGAATTCGTCCCGTGAGCGAGGAGCAGAAGATGATGAGAAGCCTTGGTTTGGTTGGCGCACTCCTCAGTTCGGCCGCAGTGGCCGGCAACGCGATGACCGAGGTGAAGGTCGCGGCCGCCGCTTCGGGGGTCGACGTCAGCGTGAAGTGCGCTGCGCCCCCGGTCTTCAACGTGTTCCGGCTCAAGGAGCCGGATCGCCTCGTCGTCGACGTTTCGAACGCCAACGTGGAAGCCATCGTAGGCCACCACGAGGGCCTCGGCCCCGTGACGGGCATCGTGGCCTCGCAGTTTTCCGACGACAAGGCCCAGGTCGGCCGACTGCTCTTCGGTCTGGCCAACGCGCGACGGTATGACGTCAAGGCGGTCGACAACGTCCTCGTCATCTCGATCGAAGGCGAGCTGAGGAACGACGCCGTCGCCGTCGCTCCCAGCCCGGTGGTGGTGGCCGAAGAGCCCCTCGCCACCCGCAACGCGGCGGGTGAGATGGTCGTCTCCTCGCGAATCGATGCGAAGAAGGTCAAGCACCCGGCGACGCGCCTCAAGGCGCTGGCCGCCGTGGGCGGCGAGCTGCGTCTGACCACTGACGGTGAGCTCGAGCGCTTTGAGGTCATCGAGCTCGCTGACCCACCGCGACTCGCCCTCGACCTGTTCGGTGTGAAGGCGAACGTGAAGCCCCACGTGAAGCTCGCCAACGTGCGCGACGTGCGCGTTGGTGCTCACGCAGACAAGGTTCGCGTGGTCGTCGAGTTCGAGAACCGCGCAGGCTTCGAAGTGAAGCGCCGAGCCGACGGTCTGCAGGTCGCCTTGCCCGCCCCCGACGTTCGCGCTGAGGTCGAGATCGACGGCGCCCCGCTGGCGGTCGAGGCCCAGCCGGCGGTGGTGGTGCCTGCTGCTGCTGCGCGCACCGAGGTGTTGGGTGTGAAGTTTGCGGAGTCGGCGACGGGGGGGGCGGTGCAGGTCAAGCTTCAGGGCTCGAGCAAGTGGACTGTGGAACGCCCCGACGGCAAGAGCGCGGTCCTCAACCTCGAGAATGCGCACATCGCGAGGCAGCTCGAGAAGAGCCTTGATACGGGTGCTCTCGGCACGCCAGTGAAGCTCGTCAGCGCCTTCGCAGTGCCGGGCGCGACCGACCGCGTGCGGCTCGTCGTTTCGGCCGACCGGGCCTTCGACCAGGTCGTCGTCGAGCGTCCCACCGGGCTGGAGTGGAAGCTGTCGGCGACCGGCATGACCGAAGAGCTTGTGGCTGAGAACCGCTCGGCAGGCTTCTCAGCCGAAGCGACCGAGGTGGTGGAAGAGGGTGCGCCTCAGCAGCGCAGCAACTACATCGGCAAGCGCGTGTCCTTCGAGTTCAAAGACATCGATATTCACAACCTGCTGCGCATCATCGCGGAAATCTCGAAGAAGAACGTGGTGGTCGCTGATGACGTCTCGGGCAAGATCACGGTTCGCCTGCGAAACGTTCCCTGGGACCAGGCCCTCGATCTCGTCCTCCGCTCGAAGTCGCTGGGCAAGGAGGAGTTTGGCAACATCATTCGAGTGGCGCCCATCGCGCGTCTCGAGGCTGAAGCTGAAAGCCGCCGCAAGCGCGCCGAAGATCGCGAGAAGTCGGCCCCCCTGTCAGTCACCCTCGTGCCGGTCAACTACGCCACCGCAGGTGAGATGGCGAGCCGCGTGAAGGAAGTGCTGTCGGCGCGTGGCAACGTCGCGATCGATGCCCGTACCAACACGCTGATCGTTCGCGACCTCCCCGAGAACGTCGCCAAAGCCCGGTCGCTCGTCACGAGCCTCGACCTGCAGACGCCGCAGGTGCTGATTGAGAGCCGCATCGTCGAAGCCTCCACCACGTTCCGCCGCGAAGTCGGCATTCAGTGGGGTGGCCGCGGCATCATGGCGAGCGCGTTCGGCAACCCCACGGGGCTGGCGTTCCCAAGCTCGGTTGGCGTCGTCGGTGGTGCGGTCCCGCAGGGCAGCGCCGGTAACGTTCAGAACTCAAACTACGCAGTCAGCCTCCCGGTTGGTGCAGGCGACGGCTCCGGTGGCGCGGTCGGCCTGACCTTCGGGTCGGTCACCCAGGCGGTCGAGTTGAACCTGCGCCTGTCAGCCCTGGAAGCCCAGGGCGCGGTGAAGACCATTTCGGCACCCAAGGTGACCACACTCGACAACTCGACGGCGCGCATCAGCCAGGGCGTGTCGATTCCGTTCTCGCAGGTGTCCGCGGCTGGCGCGAACACGCAGTTCATCGAAGCCCGACTCTCGCTCGAAGTGACCCCTCACATCACCGCGGACGGCGCGGTGCTCATGAACATCCGTGCCGAGAACAACCAGCCTGACCCTGCCAACACGGGTGCCAATGGCCAGCCTGGCATCGCCCGCAAGGAAGCGGCGACCAACGTGCTGGTGCGAGATGGTGAGACCACCGTGCTTGGTGGCATCTACGTTCGCGCCTCTTCGACCAATTCCTCCGGTCTTCCCATTCTCAGCAAGATCCCCGTGCTGGGGTTCTTCTTCCGCAACGCCCGTGAACTCGAGACCAAGAACGAGTTGCTGGTGTTCGTCACTCCCCGAATCCTGAACCGCGCGACGGTCGCGCAGAACCCGTGAGGAACCCCATGTCGAGAACCCTGCTCATTGCCTTCACTACCTTCGCCCTGGCCGGGTGCGTCAACCAGGTTCAGCCCATTCGCCTGACGCGCTTCGTGCCTCTTCAGGCGGGGTGTGCTTTGGTAGAAGGTGACGGCGTGCTGCTGCCGGCGGGCACTCTTGATGTCGCCGCCGGTGGCCCGCAGTTCACCATCGGGGTCGAGATTACGGGCGAAGGCTTCAGACAGCAGGGCATCAAACTGACCACCGGTGAGGTGCTGGAGGGGACCACCGGTGCTCGCCCCATCATCACCGAGTTCGTCATCGACTACCGCTTGAGCCGCCGCATTGGCCCCACGCCCAAGCAATTCGTGCAGAAGGTCACCCTCCCGGCGACCGGTACGTCGGGCAAGCTGATCATCCGGGGGCCGCTCAACATCATCAGCGCTGATCTGGCCGACATCCTCGTCAATGGGCTCACCCCGTCGAACGCGATGGACGACTTCGTCGACGTTGACGTCGACGTCACGGCGAATGGTGAGATCTCCGATTCGCGCGTTCCGATCTCCACGGGCTCACTCACATTCCCGCTCCGCGTCTATCGCTCTGCGCCGACCGCAACGTGCACCGCGTTCAAGCGCTTCCCGTTCACCGACCCTGGCACGATGGGTCCCGACTTCTGTCGCTACGTGGGTCGGGAGTTCGGGAATGTGACTTCGCCGGCGCCCCCCACCGATTGCTGCAACCCTGGCGATATGGGCTGCTGAGGTCACATGGGCTTTCGTGAACATCTCGAGGCGGTGGTGGGTGCGGTTGACGGGTCGGTGACGTGCGCGGTCATGGGTTTCGACGGCATCGCGGTCGACACCCTCCAGCCTGACGCGCGTGCCGAAGAGGCGGCCGCGCTCGATCTTCAGTCTGCACTCATCGAGTACGGCAACATTCTGGGGCAGCTTAAGAACACCGCGCAGAACCTGAAGGCGGGAGCGCTCTTCGAGATCTCGGTGAACACCGACAAGCTCCTGACCATCATGCGCATGGTCAACCAGGACTATTTCGTGGTGCTGGCGCTGTTGCCCGAGGGCAACTACGGAAAGGGCCGATACGCCCTGCGGTTGGCAGCCCCGAAGCTCGCCAAAGAGCTCTAAAGCGCACAACCTGCTGCGCACCTGCGTAGTTCATGACGCGCCGCCCGGGCTTCCCTGGCGGCGCGTTGTGCTTGCGACCGGTGTGTTCCGGGGGGTAAGGGACGCCCGCGTTTCAAGTCATCTTTTTTGAAAGAGGAACTGCCATGGGTGGCGTCATCGACACGTCGGAATTCCGCAAGGGCATGAAAATCGAGATCGACGGGGAACCCTTCGAGATCATCGAATTTCAGCACGTCAAGCCGGGCAAGGGCTCGGCGTTCACGCGCACCACCATCCGCTCGTTGATCTCGGGCCGCAACCTCGAGCCGACCTTCAAGTCGGGTGACAAGGTCGACCGCCCCGACATCGAAGAGAAGGAAATGGAATACCTCTACGCCAGCGGCGACGAGTTCCACTTCATGGAACAGAAGTCCTTCGAGCAGACCTACCTCGACGCGAAAGTGCTGGGCGACGCGAAGAATTTCCTGAAGGAAAACATTCGCGTCTCGATCCTGTTCTTCAACGGCAAGGCGCTGGGCGTGTCGTTGCCGAACTCGGTGGAACTCAAGGTCGTCAAGTGCGACCCGGGCGTGCGCGGCGACACCGTGTCTGGCGCGCAGAAGCCGGCGACGATGGAGACCGGCTACGTGATCAACGTGCCGCTCTTCATCAACGAGGGCGACGTGCTGAAGATCGACACCCGCTCGGGCGAGTACCTCACCCGCACCTCGGTGGCGTGATCATGGCGAGCACCAAGGGCAAGCCCAGCGTTCAGGTCGGTGGCACCACCTCGCTCGATGTGGAGGCGCTCAGGCAGATCGTCGAGATCCTCGAGTCGAGTGAGATCAGCCGCCTCGACTGGACCAACGGCGACGAGCGGCTGACGATTCGCCGCGGCCCTCCTGCGACGCAGGTGGTGCAGCACGTCGGTGGTTCGATGCAGATGCCGATGCCCATGGCGGCGCCCGGCGTGACGGTGATGCCGGCGCCCGTCGCAGCGGCGGCCGAGCCCATGCGCCCCAGGCCGTCGGCGCCCACCCGCGCGCCCGTCGAGGCGGCCGGTGAAAAGAAGGGCCACCTCATCACCTCTCCGTTCGTCGGCACGTTCTACCGGTCGCCGGCGCCTGACCAGCCCCCGTTCGTCGAAGTGGGCGCGTCGGTGCGCAAGGGGCAGGTCCTCTGCATCATCGAGGCGATGAAGCTGATGAACGAGATCGAGTCGGAGGTCGCCGGCAAGGTGGCCGAGTGCCTCGCTCAGAACGGCCAGCCGGTCGAGTTCGGCCAGCCGCTGTTCCGCATCGAGCCCTGACGCAGGCTCTCGATCCACCTCAGGAGCCGCCATGTTCAAGAAGGTCCTCATCGCGAATCGTGGCGAGATCGCCCTGCGGGTGATCCGCGCCTGTCGGGAACTGGGCATCGCCACCGTCGCGGTGCATTCGACCGCTGACGCCAACGCGCTGCACGTGCGCTTCGCCGATGAGGCCGTGTGCATCGGGCCTCCTCCGTCGAAGGAAAGCTACCTCAACGTGCCAGCGCTGCTTTCGGCCGCCGAGATCACCCACGCTGACGCGATTCACCCTGGCTACGGCTTCTTGTCTGAAAATGCAGAGTTCGCGGAGGTCTGCGCGAAGTGCCAGATCTCCTTCATCGGGCCGAAGGCAGAACACATTCGCCTGATGGGCAACAAAGTGCGCGCGCGCGACGCCGCCAAGGCTGCCGGCCTGCCGTTGCTCCCCGGCTCACCGGGGGTGCTGAAGAGCGCCGAAGAGGCTGAGCACCTGGCGAAGGAGATTGGCTACCCCGTGATTCTGAAGGCCGCCGCCGGCGGTGGCGGGCGCGGCATGAAGATCGTTCGCGAGCCGCGCGCGCTGGCCCAGGCCTTCGCGACCGCGTCTGCCGAAGCAGTCAACGCGTTCAGCAACGGCGACATGTACCTCGAGCGGTACGTCGAGAAGCCGCGCCACATCGAGATCCAGATCGTCGGCGATCTGCACGGCAACATCGTTCACCTCTTCGAGCGCGAATGCTCCGTGCAGCGGCGCCACCAGAAGCTGATCGAAGAAGCGCCTTCGATGGCGGTGAGCCCCGCGCTGCGCGAAGAGATGGGGCGCGTCTCGGTCGAGGCGATGAAGGCCATCGGCTACAGCAACCTCGGCACCATCGAGTACCTGATGGACGAGAAGGGCCGCTTCTATTTCATGGAAATGAACACCCGCGTGCAGGTCGAGCACCCGGTGACCGAGCAGGTGACGGGGATCGACCTCGTGCGCACCCAGATTCTGCTCGCGGCGGGTGAGAAGCTCGCGCTCACACAGGCCGACGTGAAGATGACTGGCGCCGCCATCGAGTGCCGCGTCAATGCCGAAGACCCGGTCACCTTCGCGCCCTGGCCGGGAAAGATCACCGCCTACAACCCGCCGGGTGGGCTGGGGGTGCGCGTCGATTCGGCGGCGTACGAGAACTACACCATCCCCGCGCACTACGACTCGCTGGTGGCCAAGCTCATCGTGACGGCCGAGACCCGCGACCTCGCCATTCGGCGCATGCAGCGCGCGCTCGGTGAGTACGTGGTGCAGGGCATTCGCACCAACATCCCCTTCCATCGGGCGGCCCTGCAGGAGGAGAGCTTCATTCGGGGCGAGTACGACACCCGCTTCGTCGAGCGGATGCACGCCTCCGAGACGGGCACCCAGCGCCTCCGCAAGGCCGTTGAAGAGACTCCCTGAAGACCCGATCTCCATTCTTGGACCCGTCGCGCCCCCTCTGGTAGCGTGCATTCGTCACCCACGGGTTTTCCGGGGTCAAATCTCCAGTCGTTCCTGATCCTTGGACAAGAACAAGATCATCGAGGCAGCCGCGAAACTTGTCGCCAAGGGCGCCTACGACAAGGCGATCAAAGAGTACCAGCGCGTTCTCGAGGTTGATCCCAAGGACGTGCGGATCCTCCAGAAGATGGGCGAGCTGTACCAGAAGAAGAACGACAACGCCCAGGCCGCCCAGTACTTCACGCGCGTTGCCGAGAGCTACACCAACGACGGCTTCTTTCTGAAGGCGGTCGCGCTCTACAAGCAGGTGCTCAAGCTCGATGGCTCGTTGATGGACGTCAACGTCAAGCTGGCCGAACTCCATCAGCAGCTGCAGTTGATGGGCGAGGCAATGTACTACTACCAGCTCGTCGCCAATCACTACGACAAGCAGGGCGACACACGCCGCAGCCTCGAAGTGCTGCGGAAGATGGTCGACCTCGACCCCGACAACATCCCCTCGCGCGGCAAGCTCGCCGACCTCTACGTGCGCGAAGGCATGAACGACGAGGCCGTCGCTGAGCTCACGCGTGCAGTCGAGCACCACAAGCGCGCGGGTAAGCTGGACGACTACGCACGCGCGGCAGAGCGCCTGCTCAGTCTGCGGCCCGACAATCTCCAACTCGCCAAAGAGCTCGCTGAGGTCTACCTCCAAAAGAACGATCAGAAGCGCGCGCTGGCGAAGCTGCAGGTCTGCTTCAAGGCCGACAACCGGGACATCGAGACGTTGCGTCTGCTGGCCATCGCGTTTCAGGGCCTGGGCCAGATGTCGAAGACGATCTCGGTCTTCAAGGAACTGGCGCGGGCGTACGAAGACAAGAACTTCCGCGACGAGGCCGAGCAGGTCTGGGTGCAGGTCGGTCAGCTCTTCCCCAACGATCCCGATCTCGCCGCGCGCAACGGCTCGATGGACGCGGCGCCTGCGGCTCCCGGTCCCGCACCGCGTGGCTCGAACAACGCCACCTCGATGATGCCGTCGTACGCCGGTGGCCCGCAGCCGCAGGCGACCGTCGCCGTCCAGGCGCACGCGCCAGCCCCTCCGGGGGCGACCACGGTCGCCGGGGCGCATACCCCGAGGGGGCAACCGAAGCCTGCCGAGAACAGCCTCGGCAAGCTGCTGACCGAGACCGACGTCTATGTGAAGTACGGGCTGCACGACAAAGCGCTCGAGCACCTTCGCAAGGTCTTCGCGATCGACCCCGAGAACATCGACGCGCACGAGAAGGCGTACGCCATCTACGTCGCCTCGAACAACCACGCGCAGTCGTTCGAGCAGTTGCTCAATGTGCTTCGGCTGCACACCCGCTCCGGTGATGCGCCGCGCGCCCAGCCCTACCTCGCCGCGATTCTTCAGCAGGACCCGGGTCACGCCGAGGTGCCGGTGTTCCTCGCGGCCCTCCGCATGGCCGGGGCGACCGTCGCTCAGCCGGCACAGCCGACGGGCGAGCCCGAGGCAGAAGACGCAATCCTGGTCGACTCGAGCGATGACGAGGTCATCGTCGCCGATGAGCCCGAAGAAGTGATCTCGGCCGAGATGTCGGTCGAGGAAGCCCCGCTCGAGGCCGAAGCCGAGTTCATCGATGAGCCGCTGCAGAGCGACGAGGTGATGCTCAGCGCCGCCGACGCCGAGGTCGCGGAGTCGGTCGAGGTCGAGCCGCCGCCGGTGCCTGACGAAGAGCCCATCACTTCGGCACCCTACGACCCCGCCCAATACGACACGCCCGACGGCGAGCCGACCACGGGCGAGTTTGCGTTCGGCGACCCGCACGAAGAGCAGACCAGCAACACCGGGCTTCCGATTCAGAAGCAGGAATCCACCAATCGGCTCGGCATCCCGCTCACCACGGTTCCCAGCGCGCCGCCGTTGGCCGACTTCAACTCCGACGCTCCGGGTCTGGGCGACGACGAGCACGAGGCCCCCACGCGAGTGGCACCGCGGCTTGATGCCTCCATGCTCCGGCCGCTGCCGCGACATGAAGAGGAGATGCCGACCACCACCACCCCGATTCCCGAGCCCGAGCCCGAGCCCGAGCTGGAACCGATGGGGGTGGAGCCTGCCGAAGAGGCGGTCGAAGCGCCGCCCGAAGACGAGCCTGCCGGCGAAGAGTGCGACGAGGCCACGTTCTTCGTCGAACAGGGCCTCTACGAAGAGGCGCGCGAGATTCTCGAGACGGTGTTGATCGCCTACCCCGACCACCGTCGTGCGGCGCAGTTGATGGCGCGCGTCGAGGCCGAAGAGGCTCAGGGCTCAGTGCCGGCGGCGAGCGAAGACGCCGCAGAGGCCTCGACCGGTGAGAGCCGCGACGCCTTCGACCTCGCGCAGGAACTGGCGAATGAGCTGGGTGGCTTTGGCGGCAAGGAAGCGGGCGGCGACCGCGGCGCGACCACCGCGGGCGGTGACGAGTATCAGGTCTCGGTCGAAGAGGTGTTCGCCGAGTTCAAAAAGGGCCTCGAGAAGGTCGTCAAACCCGAAGACGTCGACACCCACTACGACCTCGGCGTCGCCTACAAAGAGATGGGCCTCATCGACGACGCGGTCGGCGAGTTCTCGATTGCGCGGAAGGGCTGTCTGGGCAAGCGCAAGGAAATCGACTGCCTCTCGATGATCGGCATGCTGCAGGTGCACCGTGGTGACTTCACCGCAGCCATCGACGCCTACCAGCAGGGCCTGATGAGTGAGCACGCCAAGGGAGACGTCGAGAAGTCGCTCCGCTACGAGCTCGCCGCAGCCTACGAGGGCTCGAATCAGGCCGGGCGGGCGCTCGGCCAGTTCCTCAAGGTGCAGGCGCTCGATGGCCACTACCGAGAGGTGGCGTCGAACGTCGAACGACTCTCGGCGATCGCCGTGCCTGAAGACGACGCGCCACCACCGCCGAAGGCCGCGCCCCCTCGGCCAGGTGGAGGCCGGAAGGTCGGCTACGTGTGAGTGAGGCCTGAGCGATGAGCTACCTCGAGTACTACGGCCTGAGCAGTGAGCCCTTCAGCAACGCTCCTGTCAGTCGATTCTATTACAACGCCCCTCAGCACCAGCAGGCGCTCACCCGGTTGCTCTACGCGGTGAACTCGATGAAGGGCCTTGCGGTGCTGGTCGGTGAGATCGGGGCCGGCAAGACCACCCTGGCGCGGCGCATGCTCGATTCGCTCCCCGAGGAGGAATACGAGGCGGCGCTGCTGGTCATCATTCATTCTGGCATCACCGCGAGCTGGCTGTTGCGCCGCATCGCGCTGCAGATCGGCGTCGAGAACCCCGCGCAGGAAAAGCTCGCGTTGTTGAGCCAGCTCTATCAGCGGCTGCTGCAGATCTATGAGCAGGGCCGCAAGGCAGTGGTGCTCATCGACGAAGCGCAGATGCTCGAGACGCGCGAGTTGATGGAAGAGTTCCGGGGGCTGCTCAACCTCGAGGTTCCCGAACGAAAGCTGATCAGCTTCGTGTTCTTCGGGCTGCCTGAGATCGAGAAGAACTTGAAGCTCGACCCGCCGCTCGCCCAGCGCGTGGCGATGCGCTACCGCCTCGAGCCCTTCACCTCGGACTCCACCGAGGCCTACATCAAGCACCGGCTGCGCCTCGCGGGCAGCGCGCGGAACCCGTTCATGCCCGACGCCGTGGAGGTCGTGCATCGCCGCGCGGGCGGCACGCCTCGGGTCATCAACACCATCTGCGACAACGCCCTGTTCGAGACCTTCCTTTCGCGGGCCACTGAGATCCGCGGGCCGTTGATCGAGCAGATCGCCGACAACCTGGGCCTCGATTCAGGCGCTGTCGCGACCGCCGCGGCTTCTGCCATCGCCGCGAGTGTGTCGGCAGCCCCCCCGGCACCGGTCGCTCCAACGCCGGTGGAGGTCGCGCCCGCGTTTGCAGTCCGCTCTCCCCTGAACACCGCCACCGCCGCCCCGGCGCCCACAGCGCCTGTGCGGCCAGCCGTGCCGCCTGCGGTGCCAGCCTTCACGCCGCAGCCCCCCTCGATCGCGGTGCTGACCATGCCTTCGATGAGCGGGCCCATCACCGCGCCGAACCCGGTTTTCAACGTGCCTGCCCAGCCGCCGCCGCCCGCGGTGCCTCCGGGTGTCGTCATTGCGCCGCGCCCCCCGGCCGTTCAGCCAGCCGTCGCGGCACAGGTGCCTGCCGCGAAGCCGCCCCCGCCGCCTGCCGATGCAGTCACTTCCGCCGAGGGTCCGACCAAGCCCCGCGGCGCCGTCGATCTTGCGGAGATCGATCGCTATCTCGAGGGCCTCAACAAGCTGTAGCCGTTGAATGGCTGGCTTGCCCGCGACGACTGGGTTGAAGGAGTGTTCGTGCTCTCGTCTCGACGCCGCTGGCGAACCGTTCCTGGAGTGGTCGCGCTCCTGCTCATTGCGGGCTCGCTGGCGCTGCGCACGGAGCGGGCCGGTGAGGCGGTTTGCGCCCAGCTGCGGCAGAAGCTCCCGGCGGCGACGGGCATGGGCGTGTCGATTGGTCGGTGCGCGATCGACCCTCTGACCGCGAGCGTGGAGATCTCACGGCTCTCGGTGACCGCGCCGCCGGCCACGGAGCCGCTCCTCACGGCGGAGCGCGCGGCCGTCAGTCTTCGCGGGGTCTTCCTGGGCGGTGTCTCGCTGCAGGACCTGGAACTCATTCGCCCGCATCTCGTGCTGACGCTGCCCGCCGCGTCGGATTCGCCGAAGTCGGCGACGTGCCCCATCGACGAGCTGCGCCGCTTGCGCGTGTCACAGCTGAGGGTGGTCGATGGCTCCGTGGTCGTTCACCACCCCTCGGGCACCTCGGTGCGGGTCGATGGCCTGCAGGTCGACGCGGCGCTCGATCGACGCGAGGCAACGGTGACGCTCGACGCGCGGGGTGGCTCGGTCGCGGTGAGCGGGCGCACGCTGCGCATCGGGCGCACCTCCATCGAGGGCCTGCTCGATCTCGAGTCAGCCCAGGTCGAGCTGCAACGGGTGGAACTCTCGGTCGAAGGGGCGACCATCGACGCGAGCGGCACCATCGATTCTCTGTGTGAGGTGCCGGTGCTCGATCTCACCGCTCAGGCCTGGCTCCCGCTCGACGCGTTGCCACGCCTCGGCGTGCCGGTGCCGGCGCCGTCTGGGCAGCTCCTCGCGAGGGTGACGGTCGGTGGTCGTGCAGACGGGCCGACGGTGCGAGGTGAGGTGCAGGGCTCGCGGGTGGTGCTGGGGCCCTTCACGCCAGGTGACTTCTCGATGCGCGCGGCGTGGAGCGGCAAGCGAATCTCCCTCGAAGAGTTCTCGACTCGCGCGGGTGAGGGCGAGCTCAAGGTCACCGGCGAGCTCTCGCTCGAACAGGGGCTGCCGCTCACGGCGCGCGTCGACGTGAAAGAGGCGTCGCTGGCGCGGGTGCTCGAGCGTGCGAGCGTCAAGGGGGCGTGGGTCGACTTCCCCGCAACGGTGAAGGGCGTGATCTCGGGCAACCTGCTGCCCACGCCTTCGCTCAGCGGTGACATCGACTTCAAGGCCGGCAAGTTTCTCCTGGCCTCGCGGGCGTATGACGCGCCGCCGCAGAGCGGGCGTGACATTCTCGCGTTCGCCGGGGCGGCCGGTCGGTTTCGACTGGGCATCACACCGCAAGCGGTGAGCTTCAACGACGTAGCGATTCGGGTCGGCCCGCAAGACCGCACGCGCGTCTCCGGCGACGTGAAGCTCTTGATCTCCGGTGCCCCGGGCATCGAGTTGGCGGTGAGCGCCGACGCCATCAACCTCGCCGACTTCGGCTCGATTTCAGGGCTGCCGTGGTCGGGTGAAGGGCAGGCTCGCATCACCATCAACGGGCCGTTCTCAGGCATTCTCGTCGACGGGCAGACCACCCTGCGTGACTTCAAGCTGATGGGGTACTCGCTGGGCGTGGTGCAGAGCCCGGTGCGTTACCAGGGCAACACCCTCTCGTTCCCGGCGGTGGTCGCGCAAAAGGGGCAGACGCAATACTTCGGTGACGTGGCGCTGGCGTTCCTGCCCGAGGCGCTGAGGGTGCAGGCGACCGCACAGCTGCCCGATGGCCGGGTCGAAGACGTGGTCGACCTGCTCGCCGACCTGAGCCCCACGATGCAGAACCTGCAAGACGGTGCCTTGATCGGCCGCTTGAGCGCGCTGGTCGCGGTCGATTGCCCCGTCAGCGAGCTGGAAGGGGTCATCGCGGCGCGCGTGCACGACGTTCGCTACCTCGGGCGGCGCCTCGGCGAAGCAGAGCTCGTGGCGCGCTTCGAGAAGGGGGAGGCGCTGGTGCTCGACCCGACGGTGTTCGATGGCCCGCTCGGGCGCACGGGTGCTGAGGGGCGATGGGCGTTTGCGGGCCCTCTCGATTTTCACGTGGCGCTGGAACACGGCTCGCTGGCGGAGCTGGCCGACCCTGAAGGTGGGGTGGCGATCGGGGGCGAGTTCACCTCGAAGGTGAAGGTGGGCGGCACCACCGACGAGATGACGGTCAACGCGTGGATCGCGTCTTCTTCCGTCGCGTGGAAGAGCCACGCGCTCGGCCCGATGCACCTCGAAGCGAACATCGTGGGGCGCGAGCTCGACGCGAAGGGCGTGCTGTTCCCGGGCTTGTTGGCGAAGCTGTCCATGAGCATGCGCAACGACTGGCCCTTCTCGGCCCAGTTGGGGGTGAGCTTGCACGATCTGACTCCATTCCTCCCCGAAAGCGCGGCGGAGGTGGCGATCAAGGTGAAGGGCGACGTCGACCTCAAGGGCCCGATGCGTGCGCTCGATCGCCTCGTGGCCCGCGCGGTGCTCAGCGAGTTCTCTCTGTCCCGAGGCGAGGTCAGCGCCTCGAACGTCGACCCGGTGCGCCTCGGCTGGAACGCGGGCGCGATCGAGGTCGACGCGCTGCAGCTCAAGGGCCCGACCACCGAGCTCACGGCTGCCGGCGCGTGGGGGCCGACAACGGTCGATCTCAAGACGCGGGGCTCGATCGACCTGCGGCTGCTCTCGAGCCTGGTCACTTCCGTCGAGCGCACCCAGGGCATGCTGGAATTCACCGCTGCCTTCTCAGGGGTGGTGAACAAGCCGGCGCTGGCAGGCACGGCGTCTCTGGTCGATGGCCGCTTTGCCGTGCGTGGTCAAGACGTCGAGGTGCGTGCGTTGTCGGGGCGCGCCGACTTCTCGGAATCGATCGTCTTCCTCGACGACGTGCAGGGCTTCATGAACGACGGCCGCCTGCGCGCTCGCGGCAAGGCGACTCTCGACAAGTTCGCGCTCAAGGGCTTCAAGCTCGAGGTCGACGTCGAAGACGTGACCGTGCAGGTGCAGCCGGAAGTGCCAGTCACCGTGAGCGGACCTCTGGTGCTCGACCGCGAGGGCGATCGGTACCTCCTCAACGGCAAGCTCGACGTCGAGAAGTTCCGCTACGTGCAGCCGATGGCGCTCGAGTCGCTGCTCGCCAGCGCGAAGGAGAAGCCCTCTTCGAGTGACGCGAAGCCTGAAGAGTGGCTGCGGCTCAACGTCGACCTCAGCGCGTCAGGCGACGTGCGCATCGAGAACAACCTCGCGCGCGCGAAGCTGGGCGGGAACCTGAAGGTCGCTGGAACCAACGTGAAGCCGGTGTTGGTCGGAGTCATCGAGACCCAGGAGGGCGCGCAGGCGTACTTCCGGGGCAACACCTTCAACGTGCAGCGCGGCCAGCTGCAGTTCAACGGCCTGTGGCCCACCTTCGACCTCTCGGCGCAGAGCCAGATCCGCGAGTATCTCGTCTCGGTGAAGGCGTTTGGCCGCTTCGAAGATCCCAAGGTGTCGCTGTCGTCGGAACCGCCGCTCCCCGACACCGACATTCTCTCGCTGGTGACGCTCGGCGTGACCTCTCGCGAGCGCCTCACCGAGACGTCGGGCGCCGGGCTCGCGGCCGAGGCCCTGTTGTCGGCGTCGGGTCTCGACAAACAGGTGCAGCGTTTTCTGCAGCAGAACGTTGGCCTCAAGGACCAGCAGGTCAAGATCACCACCAGCTACAACGAGGCGAGCGGCACTGCCGAGCCCGCCGTGAGTTGGGAATCGAAGGTCATCTCCGACAACCTGAACGTGGGGGTGGTGCAGTCGGTGACGGGTCGCACCCGCGCGCAGGCCGAGTACAAGTTCAACCAGCGGGTCTCGGCGCGTGCGCAGTGGGACAACCAGACCCAGAACACCACGGTCGGCAACCCGGGTGTCGAGCTGCGGTTCCGATTCGAATGGGAGTGAGCGCGCTCTTCCTGCTCGTGCTGCTGAGCCAGGCCCGCGCATCCTCGGAGGATGCCTCGAGTCTCGCTGCGCCCAACGCGGCGATCATCAGCGGCGTCGAGGTGCGGTTGCCGTCGGGGGCCGACCGTCGTCTGTTGGATCGGGTCAACCAGCTCATCTCGGTTCGAAAGGGGCAGCCGCTCTCGCGCCGCGCGGTGGAGCGCTCGATCGAGAGCCTCTTCGCCACACGGAAGTTCGCAGACATCGAGGTGCTGGGCGCACCATCGAACGAGGGGGTCGATCTCATCTTCAGCCTCGTGCCGCGCCAGAACATCGGTGCCTTCTTCGTCGAGGGCGCCAAACAGCTCAGACGCGACGAGGTGCTCGCCGCCAGCACGCTGGAGATCGGCTCCGAGTACTGGCCCGAGCGCATCGAGCTTGCGGCCGAGAAGGTCGCGGCCGTCTACCGTCGGCGCGGCTACCGCAACGCCAACATCCGAAGCGAGGTGGTGGTGGTCGAGGGCTCGCTCACCGTCGGCTTCATCGTGGAAGAAGGCGAGCCAGGCCTCGTGCGCTCAGTGGTGCTCTCGGGTGAGCCTGGGCTGTCGCTCGGGCCGGTGCTCGAGGCGTTCGGCGTGTCGCCCGGCGACGTGCTCGATCTGGCGCGCATCGAGGCCGGGCTCGACCGTGTGCGCGGCCGCTACCGCAAGGAACGCTTCTTCCGCGCTCGCATCGATCCCCCCGAGACGAGCGACGACGGGGTGGTGGTGATCCCCGTCGTGTCGGGGCCTCGCTTCAGCCTGGTGTTCTCGGGCAACCGCTCGGTGGGCGACGCAGGCTTGCGCGCGGTGCTCGCGTACGACGGTGAAGAGACCCTTGATGGAACGCTGGCCAACCGGCTCGCCCTGCGACTCGAGCGCTTCTATCGTTTTCGCGGGTATCACGACGTGAAGGTGGTCCCCTCGGAGGTGCGCAAGCGCAGTGACGAGGCAGCGCTCGGGTTCGCCATCGAAGAAGGCTTCCCGCTGCGAGTGACCGGGGTCGAGTTCTCCGGCGCCCACGCCATCAAGCCCGACGAGCTGCGCTCGATTCTCACGCGGGTGGTGGAAGGCTCGGCGCCTGCAGTGCCCTTTGAGCTGTACTCGCTCGGAGACCCGACCGACGTGCACGGTCGTCGGGCGAGGGGCTTGCCCGAGACGCTCCCCAACCCGCCGATGGAGACGGTCTTCGAAGAGGCCGCCTGGCTCGAGGCCGCGCAGGCGATGACGGTGCAGTACCGGGAGCGTGGCTACCTCAAGGCGCAGGTGAAGTTCGCGGGCCTCGACGTGCACGGGCACACCGCACAGGGGCGCTATGAGATCCTCGAAGGGCCCCGCGCGCTGTTTCGCTTCGTGCAGGCGAAGGGGCTGCCTCCTGCTTTCAGCTCAGACGTCATGGGCTCGGTGTCGCTCGGCACGCCGTTCAGCCCGGGTGAACTCCAGCGCCTCGAGCAGGGCGTCGCACGCGAGCTGGGTCGCAAGGGGTACCTCTTCGCTGAGGTCGAAGCCTCCTACGAGGTCGATGAACTCGGTGAGCAGGTCGACGCGCTGTTGACCGTGGTGGCTGGCCCTCAGGTGAAGGTGCGCACCGTCTTGCCGGTCGGCCAGGTGCGCACCGCAGAGTCGATCATCACGGGGCAGGCGACGATGCGCGAGGGGTTGCCGCTCGACGCCGAGTCGCTCTTCTCGACCCAGGCCAACCTCACGGGCCTGGGCATCTTTCGCAACGTGCAGGTCGAGATGCTCTCGCCCGAGCGCCCCGAGCCGCTCAAGACCGTCGTGCTTCGCGTCAGGGAACGACCGCTCTTCGCGGCGGAAGGCTTCCTCGGTTACTTCTACGCCGACGGCATTCGCGGTGGCGTCGAGGGCTCGGTCTCGAACATCGGCGGGCGCGGCATCACCTTGACGGGGCGCGCGCAGGGCAACCTCTTCTTCACCTCGGTGCCGGCGCTGTCCAACCAGATCGACTTGAGCGAGCTCGAGGTGTGGAAGCGCATCGGCTTTCGCACCAACCTCTCGCTCGACATTCGCAGCGTGCTGCCGGCAGGGCTCGGGTTCCGCCTCGACTTCGTCGGGGAGCGCGTCTTTCGCACGCAGTTCCGCTTCTCCCGGGTGGCGGGCGTGCCGACGCTCGACTGGAGCCACACCTTCGACGGCACGCGCATCGAGTGGCTGCGACCCAAGCTGTCGCTCGCGCTGCAGTACGAGGTCGAGTGGAGCTTCGTCGAGCGGGTGGGCGTGGCGCTGACCTCGCTGCCGCCGACCAGCCTCGTTGATCAAGAACGCCTGCGCTTCCTCTTCGGCGAGTTCGCGCTCCACTCGGGGCGGCTCAACGCCACGCTCGATCTCCGTGACAGCGCGCTCACCCCGCGGCGCGGCTTGCTGCTCCAGGCCTCGGGCGAGCTGACCGGCGGGCTCTCCACACGGGATGAGCGCGGCAAGGACGTGACGGTGAACTTCACGAAGGTGAGCGCGCTGGCCACCGGCTACATCCCCCTTGGCGAGCGGGTCGTCGTCGCGCTGTCGGTTCGCGCCGGGCGCATCTTCCCGCTGCAGGCAGGCTCGACGACGCCGCCGGTGCGTCGCTTCTTCCTCGGCGGCGCTACCAGCGTGCGCGGTTTCAACGAGGACCAGCTCGTCGCACAGGACGTTCGCTCGCAGTACCGCCAGCAGGTGCGTGACTGTCAGATCGTCGCCAGCAAGGCAGGGTGCTCGTCGGCTGCGGGGACCATTCTCGCGGGCCGTCAGGTGCCATCGCAGGGCGGCGAGCTCTTCGCGCTGGGGAAGGCCGAGGTGCGCTTTCCTGCCTTCAGCGTGTTCGATCTGGGCGTGTTCTTCGAAGCGGGAAACCTGTGGCTGGGGGTGCCCGACGCGCTCTCGGTGCGGCCGGTGGTGGGGGCGGGCGTGCGCTATGTGACGCCCATCGGCCCGCTGGCCCTCGACGTGGGCTTCAACCTCACGCCCGATCTCGTCATCAACGAGCCGCAGTTCGTGGTCCACTTCAACATTGGCGTCTTCTGAAGCGAGGGGTGCACGGTGTTCTACCGGCTGGTTCGCAGCATCGTCTCGGTCGCGCTCGGGTTGTTCTACCGAATCGAAGTCACGCGTCGGGTCGAGGACTTTGCGGGCCCGGTGATGTTCGTCGGCAACCACCCCAACAGCCTCATCGACCCCGCGATGGTGTTCATGATCACCACCCGGCCGGTGACCTTTCTTGCGCGCGAGCCGCTCTTCCGCGTGCCGGTGCTGGGGTGGATTCTGCGAGGCCTCGACGCGCTGCCCGTGTTCCGCAAGCAGGATCACCCGGGCCTGATGGAAAAGAACGAGGGCACGCTCGACGCCGCAGCGAAGGCGCTCTTCGAGCAACGGGCGATCACCATCTTCCCCGAGGGGAGGTCCCACTCCGAGCCGCAGCTGTCGGACATCAAGACCGGCTGCGCGCGCATCGCGCTCAAGGTGGCGAAGGGCGGCAAGGCGCTGCGCATCATCCCCATCGGGTTCACGTATGCGCAGAAGCATCAGTTCCGCAGCAAGGTGCACGTCGAGGTCGGTGAGCCGATTCTCATCGAAGCGGTGGGCGCGCTCGAGGGTGATGCCGAGCAGGCCTGGGTGCGCACGCTGACCAACAGGGTGGGCGACGCCATGCGGGGCGTGACGCTCAACCTCGAGACCTGGGAAGACCTCGATCTCATTCAGACCGCCGATCGCCTCTTCGCCATGCGCAACGGCTTCCGCGAGAAAGACGTCGTTCGCCTGAGACTCTTCGCCAGGGGCGCGAACATGTTGCGCAACTACGACCCCGAGCGCTTCGACGACCTCAAGGAAGACGTGCTCTCGTACAAGAGGCGCCTCGACGTGGTGCGCGCCGACCCCGAGAGCGTGGGGCTGCAGTTCGAGGCATCGCAGGTGCTGCGCTTCATCACACGCAACCTCGCGGCGATGTTGTTCGGCTTCCCCCTGTTTCTGGTCGGGCTGGTGCTCTTCTCGGTGCCCTTCTTGTTCTTGCGGGCGCTCGCGCTCGCCGTACCGGTGTCGCGGGATCGTGTGGCGACGCTCAAGTTCGTGTCCGCAGTGCTGATGGTGCCGCTGTGGTGGACGGGGCTCGTCGCGGCCGCGTGGTCGAGGTGGGGCATTCCCGGGATGCTGGTGGCGCTCTTTGGCGCGCTGCCGCTGGCCCTCTTCACCCGCTACTTCCTCGAGCGACGCCACGCGGCGTTCAACGACATGCTGGCCTTCTTCAGGCTCGGGAGCCGCGAAAAGCTGCGCCAGCACCTCCTGGTCGAAGGAGAGCGCCTTCAGGAAGAGATTCAGCGCACGGCCGACGAGCTCATGCCGAAGCTGGAGGCGGCTCGGCGGGCTGCGGACTGACCTCGTCGCTCTTCGGTTCGGGCAACACCCGCCAGCCGAGTAGCCAGATCGCTGCGCCCAGGGTGATGGCGACCGGCACCATCACCAACGCCTTCTCGAGGCTGCCCGTCGCGTCTGACACCGCGCCAATGAGGGGCGGTGAGAGCACGTCGCCGAAGAGGTGAATGGTCAGAATCGAGAGACCGAACGCGCGGGCGCGGAGGGCCGGCTCGACGCTGTTCACCAGCAACGCGTTGACGGGCGAGTTGTACGCCCAGAGAAAGAACTGCGCGAAGAGCAAGCAGAGCACGATCGGAACTGGTGCCCGCACCACGAAGATGGCGATGACGGTGAGCAGCACCGCCGGCACCATCGCGAGGCCCGAGAGCGCGAGGTACGGCTGTCGGGTGACGCCTTTGAGTCGATCGGCGACGAAGCCACCCGCCGAGGTGCCCAGCAGACCGCCCACCACTGCCGACGCGCCGATCGCGAGGTCGGCTTCCGACAGCTTCATCGCGCGATCGCGAGAGAGAAACTCGGCGAACCAGTCGGCGATGCCGCCCGTCGCGAAGGTGACCAGCGTGTAGCCCGCCACCGTGTAGAGGAAGACCTTGTTTCGGGAGAGCCGCCTCAGCGCCTCGGGCCACGAGACGACCTCCGGGGGCGCGTCATCGAAGGCCCCGCGCGCCGGGTCTTTCATCACCAGCGCGAGCGCCGCGACGAGCAGGCCCGGCAGGCCCACCGCGAGGAAGGCCGCGCGCCAGCCGAAGTGCTCGCCCAGCACGCCGCCAGCCACGAAGCCGATGGCCGAACCGACGGGAATGGCGACGTAGAAGAGCGTGAAGACGCGGTTGCGCTTCTCGGGCGGGTAGAAGTCGGCGAGCAGCGACGGCGCGAGCGTGGCGTACGCAGCCTCGCCGACGCCCACGGCCGCCCGCGCGATGAGGAAGGTCGTGAAGTCGTTCGCGAAGGCCGCTGCCGCCGTGGCGAGCGACCACACCGCCACCCCGAAGGCGATCAACATGCGGCGGTTGCCGCGCTCGGCCAGCGTGCCGAAGATCGGGCTGGCGATCATGTAGACGATGATGAACGCGGTGAGCGGCAGCGACGTCTGGGTGTCGCTGAGGTCGAGATCCTTCTTGAACAACCCCTTCACCGCCGACGGCACGTACCGATCGACGTAGTTGAGGAGGTTCATCGCCGTCAGCACCAGCAGGGCGAAGAACGCGCCGGGGGCCGGGGCCCGGGAGGGCGAGCTCACGTCTTCGCCCCGAAGCGATCGACGAGCAGGCCCCAGCGCAGGCCGCGATCGCTGATGAGGATCTCCTTCACGCCCACCGCGCGCATTGCTGCCCGCAGCACCAACGTGCCGGCGACGATCACGTCTGCGCGTTTCGGTTGCAGCCCCGGCACGGTCTTGCGCAGGTGCGTCGGAAGGCTGGCGAGCCGGGTCAAGGTGCTCTCGATCTCCTCGACGGTGAGGGTGCTGCCGTGGATGAGCGCCGGGTCGTACGGCGTCACGTGGTGCGCCACCGCAGCGATGGTGGTGGCGGTGCCGGCGACGCCGACCATGCGCGCGCCAGCCGTCGCCTGAGGCACCGCCTTGAACGCGTCACGCAGCTTCGCGTCGATGGCGGCGAGCTCGCTCTCGCTGGGCGGGTCGGTGTGCACGTGGCGCTCGGTGAGCCGCACCGAGCCGACGTCGAAGCTGTGGCGAAAGCCAATGTCACCCGTCGGCGAGCCAAAGATGAACTCGGTCGAGCCGCCACCGATGTCGAGCACCACCAGGGGCGACTGGCCGCCGAAGTCGCTGAACACCGAGGCCCACGAAAGCCGCGCCTCTTCGGCGCCGGAGATGATCTCCACGTCGAGGCCCGCCCGCGTCTTTGCGGCGGCGATGAACTCGGCGCCGTTGCTCGAGTCGCGTGCGGCCGAGGTGGCGCTCACCACGATGCCCTTCACGCCGAGCTCGCGCGCCTCGGTGGCGAAGCGTTCGAGCGTCTTGAGGGTGGTCTCCATCGCCTCGGCAGACAGCGTCTTCGTCTTGTCGACGCCCTGGCCCAGCCTCGTGATGTCGGAGCGCTCGACCACCGCGGTGAAGCGGCCATCGCTTTGTCGCTCGGCGACCAGCAACAAGACGGAGTTGGTTCCCACGTCGATCGCGGCATAACGGCTCATGGAGTGGCGCACGCTACACCCTCACCGATGACAAGGAACGAAACGCCTGCAGCAGCGCCTCGACGTCGCGCTCGCGCACGTGCTGCTGCATCGACACCCGCACCAGCGTCAGCTCGCCCACGCGCATCACGGGGATCTCGAGGCGGAACTCGTCGAAGAGCCGGTCGTGCAGCCCCTCGGCCTCGAACGGCACGATGACGCTTGCCATCGCCGGCAACACGTCGGGGGGGCAGGGCGTGGGCGTGCCGAGCACCCCGAGCATTCGACCGCGCACGTCGAGACACGCGTCCCGGTTGCGGCGCATGAGCTCAGGCCAGCCCCCGGGGAAGAGCGAGCCCATCACGTCGAGCGCGGTCGGCACGCAGAGCATCGCGGTCGGGTCTGCGGTGCCCACCCAGTCGAACTCGAGGTGAAAGCGCGAGCGATCGGTGCGCGACGAGTTCGCGCCGTGGCTGATGACGCTGGGGCGAAGACGCACCTGCCAGTCCTTGCGCACGTGCAGAAAGGCGACGCCCTTGGGCGCGCACACCCACTTGTGCAGGTTGCCGGTGGTGAACGAGGCGCCCGTCGCGTCGAGTGAGAGCGGTATGTGGCCGGGGGCATGTGCCGCGTCGACCAGCACGGGGATGCCGCGGCCCTCGAGCTCCTTCACGAGGCGATCGACGGGGAAGATCAACGCGGTGGGGCTGGTGATCTGATCGATGAGCACCAGCTTCGTCTTCGGGGTGACAGCGTCCAGCACGCTGGCGGCGAGCGCGCCCGAGCTCTCCACCGGGAACGGCACCGGCGCGACGATGACCTTCGCGCCCGTTCGTTCCGCGACGTACCGCAGCACGTTGGTGCAGGCGTTGTAGCCGTGCGAGGTGGTGAGCAGCTCGTCACCCGGTGCGAACTCGAGCGAGCGCAGCACCGCGTTGATGCCCGTGGTGGCGTTGGTGACGAAGACGAGATCATCGGTGCGCGCGCCCAGAAAGGTGGCGAGGCGGGCCCGCGCCGCGTCGAGCAGTGGTTCCAGCTCTCGCGACATGAAGCGAACGGGCTCGGATTCGAGCTGCGCGCGCAGTTCCTGTTGCTTCGCCAGGACGGCCTTCGGCGTCGCGCCGTAGCTGCCGTGGTTCAAGAAGTGAATCGAGTCGTCCAGCGCCCACGCGTCACGCATCGGCGAGGCAGCAGATCACAGCGACAGATCGAGCGCGAGGTGCGTGTCATCGAAGCCCAGCGCGCGAAAGAACCCGACCACGCCGTCTTCGGTCTTCGCCAGCCGCACCCGCAACAACGCGCAGCCCGCGCGTCGTGCCCGCTGCGCCATCTCGATCACCAGCACCCGCCCGACGCCCCGGTGTCGATGGTTCGGGTCGGTGACCAGCGCGAGGATCTCGGCGTGCTTCGGCCCAAGCCGCAGCACAGCGACGCCGAGCACCTCGTCACCGTCTTGTGCGACCAGGACCGTGCCCTCGCGCACCGACTGACCGCACAGCGACAACAACGCTTCGGCCTTTTCATTCACCGTCTCTCGCACCGCGGTGCGCTGCCCACGTCGTGTCACCATGCCCGTGAGCCATTGCAACCTGCGGGCGAGCAATTCGCTGCGCACCTCCACGTTCGAAGTGCGAACGGCATTACGCAGCGACCTGACGCGCCGTGTCGGTCGCGTTCCCTTGCTTCGCCCCGTGCGCCGCCGCTATTCGCGCGCTTCGACTTTTCGCTCGAAAGGCCCCCCCCAATGGTTCAGGCGCATTCCCGCATCTACGGCAGCGGCTTCGTCACCGGCGAAGTCTGCGTTCCCAACAAGCGCTTCGAGTTGGTCTGCGACACCACCGACGAGTGGATTCGTGAGCGCTCGGGCATCGAGCAGCGCTACTTCGTGAACGAAGGCACGGCGACGAGCGATCTCGCGGTGGGCGCGGCGCACAAGGCGCTGGCCGACGCGGGCTGGCAGGCGACCGACATCGACTACATCGTCGTGGCCACCATGACGCCCGACTACTACTTCCCGGGCGTCGGGAGCCTCGTGCAGAGCAAGCTCGGCCTCGGCCCCATTCCGGCGCTCGACATTCGCCAGCAGTGCTCGGGCTTCGTATACGGCCTGCAGGTCTGCGACGCGCTCATCCGCGCGGGCGCAGCGAAGAAGCTGCTCTTCATCGGCGCCGAGATTCACTCGGGCTTCATGCCGTGGAGCAAGCACCAGTGGGACGTGGTGCTCGGCACCTCGAGCGACCCGGTCAGCCAGCAGGAGCGCGACTGGGCCTCGAAGTTCCGTCACCTCACGGTGCTCTTTGGCGACGCGGCGGGCGCGATCTGCATGGGCCCCACCGACGATCCGAAGCGCGGCGTGCTCGGCTTCGCGCTGCACAGCGAAGGCAAAGACGTGCAGAGCCTCTACGTGCCGTCGGCCGGCTTCGCGTACCGCCCGTACTTCAGCGAAGAGCACATTCGCGAAGGCCGCTTCGTGCCCGTGATGGAAGGGCGCAACGTCTTCAAGATGGCGGTCACCAAGATGCCGGAATCGGTGCACGAGGTGCTGGCCAAGTGCGAGCTCTCACTCGATGACGTGAACCTGCTGATTCCGCACCAGGCGAACCTGCGCATCAGCGAAGGCGTGCAGAAGCAGCTCAAGCTGCCAGACGAGCGCATGTACAACAACATCCAGAAGTACGGCAACACGACGGCCGCGACGATCCCCATCGCGTACGACGAGTGCCGCAAGTCAGGGAAGTTGAAGCAGGGCGATCTCGTCGCTTTCTGCGGCCTGGGCGCTGGCTTCCACTGGGGCGCCGCGCTGATGCGCGAGTGACGCGCTGATCAGTTCGCCCAGTCGGGCGTGTTGATGTCGCCCTTCTCCATGGGGAGGGCGATCTGGTTGTTCCCGTCGAACGTCATGACGTGCAGGCCGCGACCACCGCCGCGTGTCGACGTGAAGAGAATCAGCCGGCCGTTGGGCGAGAACACGGGCTCTTCGTTGCCCGCTGCGTCCTGCGTGAGGCGGGTGATCTTGTTGTTCTCGGCATTGACGGTGAAGAGGTCGA
Source organism: Archangium sp. (assembly GCA_044371205.1). Taxonomy (GTDB): domain Bacteria; phylum Myxococcota; class Myxococcia; order Myxococcales; family Myxococcaceae; genus Archangium_A. The sequence continues at coordinate 70,307 of JBILUC010000021.1, forward strand.
ACGCGTTGCGCTCGTCGCGTGCGGTGAACGCGATGAGGTCGCCGCGGGGGCTCCACGACGGGGTGGTGTTGTAGTTGCCCTGAAAGGTGAGGCGCCTGGGGTTCGAGCCGTCGGCGCCCATCATGTAGATCTGCGGGTTGCCGGCGCGGTTCGAGACGAACGCGAGGCGCTTGCCATCGGGCGACCAGGTCGGGCTGGTGTTGAGAAAGAACTTGGTGTCGGTCACCTTCGTCAGGTTCGAACCGTCGGCGCTGCCCACGTAGATCTCGGCGTTCTCACCTTCGCTCACCGAGACCGCGAGGCGCTTGCCATCGGGCGAGAACGCGGCGCCGGTCACCATCGAGCCCTTCGCGACGAGCTGCTGAAGGTCGCCGCCCTTCGCCGTGAAGAGGAACGGCTTCTTGCTGCGGTATGAGGTGAACGCCACACCGCCACCGGGGATGAGCGCGGGGAGCACGTTCACGTCACCGTTGGTGATGCGCTGCTGGTTCTTGCCGTCCCAGTCGGCCACGTAGACGTCGCGACCCCCGGCCGTCTTGCGCGTAAACGCGATGCGCGTCTCGAAGGGGCCGGTCTCCCGCGTGTAGAACTTGTAGACGGCGTTCGCGAGTTTGTGCGCGAGCAGGCGCGGGTTCGTCGCAGGGGCCGACTCGCTGACCTTCAGGTCTTCGCGACCCGCCGCCACCGAGAAGAGCCGCAGATCGCCTTTCAACGTCGCGCCGTCGAGCGAGAGCTGGGTCTTCACCAGCGACTCCGCGCCCACGTCGGTCCATCGGTTGAACTGAATGCTCGACGCCGTGATGCCTTCCTTCGCGTCGGCGAGGAAGCTCTTGCGATCGAGCACCTGAAACAAGCCGCACGCCGCGAAGTCGAAGCTGAGCGCGGCGTCGAACTCCACCGCGCTGGCCTTCGCGCCCTCGTCTTGCGTCAACGGCACCGCGACCGCGAGCGGCATGGGGCGGAAGTTGGCGCCGGAGATCTCGATGACCGGGCGCTGCGCGAGCGCAACCGAGGACACCACCGCGAGGAGGGACACGAGGCGAAGAGACATGAGGGCTTTCTTACTCCGGGGCGTCACGGCGTGAAGACGAATGCCACGCCGGCCTTCTTCAGTGAGTCACGCAGGTGTTCAGGGGGCGGCGAGAAGGGGGCTGCCTTCTTGACCGCGCCGATGACGGCAGAGTCGAACAGCTCGTTGCCCGAGGGCCTGGTGAGCGACACGTCGAGCAGCTCGCCCGCCGGCCCGATGCGCAAGGCGACCTCGGCGCGCAGCCGACGCCGCTCGGCCTCGTCGATGGTGCTCGAGACGTCGTAGTTCCGCTTCACCACCGAGTTCAGCAACCCGAAGTAGCGCTCGCCTTCCTGCTTCGCGGAGTCGCCGTTGGGATCACCGTTCTCGTCGCCTTCGAGTTCTTCGGGTTTCCCCGCCTTGCCAGTCTTGTTGAAGGCGTCGAAGAGGCTCTTCTTCGCGTCTTTCGCGCCGTCTTTCTTGTCGGTCGACTTCTCGGGCTTCGCGTCTTTGGTGGGGATCTTCACCGCCGTGTCCGCCACCTTCGGTGTGGGGGCGGCGACCTCTTCGACCTTCTGCACCGGCGGGGGCGCTTCTTCTTCCTTCCTCGGCAACAGCTTGTCGTCGCGCTTCTTCCCGAGGCGCACCAGCGAGGCCTTGATGGGCTTCTGCTCGAAGTCGACCTTCGGCCCGGCCATCAGCCAGCCGACGAGGAGCCACAGCACGACAGCGACCACGTGCCCGAGCACCGACAGCCCCACGAAGAGCCCGAGCGGGGAAGGGCGATCAGCCAGCAGTGACTGGGCTTGGGTGGCCATCGAGCGGGTGGGCTACTTCTTGTCCTTCGGCTTCGACACTTTGGACGCGCCCATCGGGTCCGTGATCATGCCCACATTCGTCACGCCCGCGCGTTGCGCCGCAGCCATCACGTCGACCACCACCCCATAAGGCAGGTCGCGATCGGCGTGCAGGTACATCTCTTTCTCGGCCTGGGCCTTGGCGTTCGCCTTGAGCTTCTCTTCGAACTCTTCGAGCGCGACCTCGGCCTCGCCAATGAACACCTTCTTGTTCACGTCGATGGACACCACGAGCTTCTTCTCGTCGGCCTCGACTGGCGCGGCCTTCGTCTCGGGCAGGTTCACCTTCACTCCCTGCTGAATGAGCGGCGTGGTGACCATGAAGATGATGAGCAGCACCAGCATCACGTCGACCATCGGCGTGACGTTGATCTCACTGAGCGTCGAGCGACCGCCTTTGTTGGCTGACATTCCCATCGGGTTTCAGCCTTTCACTTGAAGAAGTGCCGCTTCACGATGTTGAGGAAGTCGTTCGAGAAGTTCGACATCTCGGTGTCGAAGATCTTGATGCGCGAGACGTACGAGTTGAACGCGATGACCGCGGGGATGGCGGCGAAGAGCCCGGCCGCCGTGGCGAGCAGGGCGTTGCCGATGGGCGCCGCGACGGTGGTGATGGTGGCGTTGCCCTTCTCGGCGATCTCGTTGAACGCCCCGAGGATGCCCATGACGGTGCCGAACAACCCGACGAAGGGAGCGGTGCTGCCGACCGTGCCGAGGAAGGGCACGTGGGCCTCGAGGGTGGTGATCTCCGCCAGCGCCGCGCGGGCCAGAGCACGCTCGACGTTCTCGATGCCGCCCAGCCGCTCGCTCATCGCGCTCTCGGTGCCGCCCTTCTGCTGCGCGAGCTTGCTCAGCTCTTCGTACCCCGCGCGGAACACGCGGCTCAGCGGCGACGACTCGAGCTGCTGCGAGGCCTGGTAGATGGCATCAAGGCGCGACGCCTTCCAGAACGTGTCGAGGAACGCCACCGACTCGGCGCGCGCCTTGCGCAGCTGCATCGACTTCATGGCGATCAACCCCCACGAGTAGGCCGACGCTGCAGCGAGGACGATGAGCACCAACAGCTCGACGCCCGACGCGCTCTTGAGCACATCGATGTAATTGATCGAGGCAAGCATGGACCGGGGCCGTAACACCCCGGTCGCACTCCTTCAATAAAAAATCAGTGGAATCATGGGGTTGGCACGCGAGAGTGAATACGCAGACAATCGTCGGCGTCAGTCTCGCCGTTCCCGATCACCGTGCAGGTCTGGCAGCAACCAAGAGGAAACCATGAACGCCCAGAAGCGATTCCTGTCGAACATCGTCGCCCTCGCCGCCGTGATGAGCGCGTCGGGCTGCATCTGTGTCACTGGTCCCGCCCGCGACCCGGGTGACATCAGCTTCGTGTGGACCTTCAACGGCCGCACCTGCCTCCAGAGCCAGGACATCACCACCATCTTCATTCAGATGCCGGGCCAGACCCTCGAGAACGGCGGCCGGTACAACTGCGTGAATGGCGGCACGGCCGGCATCAAGCTCCTCAACTTCCGGGGCGGGTCGTATAACTACACGATCACCGCGCAGAACTCGCAGGGCACGGGTGTCTTCTCGCTCTCGGGCACCGTCATAGTCGACGGTGACGTCACGCAGCAGGTTGACTTGAAGCCCACGGGCCAGGCTGGAGGTACGGCATACGTCGCGTGGTCGCTGCCGCAGGGCACGAGCGTCACCTGCCAGTACCTCGCGTCGATCGACATCAGCATCGATGGCGCGACCCAGCCGACCACGGCGGCGTGTACGAGCGGGCTCTACAACCCCAACAGCACCACGCTGCAGGGCGTCGCCTTCACGCTGCAGCCGGGCCCGCACACCATTCAGATCGACGCGCGCGACGCGGCGGGCATCTACTACTACCGCAAGACCAGCTCGTTGATCGTGAACGCAGCTGAAACGACGCAGCAGGTGTTCTCGCTCGACTGGCTGGTGGGCACGGTGCCGATTCGCTTCACCTTCAGCAACGGCATCACCCAGTTGAGCTGCGCGCAGGCGGGCGTCACGTCGGTGCAGGTGACGCTGCGTGACACCAGCAACGTCGACTACACGCAAGACGTGCCCTGCATGCTCGGCAACTTCGACGGGTACACGCCGTACATCTACGCGGGCACCTACACGGTGTTCGCCGCGGCGGTTGGCACGGCGGGCGCGCAGTACAACAACTTCCGTCCGGGCTCTCCCGCGCAGCCCACGGTCACTTCGCAGGCGGGCGTCTTCCCGCCTCTGATGGGCAACTCGACGGCGGTCTTCATGTCGGTGCAGTGAGGTCCTGACAGCAGGTGTCGAACCGAAGCCCCGGGCAGGTCTCGGGGCTTTCGTCTTTCTGGGCATTGAGGGCGTTGGCGCGGCGTGTGCTAACCCGCAGCCTCATGCGGCACGGCAGACACAGCGCGATCGGCGTCTTCGATTCAGGCGTGGGTGGCCTCACGGTGCTCAAGGCGATGATGGAGCGCCTCCCGCTGGAATCGACGGTCTACCTGGGCGACACCGCGCGCGTTCCCTACGGCACGAAGTCGGGCGAGGTGGTGACCCGCTATTCCATCGCCAACGCCGAAGCCTTGATGGAGTTCGACCTCAAGGCCCTCGTCGTCGCCTGCAACACGGCCTCCGCGGTCGCCTTGCCCGCACTCGAGGCGAAGCTGCCCATCCCCGTCATCGGGGTGATCGTTCCCGGCGCGCAGGCGGCCGCAGCGGCCACGAAGACGAAGAAGGTGGCCGTCATCGGCACGCCGGGTACGGTGGCCTCAGGCGCGTACCAGGCGGCGTTGAGCGCGGCCGACGCGTCGCTCGAAGTGCACGCGCGCGCGTGCCCGCTCTTCGTTCCGCTCGCCGAAGAAGGGTGGACGGACGGCGACGTGCCCCGCCTCGTCGCGGAGAAATACCTTCGTGCAGGGCTGCTCGAGGGTGGTGTCGACACGCTGGTGCTGGGGTGCACGCACTACCCGCTGCTCGCGCCGGTGATTCAGCAGGTGGTGGGGCCGAAGGTGACGCTGGTCGATTCGGCGAAGGCGACGGCCGAGCGGCTGGCCACGGTGCTGCGCGAGCGCGAGCTCACCCGCCTGGAGCGCGGCACGGTCGAGCGCCACTACCTCGTGACCGACACGCCGACGCGGTTCCTCGAAGTGGGGGCGCGCTTCCTGGGTCGCCCGCTCTCAGGCGCGAGGCAGATTGACCTGCACGTCAAATAGTCAGTTCGTCTGGCTCGACGGGCTTGCGGCCTCGGCCAGCGGCACGATGGGCGCGATCCTCAGCGCTGCCTCGAGGCCGATGTCGTCTTTGCGGGGGATGATGCCGGTGACGGCGGTGATGAGGCGCTCGAGGTGACGGTAGAAGCCGATCTTCGCCAGCGGCCAATTCAGCCAGCCCGTGGTGATCGAGTAGTACGTGTCGAACGGCGCGGTGTGGTGGATCTGGTGGTGGTCGGGCGGCAGAATGAGGTGCCATTTCTGCAGCGTCTTCAAGATGCCTGGCGTCTGGTCAGCGTCGAGGTGTGACCACTTGTGAATCTGGTTGGTCATCATCACCCAGAAGATCATCGAGCCGATGCTGACCACCCCGAAGAGCAACAGGCCCGTCCACCCCTCGACGTCGAGCGGCACGGCGAGCGCCATCGCGGCCACCGGCACCGCCACCATGCAGTTCGCGCCGTTGGTCTCGATGTAGTCGTGGCGGGTGATGGCCTTCTCGTCGACGTGGTGTTCGCGGAAGGGGCGGATGAGCGACTTGCCGAGAATGGGCATCTCGGTCGAGCCCCAGGTGTCGCCCAGCCAGTGAACGAAGCCGCTCACGAAGTCGGCCATCACGAAGCCTGACATCACCGCCGCGGCGATCGCCCACGGGTAGGTCGAGGCATACGCCGAGGCCTTCCACGCGATGGCGAAGGTGAGCGCCCAGAACGAGACGATGCTGAGCACTTCGACAGTGCGGAACGACTTCGAGTAGCCCGCTGCCAGTTGATGCGCGTCTTGCTGCTTGATGTCGAGCTGGCTCACGAGTCCTCCCGGGTAACGCAACGACGCCGTCTACGCATTGCAGAATGCCTTCGGTTTGTCACCCCACGGTCAGCTCAGAACTTCTCGTACTCCGCCTTCTTCTTCTTCTTTGTGGAGGCAGGGTTCGACAACTTGCCGTCCTTGAAAAGTTCGACCCGACCGGACGGGGGCGACGAGAGCCCCTTGGCCATGCCCACCAACGGCTTCGAATCGGGCGGGTGGTAGACGAGCCGCAGCTGCTTGCCGGCGGGCTGGTTGCCCATGTTGGCGTCGATGAGCAGGTAGACCGAGCTGTCTGACGCGAGCACGCGCTCGGAGTCGTTGTTCGGATCGAGCTCGGCCAGCGTGGTTCCCTCCTCGACGTGCGTGGCGTCTTCGGCGTACTGCGCGACCTTGACCTTGAGCACCGCGACCGTGCTGCCTTCCTTGAGCGACTTGGCGCCTTGAATGGTGATGGCGAGGTCGCTCCCGGTCTCGGCGGCCCTGGGGTCGGCGAGCTTGAGGCCGGTGGTCTTGTTGTTGTCGGTGTCGAGGAAGAGCGTCGCGTTGGCGCAGCGGGTACGGCAATCGTCGCCCCAGGGGATCTTGTTGAACTCGATCTTGAACGCGTAGTCGGTGCCCTGCGGGCTGACGACGACCGAGGTGATGACGGGCCGATCTTCCTCGGTGGGCGGAGGGGCCTTGTAGGCGATGGTCGGCTTCTCGGCGGCGGCGATGCCAGCGACGAGGCAGGATGCGAGGAGGAGACGGCTCATGGCGTTGACGAAATCAGAGACGCTCTACGTGCGCCAGTTGCCCGTGGGGCCGATGAAGAACTTCGCGTACCTTGTCGGCGCCCCACAGGGCCGCGAGTGCTTCGTCATCGACGCCGCATGGGACGTGGACGCCATCGTCGCTGCGGCTGCTGCAGACGAGCGCGTCATCACCGCGGCGGTCGTCACGCACCACCACCACGATCACGTCAACGGGCTGCCCGACCTGCTCGCGAAGCGAGACGTGCCGGTGTTCGTGAACTCCATCGAGCATGCGTTTGGACGCGACGCGTTCAGCGAAGTGGAAGGCGCGGTCAAAGAGATCGAGCCGGGCGGGGTGCTGTCGCTCGCCGGGGTGGAAGTGAAGTGTCTCCACACGCCCGGCCACACCCCGGGCTCTCACTGTCTGTCGTGCGGAGGCTCGGTGTTCACCGGTGACACCCTCTTCGTGAACGCGTGCGGTCGCTGCGACTTCGAAGGGAGCGACGTGAAGGCGATGCATCGTTCGCTCTTCGACGTGCTCGGCGGGCTGAATTCAGAAACGGTCGTCTTTCCCGGTCACGACTACGGCGACGTGAAGGTGTCGAGCATCGGCCGTGAGAAGCAACGCAACCCGTACTTCCAGCACCGTTCGCTCGAGGCGTTCATTCGGCACCGCCTGCCGAACTTCAAAGCAACGCCTTGAACTCGGTCTCGGTGAGCACCTTCACCCCGAGTTCCTGGGCCCTGGTGAGCTTCGAGCCTGCGTCTTCGCCCGCCACCAGGAAGTCGGTCTTCTTCGACACGCTGCCCGACACCTTGCCGCCGCGGCGCTCGATCTCTTCCTTCGCTTCGTCGCGGCCCATCGAACTCAGTGTGCCGGTGAGCACCACCGTCTTGCCCGCGAACGAGCCACCGGCCTTCGGGGCTTCGGGCGGCTCGGGCTTCACGCCGGCGGCGAGCAGCTCGTCGACCACCTTCTTGTTGTCGTCATCGGCAAAGAACGAGGCGATGGCGTTTGCCATCTCGGGCCCGATGTCCTTCACGGCCTGCAGCTCTTCTTCCTTCGCAGTCATCAGCTTCTTCACGTCGCGGAAGTGCTCGGCGAGCGCCTTGCCGGTGGCTTCACCCACTTCGGGTATGCCGAGCGCGTAGATGAAGCGGCGCAGCGTGGTGGTCTTGCTGCGCGCGATGGCGTCGAAGAGGTTCTGCGCGCTCTTCTCGCCCATGCGCTCGAGGCCGGTCAGCTGCTTGACGCTCAGCTTGTAGAGATCGGCGACCGACTTGACGAGCTTGGCGTCGAGCAGGGCCTCGCAGATCTTGTCGCCGAGGCCATCGATGTCCATCGCGGTGCGGGTGGCGAAGTGGCGCAGGCGGCCCTGCAATTTGGCGGGGCAGGTCTTGCCGGTGCAACGCGCGATGACGCCGTCTTCTTCGCGCTTCACCGGTGAGCCGCAAATCGGACACGCGGTCGGGAATTTGAACTCGGTCTCCTTGCCAGTGCGCTTCGCGGTGATCACCTTGACGATCTCAGGGATCACGTCGCCCGCACGGCGCACGAAGACCCAGTCGCCGGCGCGCACGTCTTTGCGGCGCATTTCCTGCTCGTTGTGCAGCGTGGCGCGGCTGACGGTGACACCGCCGACGAAGACAGGAACGAGCTCGGCGACCGGCGTGATGGCGCCCGTGCGGCCGACCTGCACCACGATCTCGCGCACCTGCGCTTCCATCTCTTCAGGGGGAAACTTGAAGGCCACCGCCCAGCGCGGCGTCTTGCTGACCTGGCCCAGGCGCGCGCGCTCGTCGGCGGAGTCGACCTTCACCACCAGGCCGTCGATCTCGTAGGGGAGCTCGTGGCGCATGCCGAGCAGCGTCTCCCAGGCCTTCATCACGCCCTTGACGCCCTTCGCCACCCAGCGTTTCGGGTTGACCGGCAGGCCGAACGCCTCGAGGTCTTTGAGCTTGTCCTGGTGCGAGTCCCACGTGCGGCCTTCGACCACGCCGGTCTCGTACAAGTAGATGGAGAGGGGTCGCGACGCGGTGAGCTTCGAGTCGAGCTGGCGCAGCGAGCCGGCCGCCGAGTTGCGCGGGTTGACGAACGGCTCTTCACCCGCGGCGACGAGCTTCTCGTTCATGCGCTTGAAGTCGGCCTTGCGAATGAAGACCTCGCCGCGCACCTCGAGCAGGGGGAGCTTCTTCGCGCCGCCGCCGAGCGTGAGCGGGAGCACCTTGATGGTCTTCAGGTTCTCGGTGACGTCTTCGCCGATGGTGCCATCGCCGCGCGTGCTGCCCTGTACGAACTCGCCCTTCTCGTAGACGAGCTCGATGGCGAGCCCGTCCATCTTCGGCTCGCAGGTGTAGGTGACCTCGTCGGTGCCCAGCGATTTGCGCACGCGCTCGTCGAACTCGACGAACTCGGCCTCGGTGAGCGCGTTGGCGAGCGACAGCATCTGTTGCCGGTGCGTGACCTTGTCGAACTTGTCGAGCACCGCTCCGCCGACCCGCTGGCTCGGGGAATCCTTCGTCACCAGCGAGGGGTTCTCGGCCTCGAGCGCGAGCAGCTCACGCATCAGCTTGTCGTAGCTGGCGTCGGAGATCTCCGGCGCGTCGAGCGTGTAGTAGCGGTGGTTGTGGTACGCGATCTCTTCGCGCAGCTTCTTGATCTGATCAGCGGCTTTCACGAAGCGCAGATCAAGCCCAGACCGGCGCGAGAGGCGAGCGAAAGGCGTTCATCGTGAAGCGACGACTCTGCATTGGAGCAGCACTCCTCGTCGTGGTGGGCAGCGCCACCTTCGCGTTGCGACCGGGTCGTCAGCCTCCCGCCGGCTTCCGGTCGATTCGCGGGGACGTGGCGTTCCAGAACCCGGAGCTGCTCAAGCGGGCGTGGGCGCTGCCGGTCGCGGCGATGTTCACCCCGCTGGCGTCGCAGACCAACCCGTCGGCGTGTGGCCCCACTTCCGTGGCCAACGTGTCGCACTCGTGGGGCACCGCGCGGGTCTCGGACGATGTGGCGGCGAACGGGAAGGGGTGCGTCGGGGGCTTCTGCTTCGCAGGTCTCACCCTCGAGCAGCTCGCCGATGCGGCCCGCGCGACGGATTCGACCTGGAAGATTGAAGTGCTGCACCCGGAGACGGCGCAGGCGCTGCGTGCCGAACTCGCGCAGTCGAACGACCCGAGCCGCCGCTATGTGATCAACTTCGATCGCTTTCCGCTCTTCGGCATGGGCGGGGGCCACCACTCTCCGATCGGCGGCGTGCTCGACCCCGAGGGGCTGATCTTCGTGCTCGACGTGAACGAGAAGCTTGGCCCGTGGTTGGTCACCCCGGAGCGCCTGTTCGAGGCGATGGACACGGTTGACAGCTCGAGCGGTCAGAAGCGCGGGCTGCTGCGCTTCACGCGGTGATTACTTCGCCTCGAGCCCGTCGGGGTTGATGATCAGGAACTCGACGCGGCGGTTCTGCGCGCGACCTTCTTCGGTGTCGTTCGGCGCGATGGGCTGATCGAAGCCGTAACCGCGGGTGGACAGTCGTGCGCCGGACACGCCGCCGAGCTCGATGAGGAACGACTTCACCGCGTTCGCGCGATCGAGCGAGAGCTGCAGGTTGTATTCGGCGGTGCCCACCTTGTCGGTGTGGCCCTCGATGCGAATGTGCGCGAGCTCGGGGTGGGCGTTGATCACCTTTCCCACCTGAAGCAGCAGCTCGAACGACTCGCCCTTGATCACCGCTTTGTTGAACTCAAAGTAGATGACCTCGAGGATCTCGAGGCGACCCTTCTTGATCACCACTCGTTGCGGCTCGTCGAGCGGGCAGCCGGCGTTGTTCGACGGGCCCTTCACGTCGGGGCAGTTGTCGAAGGGGTCGGGCGTGCCGTCTTCATCGCGGTCGGGCCACGGGCAGCCGTCGTTCTCCTTCTCGCCGGGCACCTTCGGGCACGTGTCGACGCCGTTCTTCACGCCGTCGTGGTCCCAGTCGAGGTCGGGGCACGCCTCGATTCGGTACGCGGTGCCTTCGGTGCAGTCGGGCTTCGCCACGCGCGCTTCGCCGGTCTCTTCGGGCTCTGCGGGGTTCACGAACGCGATGCCGAACAGCACCCGGCCGCTGAGCGCGTTGGGCACGAGGCCGTAGCCGGGGCCTCCGAGCAGGGAGAGCTCGATGGGGCGCAGCCGGTACCGAATGCCACCGAGCACCTCGACGAAGCCGCGGAGGCCACCGAAGAGAGACAGCGTTCCCTGCAGCGAGAGCTCGCCGCCGAGGTGGATGCCCTGGCCAGCGAGGGTGACGCCGCCTCCGAGCTCGACGAGGCCGGTGCCGAAGCGCGAGTTCACCTCGAAGCCGAACGCCGCGTGGTTGCCAGAGCGGAGACCCGCGTTCGCCTTCACGAGGCCGGTGGGCAGCAACACGCGCGTCGGCAGCTCGGCCTGCTCGAGCCCGGGGATGCCGATTTGCCCTTCGACGGAGAGCCAGAGCGGATCGTCCCATTCGGGAGAGAGGAGACCCACGCGCGCGCCGACCCACGGGCGACCGACGCCTTGCTCAGGCGAGGGGGCAGGGCGCTGCAGCAGCATGATGGGCAGCTGCGCGAGGATCTCGAGGCGGTTGATCGGCGACCACGCGCCCGTCACGTGCTCGCGCAGTTGCAGCAGGTTCTCGACCGCAAGGTGCGTCTGCAGGGCTACGCGGAATTGACCAGAGCCCAGCAAGGCGCCTGTACCGATGACTTGTGAATGCTCGGCGCCCGGATTGAGCAGCCAGTGATTGCCTGCCGACGTGAGCGCGGGCTGGGCCATCGCGGGGAGACCGAACATCAGGAGCAACGCCGCGAGCCGCACCCCGTATTTCTACTTCAGCGACCTTCGTGCGGGGAAAGACGATCACCCCTCTCCCCGACCCTCTCCCCTGCGGGGGGAGAGGGAGACAGGAGAGTCAGTCGACGAGGCCCCACGCGCTGGGGAGGTCGAGTGTCTTCGGCTTGAGTCGTCGCAGGTGGTTCTTCAGCGAGTCGAGCTCGCCGTCGACGGGTGATCTCGTGTCGGTCTGCACTGCGCGCAGCGAGGTGATCGGTCCTGAAAGGCCCTCGATGATCGTGCACAGCGGAGACGGGCCCGTGCTGCCACGCATCTCAACCTGTCCGGCGTTGAGGCGAACGTGAACGTGTTGTCCGTGGAGGATCGCCGGGGCCAGCTTCGCCAACGTCGACACGCCGAACCCGAACGCGCCGTAGTCGTTGCTGTCGGTGCGCACTTCGATCGTCGTGAGGCGTGAGACGAACTTGAACTTCGAGAGCCCCTTCGAAAGCTCGAGCAACGCGGTGCGACCGAAGCGGCCGAGGTGCACCACCAGGTGCGTCACGCTCGCCAGGGCCGGGTTCTTGTCCATCACCTCGAGTTGCTTGAGCACGGCCGCCCCGGTGCCCACCAAGCCGACGCGCTCGAATGGCCACGGCCTCGGCGCGCGGGCGAGGCGATCGAACAGCGCGGGGTCTTCGATGCTGACTCCCGGAAGCCCGGCGAGCTCATCGGCGCGCAGGGTCTCGAGCACCTCTCCGGGGCTTGCGGTGCGCGGCACTCCGAGTTCCTGGAGAAGTCGAAGGGCGGGCTCGGCGAACCACTTCGCGCGGGCTGAAGGCGCGAACGCGCTGGGCAGGAACTTCGCCTGTGTGAGGAACCCGTACTCGAAGACCAGCGAGCCGGGGTCGACGTGCCCCTGGAGTGCCCCGAGCAGGTGCTGCAGGTGCGTGCGCAGCAACTGGGTGATGCGGGTGCGGTCGGCGGCCGTGTCTTCGTGCCGCGCCTGCTTGAACTGCAGCACCATCAGCTCGCCGCGCGGGTCTTTTTGCTCGAGGAGCGCGTCCTGCAGCACGAGCAACCTGCCGAGATCACCCGGCTTCACGCCGGATTGTGCGATGAGCGTCGAGAGTTCCACCTGATCAGTCTCGCTTGACTTGCAAGAGAGCCACCCGTACTTTCATTTCGCTGTCACGGCGAAGCGCACCAGGTCCGGGCGCACCGCCTCCCTCACCCGAAAGCACTCTCGCAGCCTTGTAGTTCCAGGCAGCCGCTGCGACCCCTCTTGTCCCCATGGCTCAGGCTCGCTCCAAGTCCTCCAGTTCTTCGTCCAAGAAGCGCCCCGCCAGGGACGACGACAAGCCGAAGAAGAAGCCGGTCCGCAAGCCCGCGGAGGAGGTCGAGAACGATGCCCCGGAGCTCGAAGACGTGGCGCAGACCGCCGCCGAAGAGGACTCGGGCGGTGACCGCGACTCGCGTGACCGCGACGAGACCGTGGGGGAAGTGCCGGTGGCTGCGGCGGCTCCTTCGAACCACGCCGTGCGTGACGACGATCTGCAGGAAGCGCGGCTGGCCGGTGAGTCAGCCGTCGCCGACACCTCGGGCGACGAGTCGAACAACGAGAGCAGCGAGCCGCAGAAGAAGCTCCAGGTCCTCAAGCTGACCGACCTGAAGCGCATGAAGATCACCGAGCTCTCGAAGATGGCCCACAACCTGGGCATCGAGGGCACGCAGGGTTTGAAGAAGCAGGAACTGCTGGTCTCGATCCTCAGCAACGTCACCGAGAAGCGCTTCGAGGTGCAGGCCGAGGGCGTGATGGAGCAGATGAGCGACGGCTACGGCTTCCTCCGCTCGGCCGACAGCGATTACCAACCCAGCCCGGACGACATCTACGTCTCGCCCAGCCAGGTGCGCCGCTTCAACCTGCGCCCCGGTGACACGATCAGCGGCCCCATTCGCCAGCCGCGCGAAGGCGAGCGCTTCTTCGCCCTGCAGCGCGTCGAGAAGATCAACTTCGCCGACCCGTTCAGCACCGAGGTGAAGGAGCGCATCCTCTTCGACAACCTCACCGCGCTCTACCCGACGCACAAGATGGCGCTCGAGCACGACTCGAGCGACTACACGACGCGCATCATCGACATGTTCAGCCCCATCGGGCTCGGGCAGCGGTGCTTGATCGTCGCGCCCCCCAAGGCCGGCAAGACGGTGATGCTGCAGAACATCGCGCACGCCATCGCGCAGAATCACCCCGACATCTATTTGATCGTGCTGCTCGTCGACGAGCGGCCCGAAGAAGTCACCGACATGCAGCGCTCGGTGCGCGGTGAGGTCGTCGCCTCGACCTTCGACGAGCCCGCAACCCGCCACGTGCAGGTGGCCGAGATGGTGATCGACAAGGCCAAGCGCCTCGCCGAGCAGAAGAAGCACGTCTGCATTCTGCTCGACTCGATTACCCGCCTCGCGCGCGCCTACAACACCGTCGTGCCGTCGTCGGGCAAGATCCTCTCAGGTGGTGTCGACGCCAACGCGCTGCACCGCCCCAAGCGCTTCTTCGGCGCTGCCCGCAACATCGAAGAGGGTGGCTCGCTCACCATCATCGGCACCGCGCTCATCGACACCGGCAGCCGCATGGATGAAGTGATCTTCGAAGAGTTCAAGGGCACCGGTAACTCGGAAATCGTGCTCGACCGCAAGCTCTTCGAGAAGCGCATCTTCCCCTGCATGGACATCAACAAGTCCGGCACGCGCAAAGAAGAGCTGCTGCTCACCCCGGCCGACCTGGTGCGCATCACGGCGCTGCGGCAGGTGCTGCACCCGTTCACGCCCATCGACGCGATGGAGTTCGTGCTCAAGCACATGCGTCCGACCAGGGGGAACATCGAGTTCCTCGGGGGCATGAACCGCTAATCCCCCGGTGGATCGAGGGGGGCCTCTGCGCTAGAGCCCCCAGCCTCGATGACGCGTTTCAGCCTCGTTCTTGCTCTCGCGCTGGGCCTGTTCGGCTGTCCGAAACCGGGGCCCACGCCGCTGCCTGACGATGCGGGCATCGCTGACTTCGTCGGCCGAGCGTGCAACGTCGACGCCGAGTGTGGCTCGCTGCGCTGCGACAAGATTCGCCGCCAGTGCATCTGCCTGTCTGACCTCAGCTGCACCTCGAGCGACCCGTCCGCCGCCCCGAAGTTCTGCAACAACTACACGGGCCTCTGCGTGACCGAGATTGCGGGCTGCAAGGGTGACTCCGACTGCGGGGCGACCGAGTTCTGCGACGCCTCGACGCGCTCGTGCCGGCCGCTCAAGTCGTTCTGCCAGTCGTGCACCACCGACAAGGAGTGCGGCGGCATGGGCGACAACTGCGTGCTCGACACGACCCTCAACCGGAAGTTCTGCGGCACGGCCTGCACGGTCGACATGGACTGTGCCCGCGGCGCCACCTGCCAGGACAAAGACGGTGTGAAGCAGTGCTGGCCCTCGCGCACCAGCACCGGCCAGCCGGCGACCTGCAACAACTTCGCGGGCTGCGTGCCCGACTCGCTGCGCACCTGTAACACCACCGCTGACTGTGGTGACGCCGCGCAGACGTGTGACCCGGCGCAGGGCAAGTGCGTCGCCGCGCAGCGCATCTGCCCCTTCGGCACGACGTGCGACCCCCGTCTCAAGCTGTGCATCGCCGAGTGCATTCAAGACGTCGACTGCGGCGCGAGCACGCTGCGCTGCGTGAACAAGGTGTGTGAGCCCGTCAGCGAGTGCATGAGCGACACCGACTGCGCGCTCAACAAGACCTGCGCCACGCCACCCGGGGCCACGGTGGGTGAGTGCAAGCCGTCGTGTGGTTTCGACGCTGAATGCCCGTTCGGGAAGCGCTGCGTCACCAACGGGGGCCGCGCGTCGTGCGTCGATGGGTGCGCGACGAACGCCGGGTGCGCGCTCGATCAGCGTTGCAACACCACCACGCGCACGTGCGAAGGCCCGGCGGTGAACGGCATGCGCGTCTGTCAGGCCACCAGCGCCTGCCGCAGCTGTGAGCTCTGCGACGGCGTCTCCAATCTGTGCGGCAGGGCGACCGCGACGTTCCCGCACTGCCAGGCGTGCAGCTCGAGCGCTGAGTGCGCGGGTGGTACGTGTGTCGCGCTGCCGGTCTCGTTGCCTGACGGCGGCACGGGTGTCGGTCAGAGCGTCTGCGCGAAGTTCTGCGGCACGGGTCAGCAAGAATGCCCGCAGGGGTTCGCCTGCCTCATCCTCACCACCGGTCAGCAGGCGTGTGTGCCATCCGACCGGACGTGCACTGGAAAGTGTCCATGAAGCGCTCGTTGCTCGTCGTCGCCCTCGCCCTCGTCGCGGTGTCCTTCGTCGATTGTTCCGCAGAGCCGAAGCGCGAGGTCTGCGGAGACGGCATCGACAACGATGGCAATGGTCTCACCGACTGCCAGGATCGCGATTGTGCCGGGCAGATGGGCTGTGAGCCGCCCAACTACGGCAGCTGCCCCAAGTGCTCGCAGGCGTGCACCGTTCAGTCGGCGTGCGTGGGTAACTTCACGACCGATCGCCCCATTCCGCTCTGCATCAATGGCGTGTGCACCGCGGTCGAGCAGTTCGTGCAGCCGCGCTTCGAGCTCAACACGGCGTCGAACTGGTCGGGCCTCACCTTGAGCCCACGCTCGGCCTCGACCCGCTTCATCAAGAAGAAGGCGAACGACGGCTCGGCGGTCGACTGCGCGCGCGTCTTCTCCATCGCTTCTGATCGCAACGCGCCCAACGCCATCGAGCAGAGCAACGTGCTCGTGATTCAGGGGCTCGACGTGACCCGCGTGACCAACCCGATGTTGGGGCAGGGCTTGAGCCTCTCGTTCGTCAACACGCAGACGGGCGGCGACTACCTCATCTGGGAAGAGTTCTGGGGCGGCTTCCCCGACTCGACGACGGGTCTGCCGACCGGTCGACGCTTTGGGTACGGGTGCTTCGAAGACCCTGCGCTGACGGCGCCCGTGGTGGCCAGTGACAACTGCCCCTCGGCTTCGAACGACGCGGGCACGTGCCGCATCTTCCGGCTGGTGATGCCGGGCCCCGAGATGCCCTGAGTCTCAAGACCAGGGCAGCCGACTGCGCGCTGACCAGTACTTCGCTGGCGATTCGATGAACTGGGTGAGGTCGGCAGACCGGGTGTGTCGTGCGATGAGGTTCGACTGCAGTTGAGCCACCGTCGCGGCACCTGACAGCACCACGTCGAGGAAGGGCTGCGCCAGGGCTGCTCCGAGGGCGAGGGCGTCGGGGGCGTGGCCCTGGGCGGCGGCGAACGAGAGCCAGTCAGGGCGATCTCCGCGTGGGGTCAGACGCCCGTTGGCGAGGCCTTCCTTGGCGTAGGTCTGTACCCCGAGGGCGTGCGCGCGGGACAGCGCCGGGCCGGCTGAGGGCTCGAGCACGTTCCAGGTCGCCTGCACGAGATCGAAGAGCCGGCGGCCGCCCCGGGTGATGAGCAACGCGGCGTCGATGAGGTCAGCCTGATTCGCGCCGGTGACCGAGAGGCCGATGCGAAGGCCGAGATCGCGCAGCTCGGCGAGGCGGTCGAGCACGCGCTCGTCGCTGAGTACGCCGGTCTCGAGCGTCGCGGAGTGGATTTGGTAGGCCGCCAGGTGGCGACCGAGCAGCGCTCGCGTCTCGGGCCACTGCGCGTCGAGGTGCGCGAGGGAGTGATCTTTCACCTCGTGCACCTCGGCCTTCGTCGCCCAGTTGGCGGTGTAGCGGTAGCCCCACTTCGAGGAGACGGTGACCTGCGCCGGCTCGATGCCGCGCGCCTCGAGCCAGCGCGACAGGAACTGCTCGGCCAGGCCGTAGCTGCGGGCGGCGTCGAAGTGACGAACGCCGGCGGCCCACGCTGCGTCGAGCACGGCGAAGGTCTGCGCCTGCATCGCGTCGGGGGCGGTCGAGGGGAGATCGGCCGAGTGATCGAGCGTCATGTACCCAGGGCGCCCGAGGGCTGCGAGACCGAGACCGAAGACTGCCATGGGCCACAAGTGCCCTCGCCGGGGTCGCCGCGCAAGTACAGGAGCAGGGCCCTCGGGGCGAAACAGCCGCGTCAGCGCGACTCGGTGCAGCCAGACACTTGCGCGCGACGGTGGGCATCCGCTGCGGCTTCGGTCTCTTTCTCGAGCGCAGCGTAGTTCGGCTCGGGCGGCGCAGCCGACTTCCGCCCACGGCGAAGACAGCGGGCCTCTTCGTCTGCGCCGAACTTCGAGCGCACCTCCGCGCAGTTGCCCTGCCAGCGAAGCAGCGCGAGCTCATGTTGCTCTTTCGCTTTGGTGAGCCGCGCCTCGAGTGCGTCGACCTTCTTCTTCGAGTCGGCACAGCGAGCGATCGGCTGCCCCGTCGACTTCCCGGGCTTCGAGGTCGTCGGCATCGGCGGCGCATCGATGGTGGTGAGCTCCTCACCCTCGGTGGTCTTCACCTTCGCGCCCTTCGGGATCGACGACTTGTCGTCGGTGAAGTGCACCTCGCCACGCGAATCGGTCCACTCGTACATGGTCTGACCGAGCAGCGCCGTGACGAGCAGCGCGAGCGTCATTCGCGGGTGAGGATCTCGGCGCCTTCGGGCGTCACGAGGATGGTGTGCTCGAACTGCGCCGAGCGGCGGAGATCTTTGGTGACCGCGGTCCAGTCGTCGTCCCAGGTCGTCTCTTCCCACGTGCCGAGCGAGATCATCGGCTCGATGGTGAAGGTCATGCCGTTCTCCATCTTCGTGGTGGAGCGCGCGTCGAAGTAGTGGGGGATCTGCAGCGGCCCGTGGAAGGTCTCGCCGATGCCGTGGCCGCAGTAGGCGCGCACCACTCCGTAGCCGTACTGCTCGGCGTGCTTCTCGATCTCGCGGCCGATGTCGCTGATGGGGCGCCCCGGCTTCACCGCGCCGATGCCCTTCATCAGACATTCCTGCGTGGCGCGCACGAGTTGGCGCGACTCGTCGTCAACGTTGCCGGCGAAGAAGGTGGCGTTGCAGTCGCCGTGCACACCGTCGAGGAAGATCGTCACGTCGACGTTCACGATGTCGCCGTCGAGCAGCGTGCGATCATCGGGGATGCCGTGGCAGATGACCTCGTTGACCGAGGTGCACACCGACTTGGGGAAGCCGCGGTAGTTGAGCGGGCTCGGGTAGCCGCCCTCTTTGATCGTCAGCTCGTGCACGTAGGCGTCGAGGTCGTCGGTGGTGATGCCCGGTTTCACGAACTCGCCTGCCAGCCGCAGGATCTTCGCCGCCGCCTTGCACGCCCGGCGCATGCGCATGATCTCTTCGTCGGTACGCACGGTGCGACCTGAGCCACGGCCCGGCGTGCCGCTGAGGGCATAGTCAGGGCGGGGAATCGAGTCGGGCACGGTGCGCTTCGGTGAGATCTTGCCCGGTCGCACACGGTTGGCCTCGAGGCGCTTGCGCTCTTCCTTGAGGTAGTCGGCGTCGAGTTCCTGATGGCACTTCTTGTATTTCTTGCCGCTGGAGCACCAGCACGCGTCGTTGGGGCGCGGCAGCTTGTTGGGCGGGCGCGCGCTCACTGCGGTGGAAGGGGGCGTCGGGGTCGTCAGGAGGTTCACGAGGTCGGTCCTCTGGAGAAGAAGTGTCGTTCGGTGCGGCCCAGCACGTCCAGCAGGTGGGTGCGCGTGAGGCGCCCGTGGGTGTGTTCGGCGAGCCCCAGGAGTTGCTCGGTCATGAACCGCGACAAGAACAGCAGCATCGCTTTGTCATGAGCCGCCAGCCCGCTTTGCAGCCACCGGTGGTTCCGCAGGTACTCGTCGTAGGCGTCGAGCTCGCGCGCGAGGTCGAAGCGGGTGAGGGCGAAGGCCTCGACGTACAGGCGGGGGTCGGGTGGGAGCGGGCTCTCGGCGAGCAGCACCGCGAGCTTTTCGCCCGTCTGGGGATCGAACTCGTCCACCTTCGGGGGCCACGCAGCGAGGTCGGCGGCGAAGAGCTTCGAGACCTCCTCGAGGAGGTGGGCCTGGATGGGGATCGGCTTCTGATCGAGGACGAGGTCCCACTTGCTGGGCTGCACGAGGGCTCCATTACCACTCAGCTCAGCGAATGGGGATGAGGCGCTTGCTCTTCGGCTCAGCCGGCGTCTCGAGGCCGTAGCCGGTGAACAGCTCGCGGCGCACCACCTGGTACACCGTGCGGCTGGTGAGCAGCTCGCGGTGGTTGACCTCGGCGACCTCGATGTTGTGCAGGTTCGGAACCGTGCCCGAGTCCTCGAGGATGCAGGTGGGGAAGGGGTTCACCCTGTCGGCCTTCGAGAAGATCGAGGTGAGCCGCACGTCTCGCGGAAACGCGCCGCTCTTGAGCCGCCGAATGAAGGGCGACATCGGCGTGAGCTGCCAGATGCTGCGCGAGATGAGGCCGTAGGCCGCGATGCCGAAGTACGCCGAGGGCGAGCCGTTGTGCGGCGTGCCCAGCGTGATCAGGTTCTTCACGCGGCGATCTCCGCCGAGGCGCTTCACGTAATAGCTGCCGATCAACCCGCCCTTCGAGTGCCCGACGATCGACAAGGGGCCCATCTGGGGAAAGCGCTGGTAGAGCCGCTCGATCTTGTCGCGCACCTTCTCGGCGAGCACATCGACGGCGTCGGTGTTGAACGCGTCCTGCCAGCCGCCGAGGTTCATGCTCCAGACGCAGAACTGATCGCGGCGGAGCCGGTGTTCGAGGAGCTCGAAGCTCTGCCGCGTCGCGAGGAAGCCGTAGAGCAACAGCACCGGGCGGGAGCAGTTGGTGAAGTCGGTGCGCCGAACGATCTGGTTCGTCGAGCGATCGAACTCGAAGTACCCCTTGATGTACCGGGCGTACTTCTTGAGCTGGCGCACCTTGAGTCCGAGCGAAGACATCTGCTCTCCCGCCGATTGGCCCTGCTCGAATCGTAATCAGCTGCAGGGGCGATCGCGATTGCCCGGCCGCGGCACACCGCGTCATTGACGCGTCCGACATGTGAGGTTTGGCCGTACACTTCGACGGTGCTCGCGTTGCTGATCAGCCTGGTGGTGCTCGAGACGCCCACTGAGCAACGCGTCTTGCCCGTGCAGGCAGACCTCTCGGCGGTGGCGGGGCTGGGGGAACGGTCGGCCGCAGGCGTGGCCGTCTATGTGGGGGCTGCGGCAGGTCTCGCGCGGACGTGGGGCAACCCGTTCGCGGGCCTGGGCTTCGAGCTCGTTCACGCGGCGGGCTTCACGCCGTTTCGAGCGTCGTACGGGGTGCAGTTTCGCGCCGGCTACGCGTGGACGCGGAAGGACCTCCGGCCCAAAGAGCTGATGCCCGACGTGATGGTGTTTCTGCGGGTCACGCCCTTCATCGGCTCGAACACGGGCTTCGGTGATCTCGGGCTGCCCGCTGGCGTCATCTACCCTCGAGGGCCTGATGGCGTTCGCGGGGTGCGCGTGGGTCTGGGCCTCACCGCTCCGTGGTGGACGGGCACGTTGCTCTTTCACCGGCTGTTTGCAGACGAGAAGGGTGGGCTTGGCCAGTTTCTGAACGTGGCGGTGACGCTGCTGCTCGCGCCGTTCTCGTTGATGAACCACCTCGAGGTGGTGGGCGAGCTGGTCGGGTTGAAAGACGCTTCCACCGTCACGGTTCGGCTCGGCTGCGGCTTCTGAACAAAAGACGCTCGATTGTGTGCGGCGGGTCGGCCAACGTCTCGTCGCATGGAGTTCGACGCGTCGACAGCCACGACGGGGCCCATTCGCCGCCGCATCTACGTGCTCGCTGAGGGGGCCATGCAGTCGGCGCTGACCGAAGAGCTGCGCAGCAACGGCTACGAGGTGCTGGCCTCGGCCGACCCCGACGCCGTGGTGGGCGAGGTGCTGCACTTCAAGCCCGATCTCGTGTTGGTGCAGGAGAACCTCAGCAAGCGCGCCGGGCGCCACGTGGTGCTCGGGCTGCGCGCGAACGGTCAGGCCTTCCCGATTCCCGTGGCGGGTGTGCTCAACGACGTCTCGGTGCCCAACCTGCTGCAGTGGCTGCGCGTGGGTGCGACCGATCTCTGGCGCTTCCCGTTTACGCGCGAGACGGTGCAGCGCACGCGTGAGTTGATCGACGAATGCGACCGCTCGCAGGTGCAGCTCGGCACGATGCGCACGCGGCTGCTCGCCTTCACGCGCCGGGCGAAGCTGAGCGGCACGGTGGTGGTCTGGCCGGGCACGCCCTTCGAAGGCGCAGCGACCTTCGAGAACGGCGAGATGCAGGAAGGCCGCATGGGCTCGCTGTCGGGTGATCGCGCGCTCGGTCAGCTCCTCCAGCTCGATGACGGGCCGGTGATTTGGCAGGAAGGCGCCCGCACGCAGCCGCTCGTTCGGGCCGTGCACCAGTCGACCTTCAAGCCGAAGGTGTTGCTGGTCGAAGACGACCCCGCGCTGCGGAAGTTGATCAGCCGCCAGCTCGAGGTCGCCAACTACGTCGTCGAAGCGGTGGCCGATGGGCAGTCGGGGCTGCAGCTGGCGACGCAGAAGGCGTTCGACGTGATGATCGCCGACCTCGACCTGCCGCGGCTCGATGGGTGGGGCCTCTTGCGGGAGCTGCGCTCCGACGTCGCGCTGCGCGAGCTCTCGGTGCTGGTGCTCTCAGCGCACGAAGATGCGGTCGACACGCTCAAGGTCGCGCGGGCCGGGGCGCGGGCGTACTTGAAGAAGTCTGGCAAGGCGCGCGAGCTGCTCGACGCGGTGGGCCTGCTGGCGAACCCGCGCGCGCTGGTGTCCGACGCGCTGGCCGCCAGACGCACCACGAACGTCGAGGTGCGAGCGATTGGTGCGTCGTGGCTGCTGCGCGCGCTCGCGGAGTACGACTGCCAGGGCACGCTCGAGCTGCACGATGCGCTGGGTCGCTATTCGGTCAACGTCAGCCAGGGGCACCTCCTCACCTCCGTGGCCACGCGAGGCAGCTCGCTGATGAACGGCCACGACGCGCTGCGCGCCCTGCTCACCAGTCGCGGCGAGGGGCACTTCACGTTCGAGAAGACCGCGGTGCCGAAGGGCGTGCCCTGGCTCTACGAGGCGCTCGACCAGACGCTGGCGGCGATGCGTCGCGACGAGCTGGTGCGCTTCAAAGACGCGGTGGCGCACCCCGGGAAGCTGTTCTTGAACTCCGAGCTGGCGGCGATGTTTGGTCGCACCGCGAGCGTGAACGAGCTGCTCGTGCTCGATGGGGTGAAGTCGTCGCCGGACGATCTGGTGTCGCTCGCGAAGCAGCTCGAGCTGGCTCCAGCCGAGGTCGAGCCGATCCTCGCCGAGCTGCTGCGACGCGGCGTGCTCTCGACCGATCCCTGAGCGCGATGTCGCTTGTGCCAAGGCCGCTTCCCGTGAAATGCGCGCCGCATGGTCATCAACGCGCTGAATGAAGCAGTCGAGCCCACCGAGGCGCAGATCAAGGCGGCGTTGGGCCGTGCGTTCGTTCACTTCGAGGCGTTCGCGGGGCTGACGGCGGGCTTCGAGCGCGAGTGGCGTCACTACGGCAAGAAGTACGGCTGGAAGCTCAAGGTGCACGCCGACGACAAGACACTCGCCGAGGTGACGGTGGGCGACACGGTCTTTCTGGTCGCGGTGTCGCTGCGCGAGCAGGAGCGCAAGGACCTCGAAGCCGACCCCACGACGCTCGCGCTGCTGGGTGAGGCGGCCGACGGGGCCTTCTTCAAGTTCGAGGTGCGCCACGAGGCGTCGTTCGCGCGCATGGCGGCGCTGGTGAAGTTCGTCATGGCGCGCCGAACGCACGAGTGAGCCGCAGCGTCGTCAGGGCGCCCTTCACCTCATCGAGCCCGCGGCGCCAGGCGCGAGGCCGTCAGCGCCCGCTTCGCCGCCTCGACGAAGGACCGCGTCTTCAGCCCTGCCGCCAGGCCCCGCGGAAAGACCGCGTGCACGTCGCTGCGATGCCACGCTGAGCGCAGGACCGGGACCAGCGCGCCCGTCGCGACCCACTCGTTGGCGACGAAGGTGGGCATGCGGGTGATGCCCAACCCGTGAACACAGGCGTCGAGCGCGAGCCGAAAGCTCGGCGCCAGCACGCGGGGGCGCAGCTCGAGGCGCTTCTCGTGGCCACCTTCCTCGATGCGCCAGTGCTGGGGGCGACCGGGCTCACCGACCACCACCAGGGCATGGCGGGTCAGCTCTGCTGCGCTCGTCGGCTTGCCCCGCTCGCGCACGTACGCGGGGCTGGCAAAGAAGCCGTTGATGCTCTGGCCGAGCCGCAGCGAGGTGAAGTCGTCTGCGTCGACCAACGGCCCCGAGCGGAAGGCCACGTCGATGTGGTGGGCGCGCAGGTCGACCCGGTCAATTGCCAGGTGGAGCTCGAGTGACACCTCGGCGTGCTCACGCAGGTACGTCGCCATGACGGGGACGAGGAATTCCTCGGCGAAGAGGCTCGAGGCGGCGACCCGGAGCGTCCCGCGCGCGCGGACGACCTCGCTCGACAGCTCTGCCACCAGGGCTTCGCCCGCGTCGACCACCGTTGCCACGCACTCGAGATAGTCGCGGCCCACGTCGGTGAGCGCAAAGCGGGAGCCGCGCTGCAGGAGCGCGACCCCCAACCGACCCTCGAGCGCCGCCAATCGGCGGCTGACGGTGGATCTCGGGACGCGCAGGGCGGCAGCTGCGGGGCGGATGCCACCCGCGCGGGCGACGGCGACGAAGAGGCTCAGTTCGCTCAAGGCGTCCCGCATCTGGGACACCGTGGCCATCAATGGCGACCTTGTCAACGGAAGTGGGACGTCCAAATTTGCCGTCATGAACCAACCCCATCGCCTGTTGTGGTCTCTCGTCGTCCTCTCACTCTCGTCGTTGGCGGCCGGGCCCCAGAAAGAAGCCCCGAGCCTCACGCGTGAGTTCTACGAGGGCTTTCAGCGCGTGGAGTTCGACCGGTGGGACGCCATCATCGCCCCCGAGGTCGTGCTCAACAGCCCGGCGGCGCGTGACGTGAAGGGCCTGGCGACCTTCAAGGGCTTCGCGAAGCAGTTCACCGACCTCGGGTACCGCATCGATCTCGTCGATGAGCACCTCGCGCTCGACGCCAAGGGTGACGGCCGTGGGTTCGTGACCTTCCTGCTCAACTGGAAGCACACCAGCGACTTCGGAGGCCTGGCCCCGACCGGTCGTGAAGGGACCTCGGTCGAGACGTGCCTCTTCACCATTCGCGGGCGGAAGATCGTTCGCATCGACGTGGCGGCGCAGTCACTCGACCTCGCGATCTACGAGTGGGAGCGGAACTGGGCGATCCCCCCACAACGTGCGCCCCGACACGCTGGTGACCGGCGTCGATCGTCGCCCCTTGAAGCGGTAGGTCGACGCTCTGAAGTTCGTCCGGCTGCGGGTGCTCTGGGGTAGACGCACCCCGCCGTGGACGACCTGCTCGACGATCTCAACCCGCCTCAACGCGACGCCGTGCTCCACGAGACCGGCCCGCTGCTCGTGCTCGCGGGTGCAGGCTCGGGCAAGACGCGCGTCATCACCCGGCGCATCGCGTCGCTGGTGCGCGATCGCAACGTCGAGGCGTGGCGCATTCTCGCGGTGACGTTCACCAACAAGGCCGCGCGCGAGATGCGTGAGCGCCTCGAGCACCTGCTGGGCGAATCGGCATCAGGGCTGACCGTTTCCACTTTCCACTCCGCGTCAGCGTTGATTCTGCGCAGAGAGGCCGAGTTCGTCGGGCTCGAGCGCAACTTCGTCATCTACGACGACGGCGATCAGATGCAGGTGGTGCGCCGCGCGATTCGCGACTCGGGCATCGACACCGCCTCGGTCACGCCGCGCGATCTGCTCTCGAAGATCGACGCCGAGAAGAACCAGGGCCGCCTGCCCGACGACATGAAGCCGGGCGACGACCCGAAGCAGCAGACGGTGCAGCGGGTGTACCGCAAGTACCAGGCGCTCCTGCGCGCGGCGAACGCGGTCGACTTCGGAGACCTGTTGCTGCTGGTGGTCGAGCTCTTCCGCACCAACGAAGAGGTGCGGCTCAAGTACGCGCGCCGCTTCCGCCACGTGCTGGTCGATGAGTTTCAAGACACCAACCCGGTGCAGTACCAGCTGCTGAAGGCGCTGGCGCCTCCGGGGCCGACGGCGAACCTGGTGGTGGTCGGCGACGACGACCAGAGCATCTACCGGTGGCGCGGTGCCGACGTGGACAACATCCTCGGGTTTCCCACCGAGTACCCCGGCTGCAAGGTGGTGAAGCTCGAGCAGAACTACCGGTCGGATCAGACGATCCTCGAGGCGGCACACGCGGTGATCAGCCGCAACAAGCGCCGCATGGACAAGAAGCTCTGGAGCGCCCGCGCGAAGGGTGAGCCGCTGGGCCTGCTCGTCAACCGCGACGAGCGAGGTGAGGCGCAAGACGTCGCGGGGAAGATTCACGCGCTGCGGCGCGACGGCATCTGCGACTACGACGAGATGGCGGTGTTCTTCCGCGCCAACGCGCAGAGCCGCGTGCTCGAAGAGACCTTCCGGTTGATGCGCGTGCCGTATGTGCTCGTGTCGGGTCGCAGCTTCTACGAGCGTGCCGAAGTGAAGGACGCGGCGAGCTACCTGCGGTTGATGGCGAACCCGAAGTCGGACGCGGACCTCGAGCGCGTCATCAACGTGCCGGCGCGCGGCATCGGCGACACCACCGTCGAGCGGCTGCGCGAGTACGCGGCCGATCAGGGCGTGAGCCTGTACGAGGCCATCGCGGTGCCCGAGCGCATCAGCTCGCTCAACAGTGGTGCGGTGAAGCGGCTCGCCGCGTTTCGCGAGCTGGTCGACAAGCTGGTGACGTTCGCGAAGCACACCGCCGATGCGACGAGCGCGGCGACGTTCATGCTCGAGCAGACGGGGCTCGTGCAGATGCACATGCAGGAAGGCACCGAGGAGTCGACCGGGCGCGCCGAGAACTTGAAGGAATTGCTCACCGCCACGCAGGAGTTCGACAAGCAGCGTGAAGAGCGGCTCGCAGCGGCGGGGCGGCCCTTGCCGTCGTTGGTGCCGATGCCGTCGGGCCCTGACTCGGCCGGTGTGCCGGATCCCGAGCCGGAGCCGGAGGTCGAGCCGTCACCGCAGGGCGACTTGTTCGCGCACCTCGCGAAGCCCAGCGCGAAGAAGCAGTCGCCTCCCCAGGCAGCCCAACTCTCTGCCTCTCCCCCCGTGGTCTCCTCCTCTGCCCAACCCTCTCCTCCGCCGGAGGAGAGGGAGCCTGGTGACGAGTTGGGGCTCGAGCTCGAAGTGCCTCCGCTGCAGGGCTTCCTCGAGCAGCTCTCGCTGGTCGGTGACGCCGATGGCGAGACGGGTCAGGGCTCGCAGCGCGTGTCGTTGATGACGATGCACGCCGCGAAGGGGCTCGAGTTCGACGCGGTCTTCATCACCGGCATGGAAGAAGAGGTCTTCCCCAGCCGCCGCGCGACGAGCCCCAACGCCACCGAAGAAGAGATGAACGAGGAGCGTCGCCTTTGTTACGTCGGCTTCACGCGCGCACGTCGTCGCCTCTTCTGCTCGCTGGCGCAGAGCCGCGCGCTGTTCGGCGAGCTCAAGTTCAACGCGCCCTCGCGCTTCCTCACCGAGGTGCCGCAGGAACTCTTCGGCTTCCACGAGATCCCGGAGATGGATCACCGGCCCAGCCACCGCCCTCCCACCATTCGCCGGCGCGATCCCGGGGAAGACGGCGTGCACGTCGAGCGCACGTACGATCAATCGACCGACTTCCATCAAGACAACCCCGACGGCGACCTGAAGGGCATGCGCGTCAACCACACGCAGTTCGGCCCCGGCAGCGTGATGGAGGTCGTCGGCAAGGGCCCCAACGCCAAGCTGACCATTCACTTCGATCGCTACGGCGTGAAGACGGTGATCGCGCGGTACCTCACGCCGGCATGAGCACCGGCGACGTCGAGGCCTACTACGACGCGAACACCGCCTCGTTCTTGAAGACGGGGCAGGGCGGTACGGCAAGCTGGCGGTCACGCTCCTGCGGCCCTTCGGCAGACGCTGGCTCGTGCGCTCGTGGATTGGCGGCAGCGCGCTGCAGACCGCGCTCAAGGCCCGCGCGCTCGAGTACCGCGTGCTCACCTTCGTGAAGTCGTGACGCCACACGCCGCTACAGCTCGCCACAGCAGCTGAGTTGGCCGGCTCGGAAACGCGGGCGTAACGTGGCCGCATGCCTTCTTTTCACGACGACGAACCGACGAACGACGGCGTCAGCATCAGCAGCACCGCGTGGCACCCGCCTCCTCCGACGACGTTGCAGATCCCCCGCATCGAGGTGACCGAGGCGCTGCTGCACGCGTTGCCGAAGACTGATCTGCACTGCCATCTCGACGGCAGCATGCGCATCAAGACCATCCTCGAGCTGGCCGAGAAGCAGAAGGTGAAGCTCCCCGCCGACACCGAAGACGGGCTCGCGAAGGCGATTCACATGGGCGAGCTCTGCAAGAATCTCGAGGACTACCTCGTCGCCTTCGACGTCACCTGCAGCGTGCTGCAGACCGAGGAAGCGCTCTACCGCGCGGCGCTCGAGCTCGGCCTCGACGCGGCCGCCGAGAACGTGCGGTACCTCGAGGTGCGGTACGCGCCGATTCTTCATCAGGCGCGCGGGCTCAAGCTCACCCACATCGTCGACGCGGTGCTCGAGGGGCTGCGCGCGGCCAAGCACCAGACGCGCATCAAGTACGGCGTGATTCTCTGTGGCATTCGACACATGAGCCCCGAGAGCACGCTGCGCCTCGCTGAGCTCTGCGTGGCGTACAAGAACCGCGGCGTGGTGGGCTTCGATCTCGCGGGCGCCGAAGCGAACTTCCCCGCCAAGGAACACCGTCAGGCGTTTCAGCTGATCCTGAAGAACAACGTGAACTGCACCGCGCACGCCGGTGAAGCGTACGGGCCGGAGTCGATCGGCCAGGCGCTCCACTACCTCGGCGCGCACCGCATCGGTCACGGGGTGCGGCTGCGGGAAGACGGCGACCTCCTCAACTACGTGAACGATCACCGCATTCCGCTCGAGTGTTGCCCGTCATCGAACGTGCAGACGCGCGCGGTCGACGACCTCAAGGCGCACCCCCTGAAGTTCTATTTCGACTACGGCCTGCGGGTGACGATCAACACCGACAACCGGTTGATCACCGACACCACGGTCACGCGCGAGTACCTGATCGCGCACCAGAAGCTTGGGCTCTCGCTGGAAGATCTCACCACCATCATGGTGAGCGGGTTCAAGAGCGCGTTTCTCCCGTTCCGCGAGAAGCAGGACCTGTTGAAGCAGGTGAACTCGGAGATCGACGCCACGCTCAAGTCGTTCGAGCGCAAACAGGTCGCGCGCTAAGGCGCCCGACGCAGCAGCCGCCACCGCGAGCCCACCGCGATCTCGACCCAGCCGGTGGGCGTTTCGGTGACTGACTTCGCGACCAGCGCCCAGTCACCCCGGGCTTCCGAGAGGTCGGCCACCAGCCACGGCTCGAGCGGTGTCTCGAGCGCGATGGTGGAGATCTCCTTCCAGTACGGCGCGCTCTCCGCCCGCTGCACGAGGATGCGCCCGTGCGCGTTCCCGAGTTGCCCGATGAAGTCGGTGCACACGTTCGCGCGCGTGCGCGGCATGAGGTTGATGACGGCCAGCGCGCCGAGAAGCGGCACGGCGATCGCCAGCGCGCGGATTCGAGGTGACCACTTCTCGAACCACGGCGTCACCGCGAGCGCGATGGCGACACACAAGAACGGGTAGAGCAGCAGCGTGTGGTGCCACAGCTTGCGTGACGGCAGGAACAGGAACGCCAACGCGAGCCCTCCGGTCCAGCCGATGAGCCGTTGAGCGCGGGTGGGCTCTTTGACGGCGCGCCAGAACGACACCGCGACGAGCGGGAGCCACGGCCAGAAGTGCTCGGCGAGCGAGACCAGCGGCACGAGGGGGCGGGTGTCTCCATCGAGGCGCGTGCCGCTCGCCGACGCCGAGAGCTGGTGCAGGGCGTACCCCGACCACCAATCGCTCCCGGTCGCGTACGCGTTCCACAGAAAGGCGACCACACCGACGGTTCCCAGCAGGCTCGCGGTGCCAGCCCAGAACAGCCACGTCCAGCGGCGATCGACGATGGCGCGCGCGAGGCCGGCAGCGGCGATGGGCACGAGACCGAAGGGCCCCTTCACGCAGGTCGCGCCGAAGACGCAGAGGAAGGTGACGAGCCAGCCGCGCACGGTCGGTCGCTCATCGACGAGCGACGGAACGGTCGCCGCCAGCGCGAGCATCACCAGCAGGTTGTCGAGCCGGTGCACCGCACCGGTGATGACGAACTGCTCGGTGGTCGCGAGGAAGAAGACGGCGAGCGCGGCCACCACGTCGGACCCGCTGAGCTTCCTCGCGAGGAAGGCCGTCAGCGCCAGCGTGAGCAGCGACCACACGCACGACAGCGCCGTCACCGCAGGCAGCCCGCCGAGGCGCCAGGCGATGGCTCCGGGCCAGAGGCCGAAGGGCAGGTGCTCGCGAAACTGCGGGTGCACGTTGCCTGCGTAGCGAAGGTCGAACCACGCCCCGTCCTGCACCATGTTGCGCGCGACGACGGAGTAGAGCTGCGAGTCGCTGTCGTCGTTGTGGCGCAGCGCCACGTTCCCGAGCGTGACGAGACCGATCAGCATCGCGAGCGTGATGGGCCGGCTCACGAGATGTACCTGCCGATCGCGAACTTCGACACGCACACCCCGAGCAGCACCGCGCTCACCGGCCACCAGAGGCGTGCCCACTTCGGGTGTTCCTCGAGCCACACCGAGAAGCAGAACAGCGCGGGGAAGCCGGCGATGGCGTACCGACCGAGCCCGATGAAGTCGATGCTCGAGACCAGCGGCATGCCGACGATCATCGCCACGAACACCGCGTAGCCGATGCCCAGCCGCTTCCACACGCGCGGCAGCATCGCGAGCATCGTGAGCGCCAACGCGAGGTGCATCAGCGACCGCGGCAGTCGCTCGAGAAAGCGCTCCCCTTCGACCCAGCTCAGCTTGAACCAGGTGCGCGGGCCGGGCGTCTGGTTCCACCCGGCCTGCGTCTCGATGAAGGCGGTGGGCGTGCCGAACTTCACCCACTGAAACAGCATCCACCCCGCGAGGCCGAGGGCGCCGAGGGCGGGCACGAAGTCGATGGGCTTGAGCCTCTCACCGGCGCGCAGGCGCAGCTCGAGGCTCCGCGCGAGCAGCCCCACCACCACCGCAGGAGCGACCGGGCGCGTCGCCGTCGCGAGCACGCCGAGCACCACCACCCACGCGAAACGGCGCTTCTCGAGCGCGAGAAACGCACCGCAGATCAGCGTGAGGAACAGCGCGTCGGAATACACGGCCCCGTAGAGAAAGAAGCCGACGGGCCACAGCGCGAGCACCCAGCCTGCCTGCCGCGCAGACGCGGGCGCGAAGTGCGAGCACCATTCGAAGAACAACACGAACGCCGTGAACCCAAGCGCAGTGGTGAGCAGCACTCCGGCGAACAGCGGCCCGAGCCCCAGCTTCGTGAGCGCGAACAGGAGCATCGGGTAGAGGGGGAAGAACGCGACCGAGCTCTGCTCCGTGGCGCTGAAGAAGTAGCCCTCGCGCGCGATGCGCTCGTACCACTGCGCGTCCCACCGGGCCCACATGTCGAGGAAGGGCCAGCGCGCCAGCTCGTCGCTGAACGGGCTCACCGGCCCGCCGTTCACCCACAGCGAGACCGTGCCGATGATCGCGAGCAGCCCCCAGATCGCAGCGAAGCGCACCGCGAGCTCGCGCCAGGCGGGGCTGGTGGGGCGATCCATTCGGCGCCTCATACACCAGCGGGAAGAATCTCTTGGAATTCCCCGTCGGCTCGGTCAGACCCGAAGCGTGCCGTCGTTTCTCGCCACGTGGCGTTTCGTCTCGCTGACGCTCTGGGCGATCGGCGTGCAGACCCACGAGGCGCTGTGCACCGTGGGCATGGCGGCGGTGGTGGTGTCGTTCGTGCCCGAGGTCTCGAAGCTCAACCGCAGCGTCGTGCTCGCGTGGTGGCCGCTGCTTGCCTTCATCGGGTGGTCGCTCGTGGCGCCGACGCTCGGTGGCAATCCGCCCGATGGCACGGGCGTCGCGCGCACCTTCGACTGGTTCTCGATTCCGTTCGCCGCCGCAGCCTTCAGCGCGCTGACCGACGCACAACGCACCCGCTTCGTGCAGTTCACTGCGGCCACCTTCGCGCTCTCGTGCTTCGTCGCGGGCCTGCAGCACTTCGGGTGGTGGCCGCCGGAGAGCGCCTTCGCCTCATGGTCGTGGCTGCGCATTCCGTTCGCGCGCGTCTACGAGCCCATCTCTGAGGGGGCGACGCGCTTCATGGGCGGCGGGCTGCTCTTTCATCGGCTCAAGTTCAGCCACGTCTCGGGGCTGGTGCTCGTCGGGCTCGTGGTCGTCGCGTCTCGTGCGCGTCGTGCTGGGCTCTTCGCGCTCATCACCTTCGGGCTCATCGCAGTGTGGCTCTTCCCGTACGCGCGCATGGGCGCGGTGGCGGCGACGGTCGGTGTGGGCGTCACGGTGCTCCTCTCGTCACAACACCGACGTCGCGCGGTCGTGGTGCTGGGCGTGCTCGGTCTGGCGGGCGGGGTGCTGCTTGTCTCGTTCGAGCCGCTGCGCGCGCGCTTCGCCGCGGGGCTGACCGATCAAGGCAGCGGTCAACGCACCCAGCACCTCGCCGCGGGACTCGAGGCGATTCGCCAGCACCCCTTCCTCGGAGTGGGGCCTGGCCAGTTTCGCCCGTCGCGGTTCGGTGGCCCCGACATGGCGGAGCACGTGAAGGACAACCCGGGCAAGGCGCACAACCAGTTCGTCTCCATCGCGGCCGAGACGGGGATTCCGGGGGCGCTGGGCTTCGTGGCGTTGCTCGGCTGGCTCGTCGTTCGCGCCCGACGTGCCAACGGAGACTGGGTGCTGACAGCGGGAGCAACCGCTCAGTTCGTGGTGCTCTCGCTCGTGCATGACCCCCTGTTTCAGGTGCCTTACAGCCTCGCGCTGGTGCTTCTGCTCGGCCTGGGGCTCGCGGCGCCGAAGCCCGCAACTTCTTCCACCGATGTGGGTTGAAGCTGCATGAGACCCTTCCTTTCCCTTCCGGTGGTGCTGGCGTTGGTCGGTTGCGGCGCAGGGTCGATGGTGACCGAGGACGCGGGCTCGGGGCAGCCCGACGGCGGCGCTCCCCTCGACGCAGGCTCAACCGATGCGGGTGCTCTCGATGCGGGCTCGACCTGCGGCACGGGCGTGACCCCGGATGCCGGCGTGGTGGTCACCTCGACCGGTGCGGTCTCAGGTCGACTCGACGGTGAGGTCTACTCCTGGCTGGGGATTCCGTATGCGCAGCCTCCCGTGGGCGCGTTGCGCTGGCGGGCTCCGGAGCCGGTCGCGTGCTGGTCTGGCGTTCGCCCTGCGACCACCGCCGGTGCCATCTGCCCGCAGCAGGGCCTCGACGGTGGCATCAGCGGCGACGAAGACTGCCTGACGCTCAACGTCTTCGCGAAGCAGGGCCTGAGCGGCGCGCCCGTGATGGTGTGGATTCACGGAGGCGGAAACACGATCGGCTCTGGCAGCGACACCCTCTACGGCGGTCGTGAGCTGGCGAGCCGGCAGGGTGTGGTGGTCGTGACCTTCAACTACCGCCTCGGCGCGCTGGGCTTCTTCGTGCACGCGGGGCTCAACGCAGAGAGCGATGCGGGCGTGTCGGGCAACTACGGCATCCTCGATCAGCAGGCGGTGCTGCGGTGGGTGCGCGACAACGCGGCGGCCTTCGGTGGCGACCCCACGAAGGTGTTGCTCTTCGGTGAATCGGCGGGTGGGCAGAACACCATCGTGCAGCTCGTGGCGCCGGGCTCGAAGGGCCTCTTCAGCGCAGCCATCGCGCAGAGCGGTGGCTCGTACCGCACCACGCTCGCCGAGGCGCAGACCCAGCTCTCCGGGGTCGTCAGCTCACTGGGCTGTGGCTCGGCGGCCGATGCGGTGGCCTGTCTGCGATCGGTCAGCGCGGTCAACCTGGCGGGTGTCTCGAGCGCCGTCGGCCCGCTGGAGATGGGGCTGCGCTATTCGCCGGTGGTCGATGGTGTGGTGATCCCCGATCAGATCAGCACGTTGATTCAGCAGGGAAAACAGCACGGCGTTCCGGTCATTCTCGGTACCAACGCCGACGAGACCTCGCGCATGGTGCCGCTCGTCAGCTCCGACGCCGAGTACCAGGCGGCGGTGCGCCTGCAGTACGGCACGGTGCGCGGCAACCTGGTGCTCCAGCAGTACCCCTCGTCGCGCTTCACTTCGCCGCGCGCGGCGCTCATCGCCGTCACCACCGACGCGACCTGGACGTGCCCGATTCGCCGGCTCGCCCGAAGCCTGGCCGCCACGCAGCAGGCGCCCGTGTACCGCTACTTCTTCACGTGGCGCTCGCCCGGGCCTGCCGGTGCAGTCATCGGTTCGACCCACGGCCTCGAGGTGCCGTTCGTGTTCCGCAACTTCACGGCGGTCTCTCCCGGCTTCATGCCTGACGCTGCGGCGCTGGCGCTGGCCGACACGATGCAGAGCGCCTGGGCGAGCTTTGCGGCGACTGGCACGCCCACCTCGACCCCGACGTGGCCTCGCTTCCCGGCGACTGGTGACGTGACGCTCGAGCTGGGAACGACGCCCGCCGTGCTCAACGGCGTGCGCACCGCCGACTGCGACTTCATCGAGAGCCTCTCGCCCTGAGCGTGTGATGCTGGGGCGATGAACCGAATCCTCCTCGTGTGCGGGCTGGTCGCTTCGGGGTGCGTCGTGAACCACGCCGAGCTCGACGCGCAGCAGGCCGTGGTCGATCGCCACCTGGCCGAGGCGATGGTGAAGGCCAACGACTTCATCGAGCTCCGCCGTGGGGCTGAAGCCATCGCGGAACGGGCGCGGGACGGCGTTCGGGAGTTTCCCGAGTTGGGCGACGAGTGGGAATCCGTTCAAGCCACGCCTGATCAGCCCCTGCTTGCGCGCCCACCGCTCGTGCTGCCACCGAAGAGCCTCTTCGAGGGGAGCGAAGGTGCCAGAAAGCGCGACAAGCTCATCGATTCCGACGCTCGCCTGCGGGCGCTCGACAAGATCGTCTCGGAGGTGGCGTACATGGAGCGCCGCAACCAGCGCGCCGCCCGCCTCCTGGAGTCGATCGAGAAGGCCCGCGCGGCTCGCGCGAAGTGAGATTCAGTTCTTTCGCCAGAACCCGTCGCCTTCGAGGTGGTGCGTGCGCTGGAGCACCTCGAGGGGCACCTGCTTCCCGGCGCGTTCCCGCACCATCAACACGGCGCAGTCGGCGACATCGGGCGGCAAGGCGGTCTGGGCGCGGAACGCATCGTCGGCCGAGGCGAAGCGCGCAGTGCGGGTGACCGCGATCAACTGAGCGGCGTAGCTGTCGATGAGCGGCCCCGTCTCCCGAGGCGGGAGTCGGTTCGCAGCGATCGACCACGACGGCTCGAAGCTGAAGACGCACTCGCTCGAGGTGGCGTACTTCGAGCGCGCGATGAGGAACTGCTCGTCGTTGGGCGAGGCCGCTCGGCGAATGGTGTGAGCGATTGAGAAGCCCACCATCACCACCGCGAAGAGCATCAAGAACGGCCGCAGCCGCGGAGCGAGGGTGAGCACCAGCCCCGCGACGAGCGCCTCCGACGCGATGAGGTGTGAGTTGTATTGGTTCCACCACGCGGCCGAGGCGGCGAAGGCGATCAACGTGAGGCCCCACGTCACCAGCGCGCCGCGGAGCATGCGGGGCGGCGTCTCCAGCCGCAGCACGATGAGCGCAAACCCGCACATCGCAATGAGCGGCGAGGCGAGGTGTC
Organism: Archangium sp.; assembly: GCA_044371205.1. Lineage (GTDB taxonomy): Bacteria > Myxococcota > Myxococcia > Myxococcales > Myxococcaceae > Archangium_A. Next base: position 105,477 of record JBILUC010000021.1, read on the forward strand.
GAATCGACCAGATCTGCCCCAGCCGCTCGTACAGCACGGTTCCGTCGGGCGGGCGGCGCGCATGAAAGAGGAGTGCCTGCTCGAGGAACGCTGACGGGCCCTGCGCTGCGAAGGGCAGAATCAGGAGGCCCCCGACCACGGTCGCGCAGACGAGAAACGTGAGCCGCTCACGGTGGGACGCGAGCACGAAGAGCGCGCCGACGATCCACAGCCCGGCCCAGAGCTTCACGCCCACCGCGAGCCCGGCGAGCACACCTGCCGCGAGTACCCAGCGCTGCCGACGCTCTCGATTCTCCGCGACTGCCAGCACCAGCGTCATCGACAGACACAACAGGTTCAGCACCGGCTCGATGAACGGCCCTCGCTCGACCTGCGCGACCTCGGAGTACGTCGCGTACATGGCCGCCGCGAGCAACGGCGCCCCGAGCGGCGCGCGGGGAAGTCGCGACACGATGGTGCCGACGAGCAGGGTGTTGATCACCCCGAGGCACGCGGCGATCCACCGCGAGACGGCGAACGCCCCGGTGAGACCGAGAGAGCCCTTGAGCCAGACCGAGGTGCTGAGCAGAAACAACAGGTGCCCCGGCGGGTGCACGAACACGAAGTCGCGCCACGGCAACAGGCCCTCCGCCATCCACCCGGCCGCGCTGAAGTAGACGCCCTCGTCGTAGTCGACGCGGTAGCTCCACGCGCCCTCGGGCCCGAAGAACGGGAACACGCGCAACCCGAACGCGAGCAGCGCGATGAGACCCAGGCCGAGTCGCAGCGGCGCGTTACTCGAGGCGCCAGTCATACGCAGGGTCCGGCGTGCAGGTGACGTCCACCAGACGAATCAAGGCCACTTCACCGTCGGTCGCCACTTCGTTGCCCGCGACGCTGCCGTGGCGCGCGATGACGTAGTTGAAGTGGCCTTCGCCCTCGCCGGGCTTCTCGGCGCGGTACAGCGGCGCGTTGCGGTGGAAATACGCGTAGCCACCGGTGCGCCAGTGGGGAAAGTCGGCGATGCGCAGCCCGCAGAGATCGTCGAGCCGGCCCGCCTTGAGCAGCAGCCGGTTGTACGGGCCTCCCAGGTCGAGCGCGCGCGTCTCGCGGGGCGGGTCGTGAATGCCCAGCCGACCAAACGTGAGCCAGGGGAGGGTGCCCAGCGAGATCACCGTGAGCCCCAGCACGGTGCGCTGAACGAACGGCTTCACCAGCTCGAGCCCGAGCGCGGCGTGAGCGGCCAGCAGCGGCACGAGGGGGAACAGAAAGCGCAGCTCCTTGTGCGGAATGAAGGAGTGCACCACGAAGAAACCGCCCACCATCAACGGCAGCCCGGGCCGTCTTCGCGCCACGAGCGCCGAGAGCAGCACCAGCGGGACCACCACCAGCCCGTCTGCGGTGATGAACGAGGTGACGTAATGCCAGATGGGAGAGACGCCGTACGACGAGGCGCGGCCCTCGAGGAGGTTGAAGCGCACGTAGGTGATCGCGCTGCCGAAGAGCTGGCCCCACGTGAGGAGATCGACGACGCCATAGACGAGCGCGCCCAGCAGCAACGTGCCCAGCAGCGCGAGGGCGTCACTCCGAGGGCGCTGACGCCACGCGATGAGCAATGCGCCGACGCAGAACAGCCCGTTCTGCAGGCGCAGCCCGACGGCGAGACTGAGCAGCGCGCCCGCGACGAGCATCGAACCGACGCGAGACTCGCGCCGCAGAACGAGCGCGAAGGCGAGGGTGATGGGCAACGTCGAGAGCCCTTCACCCATGGTGCGTGGCGCGATGAACACCGCGAGCCCCATCAGTGAATACACCGTGCTCGCCAGCGCGGCCGTCAAGCGCGAGCTCTCGAGGGCGCGCGCGAGGGCGTAGACGCTGAGCGCGGTGCCCAGGTGGATCAGGCAGCAGAGCACCTCCACCGTCGGAACCAGCGGCAAGCCAAGCCTGTCAGCCGACCACAGCCAGGAAGCGACGAGGCCCGGCAGGGTCCAGTGGCGGGCGCCGTCGACGAATTCCCACGCCTGCCAGCCGTAGCCGAACACCGCGCGGTGGGCGGGCTCGAGCGCCTGGTAGTACTCATCGGGCCACCACAGCCCATCGTCGGTGAAGGCGAACGCCACCCGCGCCACGAAGCCCGCCGCCAGGCCGATGAGCAGCAGGGGCGTGGCCAGGCGATCCGGGGGCGTCTCCACGGATGGCGGCTCTAGCCCTTCCGTCGCACCCTGTCCCCCGTGGTAAGGCCTTCGCATGCAGAGCTTTCAAGAAGTCGCGTCGTTCATTCGCCAGAACGAAGTGGGCCGCCGGGCATGGCTCGACACGCCGTACGGCCGCCGCCTGGTGACCTACGCCGATCTCACCGCCACCGGCCGCTACCTGCACTTCGTCGAGGCGTGGCTGAGGCGCGTGCGCCCGTTCTACGCGAACTCGCACACCGCGATTTCGTCGACCGGTCGCGTGATGACTGAGCTGCGTGAAGAGGCGCGGCGGGTGATCAAGCGCGCCGTGAACAGCGGCCCGCATGACGAGGTGCTCTTCGTCGGCAGCGGCGCGACCGCGGCGGTGAACAAGCTCGTCGGCCTCCTCGGCTGGCGCATCTCCGAGCCGCTCGAGCGCGAGTTCAACTTGAGCTCCCTCATCCCCCGGGAGCGGCGCCCGGTGGTCTTCGTCGGCCCCTACGAGCACCACTCGAACGAGCTGCCGTGGCTGGAATCGATCGCCGAGGTGGTGGCCGTCGAGCTCAACCCGAAGGGCCAGATCGATCTCCTCGATCTCGAGCGCAAGCTGGCGCTCTTCCCCGAGCGTCCCATGCGGCTGGGGGCCTTCTCGGCCGCGTCGAACGTGACCGGTGTGCTCACCGACGTGAAGGCGGTCGCGCGGCTGATGCACAAGCACCAGGGCCACGTGGTGTTCGATTACGCGGCCGGCGGGCCGTACATGCCCATCGACATGCACCCGTCGGATGACGCCGAGCGCATCGACGCGATGTTCCTCTCGACGCACAAGTTCATCGGCGGCCCCGAAGGCTCGGGCGTGCTGGTGGCGCATCGCGACTTCTTTCGCACCCGCAGCCCCGAGCGGCCCGGCGGGGGCACCGTCGACTACGTGGCCAGCTTCGAGCGCACCTCGGTCGACTACGTCGGCCGCCTCGACGAGCGCGAAGAGGGCGGCACCCCCGCGATCATGAGCGACATTCGCGCGGGCATCGGCTTTTGCGTGAAGGAGATGATCGGCCCGGCCCGCATCCTCGAGCACGACCTGCACCTCGCCGAGTACGCCCTCTCGCGGCTCGGGCGCCACCCGCGCATTGCGCTGCTGGGGCCCAGCGATCTGCAGCGGCTGCCGATCATCAGCTTCAACATCAAGCGGCTGCACCACGACTTCGTGTCGGCGCTGCTCGATCACCTCTTCGGCATTCAGAACCGCGCCGGCTGTAGCTGCGCGGGGCCCTACGGTCACCGCCTGCTCGGCATCACGCGCGAGAAGTCGGAATCGTATCGCCGGCAGATCGGCCGGGGCGTCCAGGGGCTCAAGCCGGGCTGGGTGCGCGTCACGTTGTCGTACTACGCGAGCGACGAAGACATCGAGTTCCTGCTCTCGGCCATCGAGTTCGTCGCCGACCACGGCCAGGACTTCTTGACCGAGTACCGCCTCGGTTGGCTCGACGGCGTGTGGCGTCACGTCTCGCGCCCCATGAACGACGTGCGGCCCATCGAGCTGACCGTCGACGCGCTCACCGAGGCCGCGCAGAGCTTCGCCGCCGGCGATCACGAGCAGCCGATGTCGAACGCGCAGGTTCGCGCCGAGCGCCGCAAGTACTTCGACGACGCGAAGGCGAAGGTGCAGGAACTGCGAACCCTGTCTGCCCGCACCCCTCCGAAGTGGAACCAGTCGAGCGGGCAAAGCGACGTCGATCAGCTCGTGTGGTTCGACTGGGTGCACGCCGACGAGCCCTGGAGCACCGTGCCGGCCGAAGCGCCCACGCGCCCGTTGCCGAGCCGGTGTGGGCTGTTCAGTGAGCTCCCCAGCGCGCTGAACTGACCTCAGGCCACCTGCGCGCCCTTGGGGATCACCACGATGCCGCTCTCGGTGACCTGAAAGCGCTTTCGATCGGCCTCGAGATCGACGCCGATCTTCGTGCCGGGCGGAATGGTGACGTTCTTGTCGATGATCGCGCGGCGGATCTCGCAGTGGCGGCCGATCTCGACGTTCTCCATGAGGATCGAGTCGTGCACCTCGGCCCACGAGTTGACCCGCACGCGCGGCGAGAGCACCGAGCGGTTCACGAGCCCGCCCGAGATGATGCAGCCCTCGCTGACGAGTGAATCGAGCGCGCGGCCGATGCGCTTCTGCACCACGTCACCGAAGACGAACTTCGCCGGGGGCAGCGACGAGCTGGCGGCCATGATGGGCCACTTCGAGTTGTAGAGGTTGAAGATGGGCTCGACGGCGATGAGATCCATGTTCGACTCGAAGTAGGCATCGAGCGTGCCGACGTCGCGCCAGTAGCCGCGCTCGCGCTGACCGAGGCCGGGCACCTCGTTGGTGAGAAAGTCATACGCGTAGACGCGCGCCCGCTTGTTCAACGTCGCGAGGATGGACTTGCCGAAGTCGTGCGCCGAGCCGTCGATCTTCGAGTCTTCGCTCACCTCGCGCACCAGCGTGTCGGTGTTGAAGATGTAGTTGCCCATCGAGGCCAGGCACCGCGTCGGGTCGCCGGGCATCGGCGGCGGGTTCTTCGGCTTCTCGACGAAGTTCTTCACTTCCCCATCAGCGGCCACGTCGAGGATGCCGAACTCGCTGCCCTGCTCGATAGGCACGGGCAACACCGCGACGGTGCAGTCGGCCTTCCTGGCGTGGTGGAAGTCGAGCATCTGCTGCACATCCATCTGGTAGATGTGGTCGGCGCCGAAGACGAAGACCGTGTCGGGGCTCTCGTCGGTGATGAGGTTCAGGTTCTGCCAGATGGCGTCGGCCGAGCCGCGGTACCAGTCGCCGCCGGTCCGCATCTGGGCGGGCACCGTCTCGCAGAAGTGGCCGAGGAAGGCCGTCATGCGCCACGTGCGCGAGATGTGGTTGTTGAGCGAGTCGCTCTTGTACTGCGTGAGCACCTTCACCTTGTAGATGCCGCTGTTGACGAAGTTCGACAGACAGAAGTCGATGATGCGGTAGCGGCCTCCGAAGGGCACGGCGGGCTTGGCGCGCTCGCGGGTCAGAGGATCAAGGCGGGTTCCTGCTCCACCAGCGAGCACCATCGCGAGCGTTCGGCCAGACATGCCAGTGATGTTAGACCACCGGCATGCTTTCGCGATTGATCGTCCTCGCCCTCGCTGTGGCGCCTGCCGTCAAGCTCTCGCCAGCCGTCGACGGAAGGAATGGTGCGCGCACGCAGGAGCTTCGCTTCACCGACAAGGCCGGCGAGCATCTCGTGCGCTTTGACTTTTCCTCCATCAAGGAAAAGCCCGAGAAGGGCGACGACATGGGCAGCCGCAGCCAGCAACTGCAGATCACCCACACCGTCGGGAAGAAAGAGGTGTGGAAGGCGAAAGACTTCGTCAACGGCTGCCCCTTCGATCTCACGCTCGAGCTCGTCGACGGTTCCATCGAAGTGACGGATCTCGACGACGACGGCGAGGCCGAGATCAGCTTCCTCTACAAGCTCACCTGCCGCAGCGACGTGTCCCCGCTGAGCGGCAAGCTGCTCATGTACGAGGGCGCCACGAAGTACGCGGTGCGCGGCGACACCCGCGAGCGCGTCGGCGAGAAGGAATACATGGGCGGCCAGTACACGCTCGACCCCGCGTTCGCGTCAGCCCCGAAGCCCTTCGTCGAGTTCGCGAAGGCGAAGTGGCAGCGCCTCATCGTCGACGGGGCGGAAGTCCCTTGAAGCCGTCACCCGCGCTGTCGTCGCCGCCAGAGGACGAGCGCGAGCAGCGGCAGCAACCCCGGCGCCGCTACACAGCCGCCGGCAGTCCCACCACCACCGCCTCCCGTGGAGGACGCGCCGCCTCCACCACCACTGCCTGAGCCACCCCCGCTCGAGCCCGAGGCGTTCACGACCGTGAAGACCGCGTCGTTCGATTTCACGCCGGCGAGCGTCATCGAGACGGTCACCGGGCCGGGTTGCGAGAAGGTGAAGCGCGCTGCAGGGTCATCGCGCATCGCAGTGGTCGCGGCGCTGGCCGACGAGGGCCGGGTCGGGAACGAGTAGCTCTTCGACCACGAGACCCCGGCGCCCTCGACGCGCACCTCCACGGCTTCGTTCGCTGCGAGCCACACCTCGAAGGGCGCCCTGAGCTCCACGCGCTTCCCCACGGGGATTTCGTTCGCCGGGAAGGTGCCGACGATGGCGTCGCTGCCGTCGCGCTCGCTGACGAAGAAGAACGTGCCGACGAGGACGGGCTTGAAGACCACCGGGGCGCTGGTGAGACGAACGAAGCTGCCCACGTTGTTGCACTCGGCGAGCGCGCTGAACTGAAAGTGGCCGCCATTCACCACGTCGCCGAAGCCGGGGAGCGGCCCGGTGCCCGAAGCCCCCTGAAACCCCGAGCCCTGTGCGTACCGCTCGGTCGGCTGTGCTGCGAACTCGGTGCGCAGCGAGGTGAGGTTGGCAGACGGCACGTTCGGGCAGGCGGCGCTCTGGGGCGGGCAGGTGATGTTCCAGCTCACCAGCGGCTTGTTGACGCCGCTGATGTCGGGACTCCCAGCCCCGGCGGTGATGGTGACGCTGCCGGTGGGGGGGGGGCACTGGGCCAGGAGGAGCGCGAGGATCAACATGTCCTCTAATCAAACACACCTGTGGCGCTTCGAGAGCGGAGCATTGCAGGCGCAATGACCTGATACCTTCCGGCGCATGAAGATGTACCTGCCCCCAAAGGGTGAGCCGCCACGCCGTGGTTTCCTCAAGAAGGGCTTGTTCGGCGGTCTGTTGCTCGCGCTGGGCGGCGGTGGCTGGCTGTTCACCCGCAAGGGCAACACCGTCACCGTGCCGGAGGGCATTCAGAACCTGAGCCCCTCTCAGTACGCCGTGATGTGGGCGCTCGTGCAGCGCTTCGTGCCCACGCGCGAAGGCTTCCCCTCTGCCGACTCGATGCAGACCGGGCTGGCGTGCGATCGCATCATCGGCCTGATGGAAGAGGTGACGCGCAGCGAGGTGAAGCAGCTGTTGATGCTCTTCGAGAACGCGCTGCCCAACTTCCTCTTCGGCGGCCGCACGGTGCCCTTCACCCAGCTCGACCCTTCGGAGCAGGACCGCGTCATCGAAGAGTGGCGTGACAGTTCCCTCACGCTGCGCCGCACCGGCTTCTCGGCCCTGCGCGGCATCGTGATGGCGGCCTACTACGCGCAGCAGGCCGTGTGGCCCGCACTCGGCTACCCCGGGCCCCTGCCCGGCATTCACGACCCCAACGCCCCGGTGTGGAAAGGCGGCGACGACGCGCGCCCGCTGGGCAACGGCATGGAGGTGCAGAACGAGCCGGCCCCTGCGCCCGCTGTCGACGGAGGCACGCCATGACCGCGGGTCGAATCTTCACGGGCGACGAGCTCAAGAGCGATCAAACGCTCGAGTGTGACGTGTGCATCATCGGCAGCGGCAGCGGCGGCGCGTGGACGGCGCTCGAGCTGGTGAAGCAGGGCAAGCGCGTGGTGCTGCTCGAGGAGGGCGGGTACCACACGCGTCGCGAGTTCGACATGACCGAGGCCCGCTCGCTGCCGAACTTGTACCAGGAGAGCGGCAGCCGGGCGACTGACGACCTGTCCATCACCATCATGCAGGGCCGCAGCGTGGGCGGTGGCACCACCATCAACTGGTGCTCGAGCTTCCGCACGCCGCAGCGCATCCTCGATGGCTGGCGCGATCGCTTCGGCGTCGACACGCTCACCACCGAGGCGCTCTCTCCCCACTGGGACGTCATCGAGAAGCGCCTGCACATCGCCGAGTGGCCGCAGGAGGCGATGAACGCCAACAACAAGGTGCTGTGGGACGGCCTCGGCAAGCTCGGGTACGAGCGCGGGCTCATCAAGCGCAACGTGAACAACTGCTTGAACCTCGGCTACTGCGGCCTCGGCTGCCCGGTCGACGCGAAGCAGTCGATGCTGGTGACGATTCTCCCCGACGCGGTGGAGAAGGGCCTCGACCTCTACGCCAACGTGTCAGCGCGCAAGCTCGAGTGGTCGGGGCGACGCGTGACCGCGGTGCGCGCCGAGGTGCTCGACCCGAACACGAACAAGCCGACCGGCGTCGCCATCACCGTGAAGGCGAAGCTGACGGTCGTGAGCTGTGGGGCGATCAACTCGCCGGGCCTGCTGATGCGCAGCGGGCTCGATGGTGACGGGCTGGTGGGCACGCGCACGTGGTTGCACCCGGTCGTCGCGACGATGGCCGAGATGCCCTTCGAGGTGAACCCGTTCTCGGGCGCGCCGCAGAGCGTCTACAGCCACCAGTTCATCGATCGCGGGGCAGGGAAGGTGGGCTTCTTCCTCGAGGTGCCTCCGCTGCAGCCGATGCTCGCAGCCGTCGCGTCGTCGGGCACGGGTGCCGAGGTGCAGCAGAGCTTGAGCAAGCTGCCCTTCATCAACGGCATGCTCGCCATCACCGTCGACGGGCTGATGCCCCAAGAGAACGGCGCCACCGTGCGCCTCAAGGACGGCGGGTATTCGCGCTACTCGATCACCTACGACTTCGTGCCCGAGCAGTGGGACGCCTTCCGCATCGCCTGCAAGGAGATGGCGAAGCTGCAGTTCGCCGCCGGTGCCAGGCGCGTGCTGTCACTGCACGCGAAGCCGGTGGTGATGGAGAAGGTCGAAGACGTCGACAAGCTCGACGCCGCGCCGTGGGAACCAGTGAAGGTGCGCGTGCTCACGGCTCACCAGATGGGTGGCTGCTGGGCGGGCAAAGACGCGAGGAAGTCGGTCGTCGACCCGCACCTGCGCTTCCACTCGATGGACAACCTCTTCGTGGTCGACGGCTCGGTGCTGCCCACCGCGCTCGGCGTCAACCCGCAGGAGACCATCTTCGGCATCGCCCGCTGGGCCGCGGGTCACATCGGCGCGGCCGTGAGTTGATCAGATCGGCTCTTCGTCGGAATTTTCGCGCTTCGTCTTCTTGCGCTTCAGCTTCGGCGCGCGGCTGACCTGCTCAGGTGGGTAATTCGCCACGACGTCGAGCCAGAGCTTCGGGTCGGGTTCCTTCTTCGTCTTCTTCGCGTTCGGGTCGGCGCGCCAGGCCGGCGGGTTGCCCGGTGACGCGATGACCTTCGAGCCGTCGCAGAACAACCACTCGATGTTCGCGTGCTCGTCTTCGGCCGCGAAATAGAGAATGGGCGCCGGCGGCTTCGCCTTGGTGCGGCACTGGCTGTCTTTCGCGCTCGCTTCCTGCGTGGGTCGCGCTTCCTTCCACTTCGCCAGCGCCAGCCGCGCCTTCACCTGCTCGATGAACTCAGGGGCTTCTTCGATGCGGCGAATCGCCTGTGCGTTCAGTTCCGCCGCCGAGGCGAGGCCCTCGAAGCGACACACCTTTGCCTGCTCGAGCGCCGTCTTCTGCACGTCGAGCGGCCTGGCGAGCTCCCGCACGCCCTCTTCGAGCAGCGCCAGGTGCTCGTCGTCCCACGCTCCGTCGACCGTGGCGGAGGTCTGCCCCAGCCACTGGGCCAACGTGCTCGTCAGCGCCGCCTGCTCGTCGGTGAACTGCTGCTGGTTCACCAGGCAGAGGTCATCGACGGTGCCCCAGGCCCGGTACATGACCTTCTTGCCACCCAGCGTCAGGAACGCCTCCGGGGGTGTGCGCGGAACACGTTTCGTACATCCGACCACCACCACCGCAGAACAGAGCACGAGGGCCAGCCGCTTCATGGGGCACGGAGTGTACCGTCGCCCGTGCTAGAAACGCGGGCGAATGTCTGGGCCCGAAACGCGCGTCACGAAGATCTCCAAGCTGAAGGAGATGAGAGTCAGCGGCGAGAGCTGCCTGGTGATGATCGCCGGGCCTTTTCTCGGGAAGAAGTACCCGCTCATCGACGAAGACGAGTTCACCGTCGGTCGCGACGACAAGAACTTCATCGTCTGCGACATGGACAACGTGAGCCGGCGTCACGCCCAGGTCGTGCACCGCAGTGGCAAGTTCTACGTGAACGATCTCGGGTCGACCAACGGCACGTACTTGAACGACGAAGAGATCCGCGAAGAGCAGCCGCTGCGCTCGGGCGACCTGGTGAAGATCGGCAGCGCCATCTTCAAGTTCCTCTCGGGTGGCAACATCGAGCAGCAGTACTACGAAGAGATCTACACGCTGACGATCTGCGACGGTCTCACCAACGTCCACAACAAGCGCTACTTCCTCGAGTTTCTCGAGCGCGAGATGGGTCGCTGCCACCGCTACAACCGCGCTCTCTCGCTGATGATGATCGACATCGATCACTTCAAGCAGATCAACGACACCAACGGTCACCTCGCGGGTGACTACGTGCTGCGCGAGCTCGCGGCGGTGATCAGGCCCCGCGTGCGCAAGGAAGAGTGCTTCGCCCGCTACGGCGGTGAAGAGTTCGCCTACGTG
>JBILUC010000189.1:0-2594 GCA_044371205.1 Archangium sp.
GGAGACGACGTCACCGTGACTGCGGGCCTCGGCACGGGCCTCAAAGCCGACCCCGAGAAGGCGCTCAGCGACGCCATCGCGATGCCGGGCGACGACTCCGAGCGGCCCCACAAGACCGCCGTTCTGTTGCTCGACCCGTTGAGCGGAAATGGGGAAGAGGCCTCGCTGCTCGCGACCACGCTGCTCGGGCCGACGGTGAAGCTCGCGGGCGGCGCAGCGGGCGATGACCTCGCGTTCAAGCGCGCGGTGGTCGGCTTCGGCACGCGCGTGGTGACCGACGCCGCCGTCGTGGCGGTGCTCTCGTCGCGCAAGCCGCTGGGCATCGGCGTGAAGCACGGCCACAAGCCGCTCTCGAAGAAGCCGCTGACGGTGACGAAGGCCAGCGGCGCCACGGTGCACGAAATCGACGGCCGCCCCGCGCTCGACGTGTGGAAGGAAGAGGTGCGTGACGCAGCGAAGGGCCTCGGGGTCGACGTCGAGGCGACGCCGATTGGGGAACTGGGCCCGCACTTCCTCCGCTACGAGGCGGGGCTCATCGCGGGCGCCAACGAGTACAAGATTCGGGCGCCGCTCTCGGTCGACACCCAGGGCGCCATCTCGTTCGCGTGCGGCCTGCCCGAGGGCGCGGTGATTCGCATCACCTCGAGCGTCGAGGAAGACCAGATTTCAGCCGCGAAGGAAGCGGCGATGCGCGCGAAGAAGGGCCTCGGCGCGAACAAGGTGGCCGGCGCGCTGGTGTTCGATTGCATCTGCCGCAACCTGATCCTCGGCCCGCGGTTCTCGACCGCGGTGAAGGAGATTTCCGGTGCGCTCGACGGCGCGCCGCTTGCCGGCTTCGAGACGTACGGAGAGATTGCGATGGAGCTCGGGCAGAGCTCCGGCTTTCACAACACGACGACCGTGGTTCTGGCGTTCCCTGAATAGAAAACGAGCTGTCTGTGCCTGAGAGTGTGAACAAACCGAAGGTGCCGGTGCTGTTGATTCAGCAGCCGGTTGACGTGCAGTTGATCAAAGCCCACATGGCCGGCTCGCTCGGGGTCGAGAAGGCCGAAGCCCTGGTCATGCAGACGCTCGCCGCGCTGGCCTTCCCCACCGCAGGGGTGTTGCCCGCAGAGCAGGCCGAGGTGCTGCTCACGAAGCTCGCGACCGAGGCGGGCATCGTGGGCCTCGCAGCCCGGGTGACCAAGCAGATGGTGCGCAACAACATCGCGCCGCTGGCGCCGCGCTGACGGTCTCAAGCCCCCGGTCCCGTTCGGGCGGCACTCGAGTGGCCGCGGGTGTGCAGAAATCAGCGGGTTCAGGTGAGCGTGAACCAACCCAGCGCGATGAGCGCTGCGGTGAGCCCGAAGAGGACCAGCACCACCACGAGCTCGCGTTCGACCCGGCTCGGTGCGGGCGTTGCTGGCGACTCGAGCTTCTGCCGCGGCTCGAGCGACGGGCCATCGAAGCCGTCACCCCCGAGCGCGCGGGGCACCGCGCGGCGCCGCTTCGTCGCGTGACGCTTCGCCTCGTCTGACTCGGGGAGGTCTCGCGCCAGGGCCTTGCCGCCCACCGCGCTCGATTCCTCATCGAGCGAACGCGCCGGTTCCTCGTCGAGCGTGAGGGTGGCCGCGGGCCTGTGCTCGTCGACGGGTGACAGGTCGGCCTTCGTCTCGGCGACGCCCGGCCGCGCCGTGATGCCCGGGTCGCTGGGCGAGTCGACCTTCGGGAGGTCCTTGGCGGTGATGTCGACCTCGTCCGTCACGCGCACTCCAGGAGGGGGAGCGTGGCACCATGCGCGCCATGCTGAAGCCCCGATACCCGTACTTTCTCGCGAACAGCCCCGTCTTCGCCAATGAAGAGCTCGAGGTGACCGACAAGTTCACCCACGAGGTCGCCACCCGGGTGGCGCTGGCCGACGCGAAGACCATCGACGCCGCCATCGAGGCCGCGCACCGGGCACAGGCCGCGATGAGCGCGTTCCCGCCGTACGCGCGGCGCGACGTGCTGCTGCATTGCGTGCGGCGCTTTCAGGAGCGCTCCGACGAGCTGGCCGAAGCCCTGTGCATCGAGGCGGGCAAACCGATTCGCGACGCGCGCGGCGAGGTGACGCGCCTCATCGACACCTTCCGTGAAGGGGCGGGCGAGGCGACGCGGCTGGGCGGTGAAGTGCTCGAGCTTCAAATCTCGGCGCGGGCGAAGGGCTACCGGGGAATGACCAGGCGCGTGCCCATCGGGCCGTGCTCGTTGATCAGCCCGTTCAACTTTCCCCTCAACCTCGCGGCGCACAAGGTCGCGCCCGCCATCGCTGCCGGGTGCACGTGGGTCCTCAAGCCCGCGAGCCGTACGCCCATCGGTGCGCTGATCATCGGGGAAGTGCTCTCCGAGACCGACCTCCCGCAGGGCGCGTTCAGCATTCTGCCCGCGCACCGCGAGGGAGCCGACCTCTTCACCACCGACGAGCGGCTCAAGCTCCTGAGCTTCACGGGCTCGCCCGAGGTGGGCTGGGCGCTGAAGGCCCGCGCGGGAAAGAAGAAGGTGGTGCTCGAGCTCGGCGGCAACGCGGCCTGCATCGTCGACGAAGACCAGGGCGCGCGGCTCGACCACGTGGTGTC
>JBILUC010000022.1:0-114729 GCA_044371205.1 Archangium sp.
GGCGCAGAAGCTCGAGCTGGCCGGTCAGCTGGCGGCGGGCATCGCGCACGACATGAACAACACCCTGTCCATCGTCTCGGGCGCGCTCGAGGAGCTGCGGGCGCACGACGGCCGGGCCACGCCCGAGCTGCTCCACGACCTCTCGGTGAGCATCGAGCGGGGGCGCGAGCTGATGAAGGGGCTGCTCAGCGTGGGTCGCCGCGTCCCGCCTCGCATGGAACCCTTCGACGCCGGCAAGCTCGTGCACGAGTGCGCGCGCATGCTGCAGCGGGTGTTGCCGAAGACCATCTCGATTCGAACGCAGCTCTCGGGGGCGCTGCAGGCGCTGGGTGATTCGGGGCAGTGGTACCAGGCGTTGATGAACCTCGCGCTCAACGCACGCAACGCCATGCCCGCAGGCGGCACGCTGGTGCTCGCGGCGAAGCGAGAAGGCGAGCGCATCGCGCTGAGCGTCACCGACGACGGCGTGGGCATGAGCGAGGCCGTGAGGGCCCGCGCGCTCGAACCGTTCTTCACCTCCCGCGAAGGTCAGGGCACGGGGCTGGGGCTGTCGCACGTGAACTCGGTCGCCGAGGCCCATGGCTCGAGCGTGGAACTGGTGAGCGCGCCCGGCGCGGGGACGACGGTGCGGGTGAGCGTGGCGGTGGCGCCGGTGGTGGCCGTCGCCGAGGTGACCAGCGCGTTCCACGGTCGGGCCCTCGTGGTCGACGACGAGCCGCTCATTCGGCGCAGCGTGTGTCGGTTGCTGCGAGACGCGGGGTTGACGCCCGAGCCTGCGTGCGACGGCCAGGAAGCGCTGCAGGCGCTCGAACGCGAGCCGGTGCCGGAGTTCCTCGTGACCGACCTGCAGATGCCGGTCATGGATGGGCTGGAGCTGGTGCGACGCGCGCGCGCGAAGTTCCCCTCGCTGCCGGTGCTGGTGGTGTCAGGGCTGGTCACCGCCACCGCGCAGGAAGAACTGCAGCGCCACCGCGCCGAAGTGATGGAAAAGCCCTTCACGCCCGGGGAACTGGTCGCTGCGCTCGTCCGGGCGCGACGTCGTGTGAACGCGCCCTGAGCTCAAGGGCCGCAGGGTAAGGTGCGCCGCCATGCGCCTCTTCCGCTTCGCTCTCGTCATCACGCTCGCGCTCGCCAGCTGCAAGAAGGACAAGGACGGTGGCACCCCGCCGCCAGCCGAGAAGCCCGCGGGGCGCACGTTCCTCGTGGGGCTGGTCACCGACATCGGCGGGCGGGGGGATCAATCGTTCAACGACTCCGCGCTGCGCGGGCTCGAGGCGTGGTCGGCTGATCAGAAGTCCGTCGACGGGAAGTACGTCGCGCTCAGCGCCGACGAGCGCAAGGCGACGGTGCCTGCAGAGCTGACCGAGCGCGTGAAGAGCGTCGGCATCAAGCCCATCGTGGTGCAGAGCAAGGCGCAGGAAGACTACCAGCCCAACCTGCAGCTCGTGGTCGACCAGGGCGCCGACCTCACCATCGGCACCGGCTTCATGCTCGAGAACGCGGTCGAGACCGTGGCGAAGCAGAACCCCGGCGCGAAGTTTCTGCTCATCGACTCGCCGATTCTCGACGCGAAGGGCGCGCCGCAGTCGCTGCCCAACGTGCGCACCGTGGTGTTCAAAGAAGAAGAAGGCTCGTTCCTCGTCGGCGCGCTCGCAGGCCTCGTCGCGAAGGACAAGGTCGGCTTCGTCGGCGGCATGGAAATCCCCCTCATCAAGAAGTTCGAGGCGGGCTTCCGTGCGGGCGTGAAGACGACCAACCCGAAGGCGAGCGTGCTGGTGCAATACACCGGCAGCTTCGACAACGTCGCCCACGGCAAGCAGGCCGCGCAGGACCTGGTGAGCAAAGGCTGTGAGGTGGTTTTTCACGCCGCGGGCAGTGATGGGAATGGCGTCATTCAAGCCATCAAGGAAGCGCGGGCTGCGGGGAAGACCGTGTATGTGATTGGCGTCGACAGCGACCAGTCGCACCTCGCGCCCGACGCGGTGCTCACCTCGATGGTGAAGCGCGTCGACCTCGCGGTGTGGCAGGCGAGCGCCGACTTGAAGGCCGGCACCTTCACCGCGACCGACGTCATCATGGGGCTCAAGGAAGGCGGCGTGACGTATGCGCCGGTGCGCGTCGATTTCCCCGAGAAGGCCGCGGTGTTGGCGAAGGTCGAGGCGCTGCGGGAAAAGGTGGTCGCTGGCAAGGTGAAGGTGCCCTCGAACGTGGGCGAGCTCGACGGGTTCGTCCCACCAGAGCTGTGAGCCGCGCCGGGCCCGCCGAGGTCTCACCCGTGGGCCGCAGACCGCAGCATCAGCGGGTTGATTCGCCATTCGACCTGAGGAAGTTTCCGACACGTGACGCGGCCCTCTCACTTCTCATCGCTGGTGTTGGTGTTGACGTCCTTCCCCGTACTCGCGCTGGCCGACGAAGGGCCCGCAGTGCACGTCGTCTCGAAGCCAGAGGGGGGTCCTGCCCTGTCGAAGACGGAAGGGGCGAGCTCAGCCTGCCGCTGCGACACCGATCCACAATCCATCGCGGCGATGTGCCCGCCCTGACCGTGAAGGGCTCCTGATGGTCGAGTCCGGCAGATGGTGGCCGACGCCGTCGAGCGCGCCGACTAAGTTCCCACGTTCCTCGACGTGATTGAGCTCTCGAACATCAGCAAGCGCTTCGGCGGTGTGCCCGCACTCGACGACGTGTCGCTCACGATTCGACCGGGTGAGCGGCTGGCGCTCATCGGGGAAAATGGCGCGGGCAAGTCGTCGCTGATGAACGTGCTGTACGGGCTGTACCAGCCGGATGCGGGCGAGGTGCGGTTCGACGGGCAGCGCGTGCAGGTGAAGACCCCCGCAGATGCGCTCGCGCGCGGCGTGGGCATGGTGCACCAGCACTTCACGCTCGTGCCGACGCTCACCGTCACCGAGAACGTGGTGCTCGGGCATGAGCCGTCGTCGGGCGGGAGGCTCGATCTCGTGCGCGCCCGAAAGGAGGTCGACGCGACGTGCGCGAAGTTCGGGTTCTCGCTCGATACCGGCGCCGTGGTGCGCTCGCTCTCGGTCGGGAGCCAGCAGAAGGTGGAGATCGTGAAGGCGCTCCACCGCGGCGTGAAGACGCTGGTGCTCGATGAGCCGACCGCGGTGCTCACGCCGCAGGAAGCCGATGAGCTGTTCGCGGTGACGCGCAAGTTGAGTGACGAGGGCCTGGCGGTGGTGTTGATCAGCCACAAGCTGCGCGAGGTGCTCTCGTTCTCGACGCGCATCGCGGTGATGCGGCGGGGGAAGAAGGTGGGCGAGGTGGTGCCGGCCGAGACCAGCGCTGAGCAGCTCGCGGCGATGATGGTGTCGACGGGCGCAGAGGCGGGCGCCCCTCACCCTGGCCCGCTCCCCGCTGCCGCCGGGAGCGGGAGTGTCGTCGTGCAGCTGGCGTCGGTGCGGGCCGAGGGGCTCGTCGACGTGAGCTTCGAGCTGAGGGCCGGTGAGATTCTCGGCATCGCCGGCGTCGATGGAAATGGGCAACGCGAGCTGGCCGAGGTGCTGACGGGGTTGCGGGCGTTCTCGGGTGGAACGCTGTCACTCGAGGGCAAGTCGATTGCGACGCGCGAGTGGACGGCCCGGCGCGCACGCGAGGCAGGCGTCGCGCACATTCCAGAAGACCGGCTGCGGCGCGCGGTCATCGCCGAGCTGAACGTCGAGGAGAACGTGTCGCTGGGGCGACATCGCCAGTCGCCCTTCGCGAAGGGGCCGTTGGTTGATTTCGCCGGGCGGCATGCGTTCACCGAGAAGCTGCTCGAGGCGCATGACGTACGGCCGCGCGCGCCGTTGATGCGGGTCGGCGGGTTGTCGGGTGGCAACCAGCAGAAGCTCGTCGTGGGGCGAGAGCTGGAACTGCAGCCGAAGGTGCTGGTAGTGGTGCAGCCAACGCGCGGCCTCGACATCGCGGCCGTCGCGGCGGTGCGGGAACGGCTGTTCGAGCAGCGCGCGCGCGGGTGCGCGGTGTTGCTGGTGTCGCTCGACCTCGATGAGGTGCTCGAGCTGAGCGACCGCGTGCTCGTGATGTACGGCGGGAAGGTGAACGGCGAGTTCGCCCGCGGCGCGTACGACGAGCGGGTGCTGGGCAAGCGCATGCTGGGGGTCGCCGATGCGTAATCCTTTCCCCCTCTCCCCACACCGGTCGCGTCATCTCTCTCCCTCTGCCCTCGCGGGGGAGAGGGTCGGGGAGAGCGGTGATCGCCTCCGCTGTGCGGCACAGCCGCCTTGCCTCCTCTCCCCAACCCTCTCCTCCGGTGGAGGAGAGGGAGACAGAGGTTCGGCGCGAGGAGAGCAGGTGCGCGCGTGAGTGACGGCGCCTTCCGGAAGTCGCTGCCGAGCGTGCTGTCGATTGCGGCGGCGATCGCGATTTGTTTCGTGGCCGCCGGGCTCACGCGCGACTTCGGCACGGCGGTCGACGCCTTCCTCGCGATGGTGTGGGGCGCCTTCGGTGACTGGCCGAGGTACTTCGAGACCGGCGCCATCGCGACCGTGCTGCGGCCGCTCGGCGAAGCGGGCACGAAGGCCGCCATCCTCACCTTCACGGGGCTCTCGGTCACCGTCGCCTTCCGCGTCGGGCTCTTCAACATCGGCGCGCAGGGCCAGCTCGTGGTCGGGGCGCTCACCGCCGCCGTGGTGGGCGCGAAGGTCTCAGCCCCGGCGCCGATTCACATCACGCTGTGTCTGCTCGCTGCGGCGCTCGCGGGCGCGCTGTACGCCCTGCTCCCCGCGCTCTTGAAGCTCAAGCGCGGCGTGCATGAGGTCATCAGCACCATCATGTTGAACTGGGTCGCCGTCAGCCTGGTCGACAACTGGCTCGTGGTGGGCCCGCTGCGCGCGACCGCGACCGGCGACAATTCCATCTCGGGCACTGATCAGATTCTCCCCACCGCACAGCTGCCGCTGTTGCTCGGAGACGCGTCGCGCCTCAACTTCGGCCTCGTGCTGGCGGTGCTCGCGGCGGTGGGCACCTGGCTCTTCCTCACCCGCTTCACGCGCGGCTTCGAGTGGAAGGCCATCGGGCTCTCGCAAGACGCGGCGCGCGCCGCGGGCATCGACGTCGAGCGCGGCTTCCTCGAGGCGATGTTGCTCGCGGGCGCGTTCGCCGGGCTCGGGGGCGCGGTGCTCATCCTCGGCACGGAGTTCAAGTACCCTGCCTCGCTCGGCGCGCCGTGGGGCTTCGACGGCATCGCGATGTCGCTCATCGGGCAGGCACACCCGCTGGGCGGTCTCGCGGTCTCGACCTTCTTCGGAGGCCTTCGCGCCGGCGGCACGCGCATGCAGTTGTTCGGGCTGCACAAGAGCTTCCCGGAGCTGATGCAGGGGCTGGCGCTGCTCTTCGTGGCGGCGAAGTTGATGTGGGAACGGCTGCTCACGCGGAGGAAGCCGACGTGATGCTCGCGCTCCTGAACTCCATCCTCGATGCGGCGCCGCCGCTCATCTTCGCGGCGCTCGGGGCCACGGTGTCCGAGCGCGCGGGCGTGGTGAACGTCGGCGTCGAGGGCATGATGCGCGCGGGCGCCTTCGCGGCGGCGGCGGCGGCGCTGGTGATGCCGACCCCGCTGGGCGTGCTGGTGGGCATGCTCGTCGGAGCGATGGTCGCAGGCGTGCACGGCTGGCTCACGATTCGGTGGCGCAGTGACCAGGTGGTGAGCGGCATGGCCATCAACCTGGTGATGCTGGCGCTCGGCACGTTTCTGCTCGAGGCGGTGTTCAACTCGCCCTCGCAGACGCCGGGCATCACGCAGCTGCCGCTGTGGTTCGGGCACTCGCCGCTGACGTGGCTCGCGCTCGTGCTGCCGTTCATCGTGCACTTCGCGGTGCAGCACACGGCGTGGGGTCTGCGGTTGCGCGCGGTGGGTGAGAAGCCGCAGGCCGTCGCGGCGATGGGCGTGCGGGTGGCGCCGCTGCGCTTTGGGGCGGTGTTGCTCTCGGGTGCGCTCGCGGGGCTCGGTGGCGCGACGTTGAGCACCGCGACGCTCGACCGCTTCGAGCACCACATGCCGTCGGGGCTCGGCTTCATGGCGGTGGCAGCGATGGTGTTCGGACGGTGGACTCCGCTGGGCGCTGCAGGCGCGGCGGCGTTCTTCGCGTTCGGCAATGCGCTGCGCATCGGGCTCGCGTCATCGGCGCCGGAGCTCTTGAAGGTGGTGCCGCAGGGCGTGCTCCTGGCGTTGCCGTATGCGCTGACGTTGCTGGTGTTGTCGTTGCAGAAGGCGAAGAACGTCGCGCCGGCGGCGCTGGGTCAGCCGTACGACCCGGAGCTTCGGTAGCGAGACGGTCGCTGCAGGCTCGAAAGGGAGAAGGGGCGCGAGTGACCGTCGCCGTGCCAAACAGCGCACGAGCCCCTCGCTTCGGGCAAAGGTCCTCACCTTTGTCCTCGATGATGACGAGGCAGAGGGGGGGGCCGCGCCCTCAAAAAGCTCGTCCGCGATGATGACAAAACAGACATGCAATGAGGTCGCCAATCGCAGCCCTCGAACTCACTCGACTGCCCAGCTGTCGAGGCTGCACGCGAGCGTCAGGCAATCCCGCAAGCCGGAGCGTCGAGCATGCCCATCGAATCGTTAGAGGGGCGTGCGCCGGGGTGGCTCGGCGTCCCGAACGATGTCGGCCAGAGTCCGCGACGTTCGGCGCTCGAACGTGTCACACGCACAAGACTCACGTCAGGAAGGTGCAGGCTGAGCAGCGGCCAATGAATTGCACGTCTGTTTTGTCATCATCGCGGACGAGCTTTTTGAGGGTGCCGCCCCCCCTCTGCCTCGTCATCATCGCGGACAAAATCTGAGGACCTTTGCCCGAAGCGAGGGGCTCGCGCACCGTTTGGCACGGCGTCGTGAACTCGCCACGACTGCCCTTCCAGGCCCTGTGCCCGAGCGAAGTCGTCTCAGTCCCACTTGACGCGCAGCCGCGCGCCGGGCAGCGAGACCTGGTCGACCTCGACCGTGCCCGTGCGCCCGAGCATCTCGAGCCCGCCCTGAAGGATGCCCGTCCAGAAGCTCGGGTACCCATGCACCTCGTTGATGCTGATCAACGCCTCGTTCGAGCTGATCAGCTCCGTCTCGGCCTTCGTGAAGTTGTCTGACGTGCGGAACGCGCGATCGAGCCGCGTCAACGTGCGCGCCGGCCCGATGAGCCGCAACACCGCTGACGCCGCCGCGCCGATGGCCGTGTTCTTCCACCCGCGCACGAACGAGAGCCCCAGCAAGCGCATCGCCTCGGCAGTCGTTTCCTTCGGCCAGGCGAAGGTCGCGATGCGCACCAACTGCGGCTGCCATTCTTCGAGAGGAATCGCGGGGGGCACCTTGTCGAAGTCGAGCCCATGCGCCTTGAGGTGCGCCTTGAACGCCGGCGTCGCCAACGGGCCCAGCCCCTTCAGCACGCCATCGGCCGACGAGGGAAAGACGTAGCGCTTCTCAGTCATGGCGCGACCGCGTCCGGCAGCACGAGCACCGCGCGCTGCGACTTCGACGAGACGGTGTGACCGACCGAGAGCACCTGCTCGAGCGTGAGCCCCTCGAGCTTCACGTAGACCTTGCTCGTCTCGTCGGGCACCAGAGAAAAGCTCGACGTCACGAGCGGCGACGTCTCGTCGTCGACCACGAGGCCCTTCTCCGTCACCTGCGCGAAGGCGCACCGCTCGCACTCCGAGGCGCTCGCGACGCCAAACGTCAACCCGCGCCGCTCCGTGAAGAGGAAGTGCCACTCGGGAGGCACTCCCGCGGGAGGCTCCGTGCGCTTCTGGCCGACCAGCGTCACGGTGGTCATGCCCTTTCCCTTCAGTGTGGCGAGGAGCGCCGCCAGCGCTTCCTGCGTGGCCGACGGCTCGAGCCCCAGCCCGACGTGCTCGAGCGACATGCGCATCATCCTTTCCTCGACCGTCGTCGGCTCCCCCTCGGCGGTGCTCAACCCGGTGCCCAGAATCAGCAGCTGAAAGTCGCGCTCGTCAATCGGCGTCGCGTCGAGCTGCATCAGCGCGGGCGTCGCGACCGGCGAGGTGGCCAACTTCAACTCCTGACCCGAGGGCCGCGCGAGGGCTCGCAGCCCCCCGAGCCCGACCAACGGCACCAACACCCCGAACAACACACCCGCCGCCGCGCGACGGTCGCCGCGCAGGCTGGCCGCTCCGCCGAACGCGACGAGCAGCGCCGCGAGCAGCAGCCCGAGGCCCATGTTCCGGCTCGACGCGAGGCGCTCGAGCCCGTCCACCACGAGGGTCAGTCGATCCATCGAGGACGCGTGAGACATCGCCGCGTAGAAGTCCCGCTCCGCCCCCGCGCTGAGCGCCGTGAAGAACTGCCACCCGCCGAGGCAGACCAGCGCCAGGCCAACGATGAGCAACCCACGCTTCGTCGAAGCCTGCCGCGTGGCGAACGACGCGACGAGCAACCCCACCCCCTGCATCACCAACAGGCCGGCGATGAGCGCAGCGGCGAGAATCACCAGCGACGCCATCTCGCCGAGCGCACCGCGCATGATCACCGGTTGATCAAGCGGATGCGCGTTGGCAATCGCCTCGAACGAGCCCGTGCCCGCCTGTCGGTACGCGAACGCGCTGACGCCCATCACCAGCACCGTCGCGCCCAGCGCCGCGCCCAGCACCGCCGGCACGCCGCGTGGTGCGAGGTACACCCCCACCGCCGAGACGAGCGTGGTCAGCATCGTCAGGAGCACGATGGGGTACATCCCCCAGCCGCCCTCGTTCCACAGCTGCGCAAGGTCTGCCCCACCGCGCGTCGTCATCACGAGGAACGTGAGGCCGAGCGGGAAGCCGCCCAGCACCAGCGTCGCGGCGAGAATCGACACTCCAACCGAGGGCTTTTCGACCGGCACGTCCGTCATCGGGCGCAAAGTAGGCGAACGCGACGCTCGGTGCTCGTGAAGGCCGCGTCAGCGCTTCTCGAAGAACCGACCGAGCGGGTCGAGCGCGCCGGTCATCGCTTCGACTTCTTCGGAGCTCAGCGTCTGCGAGGCGCTCAAGGAGCGGAAGATCGTGGCGCGATCGCAGTGCGCACGCTGGACCAGCGCCTCGAACGCCGCGCGCGTACAGAGGGCGCAACGCGACGGTGGTGTGCTGCAGAAGCAAAAGCCTTGAGGGTGGTGGGTGTGCAGGGGTTGGGGCCCTGCTCGACACCTGCAGCCCCCTGGTTTCGGGCCCGATTCGTTCAACTGACGGGGGCAACCACGCGACTGGCACAGCCCAAACCCTGCAGCCCACCCCCATCAAGGCTGTTTTCAGCCCTTCACCCTCGGCACGAACGCCTCGAGCGAAAGTGCTGCTGATGTTGATTTGAGGAAGCGCCGCAGGAGCGTGCTCACCGGCAAGCCGTGACGTCGAGAAGACAGGTGCACCCTGGGGAGGCACCGGCTCTACACTCCACCCGTCCCATGCGGCTCGTGCTGGCCACCATCAACGCGAAGTACACCCACGCGTCGTTCGGCCTGCGCTGCCTCAAGGCCAACCTGGGCCCCTTCGCCGACGCGACGCCGCTGCTCGAGTTCACCAGCACCGAGCGCCCCAGCGACATCATCGAGCGGCTCTTGCAGCACGAGCCCACCGTGCTCGGCCTCGGCGTCTACGTGTGGAACGCGCAGCTCACTCTCGAGGTGGTGCGCGGCTTGAAAAAGCTGCGGCCCGCGCTGGTGGTGGTGCTCGGCGGCCCCGAGGTGTCGCACGAGCCCGACGCGCAGGAACTGGTCACGCTCGCCGACTACGTCATCGCCGGTGAAGGCGAGGTGGCGCTGCGCACGCTCGTCGAAGCGCTCGCCCGCGGTGAACGCCCGGCGACGAAGTGCATCGACGGAGGGAAGCCTTCGCTCTCCCAGCTCGCCTCGCCCTACCCGCTCTATTCGGCCGACGACCTCCAGCACCGGGTGGTCTACGTCGAGGCCTCGCGCGGCTGCCCGTACACCTGCGAGTTCTGTCTCTCGGCGCTCGACGACGGCGTGCGCACCTTCCCGCTCGAGCCCTTCCTCGCCGAACTGCAGCTGCTGCTCGACCGCGGGCTTCGGCAGTTCAAGTTCGTCGACCGCACCTTCAACCTCAAGCTCGACTTCAGCCTCGCGATTCTCCGCTTCTTCCGCGCGCGGCTGGAGCTCGGGCTGTTCCTGCACTTCGAGATGATCCCCGACCGGCTGCCGCAGGCGCTGCGTGACGAGCTGGCGCTCTTTCCCCCCGGAGTCGTGCAGCTCGAGCTCGGTGTGCAGACCTTGAACCCTGCCGTCGGCGCGCTCATTCGCCGCAAGCAGGACGTGGCGAAGCTCTCGGACAACCTGCGCTTTCTGCGCGCCCACACCGGGGTGCACCTGCACGCCGACCTCATCGTCGGGCTGCCGGGCGAGACGCTCGAGAGCTTCGGGCGCGGCTTCGATGCGCTCTTCGCGCTCGGGCCGCATGAGATTCAGGTCGGGGTGCTCAAGCGACTGCGCGGCGCTCCCATCGCGCGGCACACGCAGAGCCACGCGATGCTCTACGCCGACACCGCGCCGTATGAGGTGCTGCAGACCGCCGCGCTGTCATTCGCCGACGTGCAGCGGCTCAAGCGCTTCGCCCGCTACTTCGACCTCGTGGTGAACAACGGGCGGTTCCCGAAGACGAGCGCGTTGTTGCTCGGCGGAGAGAGCGCGTTCAGCTCGTTCCTCGCGTTCAGCGACTGGCTGTGGGCCGAGACGAAGGCCACGCACGGCATCTCGCTGCCGAGGCTCGCGAAGCTGCTCGAGCGGTACCTGGGCTCGGCGGCCGTAGCGACAGCGTTGGAAGAGGACCTGGGTCGCGCGCAGCTCCCGGTCGAGTCGTTGGGCCATGCGCGGCGGCAGGTGCGGCATGGTCACCCCTCTCCCCGACCCTCTCCCCCGCGGGGGGAGAGGGAGACAGGTGAACTGCGGGCCCCTCACCCCGACCCTCTCCCCGCTCACGCAGGGAGAGGGAGAGAGGAGTCGTATGAGTGAGCGTGAACTGCGTGACCGGGTCGAGGCGCTCTACGACGAGCTGAAGCAGGTGCGAGCGTAAAGAAGCCCTGACCCGCTCGGTGGCGGAGCTCGAGGCGAAGGCCCATGAGCTCGAAGGGGAGCTGCTGGTCGAAAACGAGCGCCACGACACCGCGCGCGCAGAGGTCAAGCGCGCCCGACAACACGCTCGCGACGTGAGCTGACGACTACTTCTGGGCGGCGGTGCGCAGGTCCTGCAGGCGCTTCTTGATGCCGGTGAAAATCTTCGGCAACGAGCCGACCTGCGCCCCCCGAATGATGAAGTCGGGCACCAGCATCGCGGGGTCGGAGTCGACGGAATACACGACCACCGACTTGTTCTCGCCCCAGGGCACCACCGTCCACGAGCCGCGGTTGCGCTTGTAGGTGCCCTTCACGAACGACCAGTCGCGGTGAAAGTGGCCCGCCGGCTCTTCGCGCGCGACCGACTTCGTCTCGGCCCACAGGTTGGTCAACGGGAAGGGCAGCTGCAGCTCGTCGAAGCAGATGGTCTCGCCGTTGACCTCGCTGCGCCGCGACGTCTTCGTCTCGGGGAGGAACTTGCTGAAGTGCTCGCAGTCACGCGCGATGGGCCACACCTCGGTCGATGGCCCGTCGATGACCGCCAGCGCTCTCCCGGTGACGCCCTTGCCGTCGGTCGGCTTCAGGTCGTGCACCACCACCTCGCCCGCATCGAGCTTCTGCTTCTCGGCGTCGGTGAGCGGCGGCAGCTCGACCGGCTGCGAACGCGCAACCGCACCGAGGGTCAGCGACAGGACGAGGAAAGAGCGCAGGGCCTGCATGGAGAGGGCAACTTACCGGGCCCATTCGCCCCGGTCACCCGTCACCCCCTCGGATTTCACTTCACCCGAACGCGGTTGTTTCGGGGCTCGTGCTCGAGCTCGACCTTGCCCAGCTGCTCGAGCACCGGCGCGACGTAGTTGGCGAAGCGCCCGCGGTAGCCCTTGCGCAGGCCGTAGTAGCCGCCCAGCGGGTTCCCCGCAGCGCGCGCCCACGCCTCGAGGGAGCCGTCAGGGGTCGGCTTGCCCTCGTCGGCGTTGCCCAGCGCGACCCAGTCTTTCTTCTTCGCGAGCATGGCGACCGTGTCGGCGAGGCAGCGCAGGTCGTACGAGAGCTGTGTCGAGCCCACCTGCACCACCAGCGCAGGCGGCGTGGCGCTCTCGTCCTTCCACGCCTGAAACTTCGAGCTGCGCGGTGGCGTCTCGAGGAGCCACGGGTCGTCCACCGTGCCCGAGCCATACGTGACCGCTCCCGACTTCGGCGGCTTCACCGGCTTCGTGGCCTTCGGCTTCTTCGCAGGGGGCTTCGTCTTCGTCTTCATCACGACTCCTTCAGGGCAAGGGTGGACAGGCCAGCAGCGAAGCGCTCGAAGGACGGCGTGAGGTCGGGAATGGACTTCACGATGAGCGGCGCCATCAGACCAGAGAAGGTCTCGCTCATCTCGAACCGCGTGCCGCCGTCGTGGGGCGTGAGGGAGAACGTGCGCACGCCGCGGAAGAGGCCCAGCGGCAGGCCGCCTTCCCAGCGCATCTGACGAGGGGCGTCGAAGTGCGCCACCCGCAGGGCGAAGGGCCGAGTCCCCGTCGCCTCCGGCCACAAGGTGAGCTTCGCGCCCGCGGCAATCTGCCCGTCGAGCCGCGTGATGCCGGTGACGCCCGAGGCGAGCAGCGACGCGTTGGTGAGCGCCGCCCAGACGCGCTCCGGTGCTGCGGGGATGTCACGTCGAACGGAGAAGGTGGTCATGGGCCCCTTTCTGACGCCCCAAAGGTGACACCTTCTGTCATGTATTTTGGGAGGCCCGATGCGCGCGTCGCGACTGCTGCAGATGCTCCTGTTGCTCCAGAACCGGGGGAAGTTGACCTGTGCGCAGTTGGCCGACGAGCTCGAGGTGGCGCGGCGCACGGTGCTGCGTGACGTCGACGCGCTGACCGAGGCGGGGTTGCCGGTGGTGGTGCACCGTGGGCTGCGCGGCGGCATTGAGTTGGGCTTCAACTACCGCACCCGGCTGACGGGCCTTGCACGCGACGAGGCCGAGGCGCTGGGCGTGCTGCTCGCGGCGCCGGTGCCGGCGATGCACGAGCTGGGGCTCGACGACGCAGCCGCGCGGGCGCGCAGCAAGCTGCTCGAGTCGTTGCCCGACGGGGTGCGGGAACACGCGCTGGCAGCGCAGCAGCGCATCCGCTTCGCGCCCCGACGCGCTGGCGCTGGGGACCCGCGGGTGCGCGCGCTGGAGGAAGCGGTACGGCTGGGGCGCCGCGTTCGGCTGCGCGCGACGACGAAGCGCCCGCGCACGATTCAGCCCGTGGCGCTCGTCTTCGGGGCGAAGGGCTGGTCGGTCATCGACGCGCTCGCCCCCGACGAGCCGATTGCGTTGTCTGCGTGTGGAGACATCAACATCTTGGCGCAGCGCTTCGCCGCGAGGGGCTCACTCCCGCCGGGCGCTCGGGCAGAATGAAGGCATGCGCGGCGTCCCCATTCTCCGCAGCGAGTACCACCAACTGGGCGAGGCCGGCCTCTTCGAGGGGCGTCGCGTTGAACTCGTCTCAGGCAACATCATCGACCTGCGGCCGATGAGCGCGTCCCACCGCACCGCGCTGCGCGTTCTCAGTCGGCCCTGGTCGAGCTGGTGCCCCGCGCCTGGGACGTGATGGTGCAGGTGCCGCTCGATCTCGCCGACGACTCCGAGCCTGAGCCCGACTTCTCTTTCGTGCCGCGCTTCACGCCCGGCGAAGTCGAGCCCCACGCCGCCGTGGTGATGGAGCTGGCCGACTCGAGCCTCAAGCTCGACCTCGGGCCGGCTCTCCGTGCACAGACACCAATGACCTTTCGTACCTCGGCACGACGGTGCTGCTCGAGCAGGTGTTCAACCTCTCGCACTTGATCATCGCCGGTGGTCACCCTCGTTCGTAGAGGCAGAGCTCCTCGACGTCCGACCCCAGCCTGACGAGGCGCTTGCACTGAAAGCCCACCCGCGCGAGCAACCTCCGCGAGGGCCCAGTGTCCTGCGAGCAGATGGCGAGGAGTGGATCGATGCCCAGCGCGTCTGCCTGCCGCAGCGTCGCCTCGGCCGCCTCGCGCGCGTACCCGAGCCCTCGCGCCTTCGGCAGAAACGCGAAGCCGAGGTCGGGGTGCGCCAACGAGTCACGGCGCACGAGCCCGCACAGCCCCACGCGCTCCTCACCCGCGAACACCACGTACAGCCCAAAACCGTGCTTCGCGTACGACTCGCGCAGCCGGCCGAGGTAGCCGCGCGCGTCGACCTCGGTGCGCACGCCACGGTCACCGATGAAGCGCAGAAAGTCGGGGTCGTTGAGCAGCTCGACGATGAACGCGGCGTCGCCGTCTTCGCCTTCCCGCAGCTCGAGCCGCGCGGTGGAAGCGACCTTCACGGTTGGCCGAAGCGCAAAGGGCAATCCCCGAAGAAGGTCTCGAACTCCGCGCGGGGTACTGAGAACTGGGCAGCGCGACCCGACGTGTCGCTGCACTCACACGAGGCCTGTGAGGCCTTTGGCGCGGCCGCACAGCGAGTGGTGATCGTGACGTCGAAGCACCCATCGGTGCGCAGGCTTTCGACGAGGGCGTCCTCCTCGACGCGCCCGCCCGCTGAGGCGTTCAGCGAAACGGTCTTGGACAACTCGTTGCGCGTGCTCAGCAGCAGCCCCTGTCCTTGAGCAGGGCGAGCAGCGTGGGCCCCTTGGCGCCGACAGGCCGGGCCATCGACCACACTCCGAGCGCCGCGACGTCGGGGAAGAACCGAAAGTTGCAGTAGTTGTGCAGGTCCTCGAGTGAGCGGCACGCATCAGGTCGGTCGGTGACCATGAGCATGGTGGCGCGGTGCATCCCCACACCGGTCTCGTACTCGAAGGGCGAAGGGCTTCTCAGCGAGAAACACCTGCGGCTCCGAGCAGGCCACCAGCAACGCACACGCCGCGAGCGCTGCCCGGTTCACGGTGCACCGCGGGCAGCCTTCTCGACGGCCTCGCGGTGGTCGGCGATGTAGCGCTCGACCTCGGCGTCATCGAGCCCCAGGTCGCGCAACACACCCGGGTACACGCCCTTGAACGCGGGGGACTCGAGCGCGTCGCGCAGCTTGAAGCTGGTCTTCAACACCGCCGCTCCGAAGAGCTTCTGCTCGCGCGTCCTGGCCATCTCACTCGTCCTCGTCGCCTTCGTCGTCGTAGTCGGGCATCACCTGCTTCTTGGGGATGACCGTCGGCTTGTCGGGCGTGAACGTCACGCGGCGCCAGTGGCCTTCACCTTCGGCCTTCGTCTTCTGACCCTTCACCGCGTCGGCCGCCTGCAGCATCAGCGCGCGTTGATCAGCCGACAGCGCCATCACCGCGTACACCCGCCCGAGCTTCGCGCTCTTCTCGGCGAGCAACTTCCCCGCAGCCGACATCGCCGCGTCAGGCGCGGGCTTCAGCGTGCGCTCGTCGACCTGCCCATCGCGACGCGGGCGCTCTTCGCGCTTCTCCTGCGGCTTGTTCGCGGGCTTCTCGGTCTTCACGTCGGCCTTCGGAGCGCCCTTGCCCGGCGTCTTCACCGGCTTCGCCTCGGCCGGCACGGCCGCGGGCTTCGCTTCGACTGGCTGCTGCTGTTGCTGCTGCTGCGAACGCGGCTCGGGGAACGCGTTGACGCCGAGGTTCACCCAGCGGCGCGGCGTGTTCGGCCGGTTGACGACCTTGTTGAGCCAGAACTGCACGGAGTCGACGAGGTAGCTGCGCTTGCCCGGCGTAATGCCCGGCAGCTCGCCATCAAAGTGCACGGCGACCCCCAGCGAGCCGTCGCTCATGTCCTTGAAGTCGAGCTTCGCGGGGTATTCCATCAGCTTGAAGACGTCGGCGAGCAGGGCCTCGACCTTCTTCGGGTCGATGGGCGCGCCCGTGGGCACCACGGCGGCAGCAGTCGGTTCGCTCACTTCGTCGCCCCCGCCACTTCGAGACCACCCTTGCTCTTCAGGTACCGCCGCAGCGCGTACTGCTGAACGATGGACAGCAGGTTGTTGGTGAAGATGTAGAGCGCCAGGCCCGCCGGGTAGTTCATCATGATGGCGGTGAAGAAGATGGGCATCACCCAGGTGAGGAGAATCTGCTGGGTCTTGTCGGTCGTCATCTGCGGCTGCAGGCGCTGCGTGAGCAGCATCGTCACGCCCAGCGCGAGCGGCAGGATGTAGGTCGGGTCTTTCGAGGTGAGGTTGCTCCACACGCCGAAGAAGGGCTCGCCGTAGAGCTCGTAGCTGGTGCGCAGCGTGGTGAAGAGCGCGGCCCAGATGGGCAGCTGCACCAGCAGCGGCAAGCAGCCGGTGAGGCTCGCCATGGGGTCGATGCCGGCCTTGCGCATCTCTTCCATCTGCTTGACCTGATCATCCGGGTACTTCTTGCGGATCTCATCCATCCGCGGCTGCATGGCCTTCATCTTCTCGGCGTTGACCATCGAGCGGTGGGTCAGCGGCACCAGCGCCAGCTTCACGCTGACGGTGAGCAGAATGATGGCCACACCCCAGTTGCCGAACACGCCGAAGAAGAAGCGCAGTGCGATGATGAGCAGCTTGCAGATGACGGCCCACAGGCTGAAGTCGACGGTCTTCTCGAGCTGCGGGTCGAACGGCGGCGGCGTGCCCTCGAGGAGCGGCTGCGTGCTGACCTTCTGCAACAGCGTCAGGTCCTTCGGTCCCAGGAAGACGCCGAAGCGGCGGGTGATGGTCTCACCGGCGCCGAGCGCGAGCGGCACGAAGAGCGACGCGCCACGCTGCGTGGGCCGCGCATTCGCGAGACAGCGCCCCTCGATGGCACCGTCGAGCGGCCACACCGCGGTGAGGAAGTACTGCTGGTCGATGCCCACGAACTGCAGCGGGCCCTTCTTTTCCTCCTCGTACTGAGGCGCGCCGCCGCAGCTGAAGAGCCCGGGCTCCCCGGGGGGAATCTTGCGCGTCACCTCGTCGGCCACACCGCACAGCACCGAGGCCTGGTTGCCGATGCCTCCAAACATCGAGGGCGCCTGCTCGGCCTCGGGGGTGATGGCGCGCAGCGTGTGCACACCGAGCTCGCCAGTGGCCATGCCCGCGCTCACGTTCTTCACGGTGACCGCGAGCTGCGAGAGGTAGCCGGTGGGGTCGGTGTCAGACGTGGGCGCGTCTTTCCACGTGAAGGTCTTGGTGATTTCCCACGGGCCCTGGCGGGTGACGAAGCTGACCTTGCCGGGCGTCTCTTCGGTCACCGTGTAGCGCGCGGTCGCAGCGACGGGGGCCGCGCCGAGCACGCTGACGCCGAGGTTGGGGCCGACGCCCGAGACCGCGCGCGCGAGGTTCATGTGCGGCGGCGGGTCGAACTTCGCGCCGAACAGCTTCTTGTACCCCTCGGGGATGGTGAGCGACTTCTCTTCGCGCTCGCGCTCACCGGTGAGCTCGGCCGAGGTGAGGCCAGCGCCTTCGGTCGAGAACACGTACTTCGTGGTGAGGCGCGCGATGGCCACGTCGCGCAGCGGGGCTTCGACCACGGGCGCCGGCTGCACCGGCATCGCGTAGACGACGCCGCCGTCGGCATCGAGCACCACGCCACCATCGGCGTCGAGCATCGGCACGGGCTGGGGCGGGGCGAGGGTGGGCTGGGCGGTCGCGACTGCGCCCCCGAGGCCTCCGTCGACGAGCGCGACGCCGCCATCGAGCTTCGCGAGCGCGGCCGCCTCGGCCTCGGCCTGCGGCTTCCAGACGAGCTCGGTCCACACGAGCGTGAGCCCGAAGGAGAGGCCGATGGCGAGGAGGAGTCGTTTTTGTTGATCCATGACGTCTTTCGTTACTTCCCCTCGCCGGGCCGCGGGGCCAGGTGCGCGAGGGAGGGATGCACCGGCGCGCGCAGGCGCTGGGCGATTTCAGGCTCGGCGGTGTCGAGCACCTGCTCTGCGCTCGCGCCGTTCTTGGGGGGCACCGGGTCGAACCCGCCCGGGTTGAACGGGTGGCACCGCGTCACGCGACGGGCGGCGAGGAAGGTGCCCTTGAGCGGCCCGTGCACGGCGATGGCGCCCATGGCGTACACCGAGCACGAGGGGTGAAAGCGGCACATCGGCGGCAGGAAGGGGGAAATCGCCGCTTTGTAGAAGCGCAACGGCAGCAACAAGAGCTGCACGAGGAGCTCGCGAATCATGGGGCGCGGTACTTCTTTTCCAGCTCGGCGCACACCCGCTCGAACGCCCGCGACAGACGCGGGAACTCGGCCTCGGCGGCGCTGTTTCTGGCGATGAAGACCATGTCGAGCCCCCTGGGGAGCGAGTCCTTCCTCACGCGAAACAGCTCGCGGAGTCTGCGGCGAATGCGGTTGCGGACGACGGAAGGCCCCACCTTCGTGGAGACCGTGAGACCCAACCGCGTTTGCCCGTCGGCTCTTCCATTCGGGAGCACCAGGCACAACAGGCAGTCCGCGGTGATTTTGAAGCCCTTGTCCTGAACCTTCAGGAACTCACTGCGACGGCGCAGGCGCACCTCCTTGGGGAAGGAGTGTGCGCCCGGACTGCTCACTTGTCGTACGCGCGGGTCACGAGGCGCTTGCGGCCCTTCGCACGACGGCGCTTGATGACGGCGCGACCGGCCTTGGTGGCGTTGCGCTTGCGAAAGCCGTGGGCGCGGTTGCGCTTCACTTTGCTCGGTTGGTACGTCGGAACTCGCTTGGCCACGGGGTGGCTCCTTCTCGTTGGGTGAAACCACCGGAGGTCTCCGGCAGACGCGGGGGCCTTATTCCGCCCCCTCGCACCCCGTCAAGGAAGAGATCGGGATCAGCGGATCACCACACCTCGACGCGCAGGCCCGGCACGCGCGACGACGAAGCCGTACGGCACGGTGCGCCCCAGCGTGAAGAGGGAGCGAACGAGGTCGCGGTGGTCAGCGGTCTCGAGCAACGGGTCGAAGGGCGGGAGCACGGACATCGCAGCCGAGCGTGCATCAAAGTGTTCTGATTCGCTGAAGGTTCTGAGGGCGGTTCGATTGTTTGCACTCCACTGGTCGCGCGGGGTCAGACACGCCCTGTCCTCTTTGAGTAGGAGACGCGCATGACGACGAAGTTCCGGTACCGCCAGCTCACGGCCGTTCGCGACGCGGAGGCTGTCGCCGCGATGAAGGCTGACTTTCAGGCCCAGGCGATTCGGCCGCGAGAATACCTCGCAGCGGGGGCGCGCGCGGAAGACGAGGCACCGAAGGCCGTGCTCGCCAACGAGTCGGAGGCGACGCACGACGAGCTGACGAACATGCTCCGCTCGGGCGAGTTGATGCCCAGTGACCTGGTGTTCAGCCACGGCGCGTGGACGACGTTCGAGCAGTCGGCGGAGTTCTTTGAGGCGTGTGAAGGCGTCACCGACACGCGCGCTCGCGGGCAGGCGCTGGGGCCCATCATCCGCTTCGTCGTGGGGTTGATTCTCGTCGCCATCGTCATCGCCCTGCGCATCGCCGCGCACTGACGCTCGCGCGCGAAGCCGCTGGCATCGGGGGCGTTGCCCCTCGACCTCGAGCGAGCTCGTCGCACCGGGCTGGGGTGACTGCTTCTCGAAGCCCCTTGCAGAAATGAAGGTCAGAGAAGGGTGACCTGCAGCTCTGCGACCGTCGGAGTGCGAGCGAGACGGCAGCGCGAGAGTGAACTACAGCGCGCTCGCATGCGACCTCTCCTCGCGCTCGTTGCGCTCACCTTCCTTGGCTGCCGCTCGGAGCCGAAGTGGGTCACCGCTGCCACCCACGAGGCCGACGGCTGGAAGGTGGTCGTGCCGCGCAGCTACGTGCCGTACGCGGCCAACCTCGAGACGTTGAAGCAGAAGTCTCCCGAGCTCGCGGCGACGCTCGATGGCGATGGCGGCGCCGAGCTTCGCGCGCGCCTGGGCTCGCTGTATCTGCTCACCACGCCGGGTCTCGGCTGCTCGCTCGCCTTCACGCACCTCACCGCGCCCGGCCTCTGCGAGCGCGCCGCGCAGATGACGGCACAGCGCGGGCCCGCGAGCGTGGTGCGGCTCCCCAACGGGGAATGGGTTGCGCAGACCACGGTCGGCTCCGAAGGCGGCACGCTCTTCAGCTGGGACCACTGCGCGGAAGACCACCTGTGGTCGGTGGTGAGCTCGACGCTCCCCTCGTGCATCGATGAAGCGAAGGCCCGCGAAGCAGAGCTGGTCGCCGCGATTGGTGCAGCCACGCTCAAGCGCTGACCGATTTTCTCCACTGGCGTGGAGCTCCGACGTCGAGCCGGGTCTTCGACACCGCGAGCAGAACGCGACAGAACGTCAGCTGCCGGCAACTCGGAGGGGACGCATGCTCAGCCTGATCGTGGTGGTGCTCGCAGCAGACGCAGGGACTTCACAGCCAGTCTTGAACTGGTCGCCGGTCTCCATCTCCTCCACGCCGCAGCCGCTGATGGCCGACGGCGGCGTGAAGCTCAGCGCGAAGGTCACCTTCCGCGGCGCGGTGGAGCTCACGTCGAGTGCAGACACCTTTGGCGGGCTGTCGGGCCTGCGCTTCTGGAACGGTGTGCTCTACGCGGTGAGCGACAAGCGCGGCACGCTCTTCCGCTTCACGCCGACGTTCGACGCGAAGGGCACGCTGGTCGGCGTCTCAGGCGGCGAAGCGACCCACCTCGACATCGGTGACGCCGAGGCGCTCGAGTTCACCGACGACGCGATGCTGGTCAGCAACGAAGACAGCACCACGCTCTCGCGCTTCCGTTTGCTGGGCGAGCAGATTGGCTCCATCGGGGAACGCAGCCCCATGCCGACCGAGGGCTGGGGCCTGGGGCGCAACAAGGGCTTCGAGGCGCTCGCCGTGTCGAAGGACTGTGCGTTGGCGTTCTCCGAGTTGGCCGGCACTGGCTTCGTGGGGCCTCCCGCGGCGTTGTCGACCGCGGCGCCCAACCTCACCTCCGTCGCGTGGCCAACCGGCTTCTCGCCCACCGACGCGGTGTGGCTCGAGTCGGGAAAGGTCGCCTACGTCGCCCTGCGCAAGTTCGACGGGCTCGCGTACGCAGGGCTCGCGCGGGTGACGATGCGGGAGTGTTCGGTGCAGGACTTCACCGTCGAGGTGCTCGCGCAGTGGGGTCTGCCGCTGCTCGTCGACAATTCGGAGGCGCTGACCGTCGGGCTCGGGAAGGAAGGCGTCGCGCTCTATCTCGCGTCTGACGACAACTTCCGCTCGAAGGGACCGCAGCGCACGGTGTTGTACAAGTTTGTCGTGAAGTGACTCAGTGAACCCCTCACCCCGACCCTCTCCCCGATCGCGCAGGGAGAGGGAGCGCGCGGATCAGGCCCAGAGCACCGGCTTCCTGGCGCTGAACCAGCCGTCGATCTTCCCCTTCACGCCCGCCTCGATGCCGGCGCGCTTCAACTTCATCGTGGGGGTGAGCGTGCCCTTCTCGATGCTCCACGGCTCGGACATCACCAGGAGGAACTCGAGCTGCTCGTAGCCCGAGAGCGTGGCGTTCACCTTGTCGAGCAGCGCCTTCAGCTCGCTCTCGACCTTCGCGCGCGTCGCCGGGTCGGTCTGCGTCTTGCGCAGGTCTTCCGCGAGCACCACCATGCCGAACGCCGACGGCTCACCGACGCCCGTCACGCACGACAGCTCGACCATCGCGTGCTCGTTGAGCTTGTTCTCGATGGGCGCGGGCGAGACGTACTTGCCCTTGGCCGTCTTGAAGAGCTCCTTCACGCGGCCGTTGATGCGCAACAGGCCGTTGGGCTGACGCTCGCCCTTGTCGCCGGTGCGGAAGAAGCCATCGGCCGTGAAGACCTCAGCGTCGAGCTCGGGCTGCTTGTAGTAGCCGACCATCTGGCCCGGCGACTTGATGAGGATTTCTCCCTCTTCGGAGATCTTCACCTCGACCGCGGGGTACGGCACGCCGACGTAACCCGGCGCGTTGAGCTCGGCGGTGGACAAGTGGCTGACCGCGAAGTCTTCGGTCATCGCGTAGCCCTCGAGCAGGTTGAGGCCCAGGCGGCGGTACCACGCGATGAGCTCACCGGGGATTGGCGCCGAGCCGGAACCTGCCAGGCGCACGTTCTCGAGCCCGAGGCCGGTGAGCACCTTCTTGCCGATGATGCCCTTCACGATGGGAATCTTGAGCAGGAGCTCGAGGCGCCCGGGGGGCATCTTCGCGAACACGCCCTGCTGGAACTTGAGCCACAGGCGCGGCACCGAGAGGAACACGGTGGGGCGCGCGCGCTTCAAGTCGGCGAGGAAGGTCGAGAGGTCTTCGGCGAAGAAGATCTGCACCGACCCCACCATCAGCGAGCCACACTCGATGTACGCGCGCTCGAAGATGTGCGCGAGCGGCAGGTACGAGAGCGCGCGGTCACCTCCGGCGAGGCTGATGCGGCTGACGATCTGCTCCGTCGCCTTGGTCATGCGCTCGAAGCTGTGCATCACGCCCTTGGGCTTGCCGGTCGAGCCCGAGGTGTAGATGAACATCGCGATGTCCTTCCCTTCGCGGTTGGGCTTGCCCGCGATGGGCTCGTTCTTCGCGAGCACGTCGGCCCACTGGTCCCAGCTGCCCTTCGGCCCCATCGACATCGACAGGCGCTTCACGTTCGCCGGCACGCCCGCTTCCTGCTGCGCCCACGTGTCGAGCTTGCCGATGAGGATCAGCTTCGCCTCGCTGTGCTCGAGCACGTACTTGATGGTGTCGGCGCCCTCGGTGGGGAAGATGGAGACGGTGGTGAACCCGCCCATCCAGATCGCCAGCTCGGCGATGAAGAAGTCGGCACAGTTCTTCGTGAGCATCGCGACGCGGTCACCGCGCTGAAGCCCCTGCGCCTGGAGGTACGTCGCCAGCCGCCGTGCCTCGTTCATCACCGACTTCCACGTGTATTCCTTCACCTGGCCGCCACCGAGCGGTTGCGTCAGGTACACATGCGAGGCGAGCTTCTCTTCGTGGTCGTAGACGGAATCGAGAATGGTGCGAGTGCTCATGGGGTCCCCTTCAGAAACGAGATGGGGCCTTTTACCTGTGGGCTCTGTGAAAAGCCTCTCCACACGTGCTGTGGAAAACACTGTGGAGTCTGTGGAAAACTCCGCCCGCCACCTTGTGGGAACTGTGGAAAACTGGCTGCCGAAAGTGGTGTGACTTCGTTTTGCAAGACCCACACACACAGTCATGTTTCCAACGTGTCACGCGACTTTCGGGCAAAGCGCGCCGACCAAGGCTTCCACAGGATCGAAATAACCACCCAACCCTTTTGAATCAGGCCGTTTTCGAGAACTTCTTGATCCCGCAAAACGCACCTGTGTAAGAGCCGTCCCCCTTTCGCGTTGCGCGTTTCACCTTCTGCAAACTTTTAGACACCCCTGAGGGGGGAAGTGGTGGTCGTCGAAATGGCCGAGTCGACGGTGGAAGCCAGAGACCTGTGGCAGGCAGCTCTGGAGCGCCTTCGCCACGAGGGGCAGACCTACGTGGTCAGCCAGCTCTTGCAGCTGCACCCGCTGCGGTTTGCGGAACATGTGCTCACCCTGGGCGTGGAAGACCTCTTCTTCCGCGACTGGGTTGATGACCACTACTCCGAGTTGATGGGCACCGCGCTGGCGACGGTGCACTCCGCGCCGGTGCTGGTGAAGTGGGAGAAGGTCGAGAAGCAGCAGCGCGCCGACGTGCCCGCGTTGCCGCCCGCGCCCGTCGCCTCGATGCGGCGCCCCGCGCGCTTGAACGAGCGCTTCACCTTCGAGACCTACGTGGTCAGCGACAGCAACCAGCTGCCTGCTGCGGCGGCGTACGCGGTGAGCGAGTCGCCCGGTCGCGCCTACAACCCGCTCTTCATCTACGGGGGCACCGGCCTCGGCAAGACGCACCTGCTGCACGCCATCGGCAACCGCATCATCAGCCGCAACCAGGGCGCGCGGGTGATGTACCTCTCGAGTGAAGAGTTCACCAACCAGTTCATCGAGTCGGTGCGCGACCAGAAGATGACCGAGTTTCGTCGGCGCTTCCGCGAGGAATGCGACGTGTTGCTCATCGACGACATCCAGTTCCTCGGGAAGAAGCAGGAAACGCAGAACGAGTTTTTCTACACGTTCAATGCGCTCCACCAGATGAGCAAGGCCGTGGTGATGACGTCGGACACGGTGCCCAGCGAGATTCCCGGGCTCGAAGATCGGCTGCGCAGCCGCTTCGCGATGGGCCTCATCACCGACGTGCACGAGCCGACCTTCGAAGCGCGCATGGCCATCTTGAAGAAGAAGGCCGCCGCCGAGGGTGTGAATCTCACCGACAAGGTGACGCAGTTCATCGCGCGGCACGTGGTGAAGAACGTGCGAGAGCTCGAGGGGGCGCTGATCAAGGTGACCGCGGTGCATGCACTCACCGGGCAGCCGCTGACCGAGGAGCTCTGCGCGCAGGTGCTGGCCGATTTGATTCCCGCGCAGAAGGCGCTCGATGCCGAGGCGATTCAGCGCGAGGTCGCGCGGTACTTCAAGCTGCCGGTCGAGGAGCTGCGCGGCGAGCGTCGCGTGAAGCACGTCGCGCACGCGCGGCAGGTGGCGATGTACCTGTGCCGCACGTTGACCGCTGCGTCGCTGCCGGAAATCGGCAAACGCTTCAACAAAGACCATTCCACGGTGCTCACCAGCGTGCGGAAGATCGAGACGCTCAAAGACACCGATGATCAGCTGAAGCTCGAGCTGGGTGAGCTGTCCCAGAAACTCGCGACCGTCTGACCTGAGGTCAGGCGCACCCACCTCTTTTCCGGACAGATGTCTCTCTTGCGAGGGCGAGCCGTTGGCGCCCAGACTTCGAGCCGTGCCGATTGACCTCACGGAGCTGAAGACGAAGTCGGGTCACCCCGTGCTTCGCGCGAGCTTTCTGAGCGAGGTGACGGTTGCCGAGGCGCGCGCGTACCACCAGCAGATCAGCTCCGGCGGCAAGTACGACGGCTGGGGCCACATCGCGGCGGGCAACGTGAGCGGCGTGTCGAGCGAGGTGCGCAAGGTGCTCTCGTCGCAGCGCCCTGACCCGCTCAATCCACCTCCGGTGGCGGTGATTCTCTCGTCGGCGCTGGCGCGGATGGCCGCCTCTCTCGCGATGCGAATGTCGGACAACGCGAACACCGATTCTTTCAAGAACGAGACCGAGGCGCTGGCCTGGCTCGATGAGCGCATGGGTGTCTTCCTCGCGAAGCGCGGCAAGAAGGAGTTGGCTGGCAGCCCGTGCCCATCAACCTGAGCGAAGTGAAGACCACCTCGGGCCACGTCGTGCTGCGGGCTGCGTTCGTCGGCGACGTCACCGTACCCGACGCCCAGGGCTACCAGCGGCAGGTGCTGCCCGGGGGGAAGTACGCCGCGTGCGGGCACCTCGTGGTGGGCAACATCAGCGGCGTGTCGAACGACGTGCGGCGGGTGCTGGCTGATCAGCAGACCAACCCCGCCAACCCGGCGCCGGTGGCCGTGGTGCTGGAGTCGGCGCTCGCGCGCCTCGCCGCGGGGCTGGTGATGCGGCTGGCGAACAACGCGAACACCGACTTCTTCAAGAGCGAGGCGATGGCGCTCGACTGGCTCGAGGTGAAGTTGCTCGGGTACCACGCGAAGAGAGACGCGCTCCGCTGAACCAACGCATCGCTCGAGCGCGGGGCCGAAACGCCCGGACTCGACCCCGCGTGGCTCAGCGAAGGCCGAAGCGCGTCACCTTCGTCGCGGGCACTTCAAGCTCGACCGTGCCTGCGTCGAGGGGCAGGTCGTCGCGCAGCAGCGTCGCGGCGCGCTCAGGGGTGAGCTTGAGCCGCACCATCTGGGCCGACTCGCCGAGCACCTCGGCGCGCACGCCACCGCCGTGACGGGAGCCCTTCACCGCGAAGGCCCAGGTCGTGCCGCTCGCGTTGCGGAGCGTGTAGCCCCTGACGCCCTCGGGTGAGGCGAGCGCCTTCCACCCGGCGCGCACCTCGCCCTCGTGCTGGTTGGTGGCGAGCCGCAGCCCGTCGGGAGTGAAGCCGGTGACGAGCACGAGGTGGTCCACGTCCCACGCGGGGTGGCGGGTCTCGACGAACTTGAGCCCGAGAATCACCGGGTGGCCCGCACGCAGCTGCTTCACCGTCCACCCGGAGAGGGCATCGAGGTGCTTCGTCGGGCCGCGCTCGAAGTCGAACCCCAACGCCGTGAGCGCGGTGGGGAGGTCGTGTTCCCAGAGGTCGGGCGTCTTCGGAGCGCCGAGGCGGTTCGCTTCGGCCTGCGGCACCCACACCCCGAAGTGCAGCGCCGCCATCTGAAGGCTCGCCTCTCCGCACCAGCCTTCGGGGGGCGCGCCCTCGGCCCAGGGGCGGTCGGCGATGGGCAGGTTCACCGTGTCGCTCGGCGGGGCAAAGTCCCGACACGCCCCCAGCGCGCACCCGAGCACCACCATCCACCTGAGGGAATGACCGCGCATCGCCAGAGTGGAGGCAAGCACAGCGGTGCGCGCTTACCCATCGTGTCGGGTTCGAACGACAGACCGACATGCAGACCCCCTGCTGCGCCAGCGCGGTGACGTGCCCGCCACCCCTCACGGGGGCGCAGGTGCTCCGCTTTGGGGGCGCGGAAGAGTGCTTCTGCGTCGGTGCCGACGGGCTGGCGACTGGACCTGGCGTCTTCCGCACGCGCCGCCTCGACGTTCCGCTCGTCTACGACGCGGGCGTGCGTCAGCCCCACGTCTGGAGCGAGCTCTTCCACGCGGTGCATTCGGACGGGGTCCTCATCGGGCTGGTGCTCGTCGGTGGCCTGCTGGTCGCCCTCGTGCGCAGACGCACCGCGCTTGCGGCCATGGAGGCGCTCGCGGTGGGCCTCGCGGTCGGCATGTGCATCGCGCCCTTCGGGTTCGTGCTGGGCATTCCCCTCGGAGTGTTGATGAACGCGGGGTACGGCGCTGCGGGGGTGTTTTTTCTCTCGGCAGCTGTCTTCGCCCTGTTGGGTTTTCTGGCGGGGACCCGCTGGGGGGTGCGCCAGTTCAGAGCCTCGGTGCTGACGGTCACCTCGTTCGTGGTCGTCACCCTGCTCATCGTGGGGCTGGTGTTCGCCGCGCGCGGTTCGGCGTGGGCCGAGGCCCTCGACGCGCTGGCGCGCCTGCCCGAGCCGGTGCGCACCCCGTGATGGACCTCACTTGCACCTGACGCGGCCGCGCGACAGGGCTAGAGGGCGTGCATGGCGTGGTTCGACCTCCACAGACACCTTGAGGGTTCGCACAGCCCGCGCGCGCTGCTGCAGGTCGCGCGCACGTTTGAGGTGAAGCACCCGCTCTTTTTCGACACCCAGCGCAACGACTTCCGCACCGAAGATGCGCTGCGAGCCGAGCTCACCCTCAGCGGCCCGTCGGACGACGCGACCGTCTTCTACCAATGCATCGTGAAGGCCCGCGCGGCGTACGTCAGCGTGGACGCGGTGCGCATGCTGGCGCTCGAGGCGTTCCGCGAGGCGGCCGACGACAGCGATGGGTTCGAGATGCGGCTCTCGTTGTTCTCGATGGCGCGCACGCTGCTCGAGAACCAGAAGGGGGCCTGGCGGGAGGTCGCCCCAGTCGAGTTCGCCGAGAAGTATGCGCGGCCGCTGTTGCTCGCGGCGCTCGAGGCGCGGGACCTGGCGCAGAAGGAAAAGCAAAAGCCGATGCTCGTTCGGCTCGGCTTGTCGCGCACGTTCGAGAGCGAGCCGCACTACCGTGCGCTCGCCGCGATGGTGAAGGAGCACGCCCGCGCGCTGGTCGGGCTCGACGTGCTCGGCATCGTGACCGGCGTCGACACCGAGCCCCTGCCACCCGCGCTCGTCGACATCCTCGAGGGGCTGCGCGGCGTGCTGCCGGACCTGACGATTCACGCTGGCGAATTTGCGGGCCATGGCTCGGTCGACCGCACGCTCGCGCTCTCGCCGCGCGGCATCGGCCACGGGGTGCACTCGCTGGAGAGCGAAGAGACGCTCGAGCGGCTCGCGAAGGAAGGCGTCACCCTCGAGGTCTGCCCGTCGAGCAACGCGCTGCTGATTCCCACCGCGCTGGGGAAGCTGGAGCACCGCCACGCCGGCGCGACGCCGCTCAAGGCGCTGCAGCACGCGCACGTGCACTGCGTGTTGGGGAGCGACGACCCGACTCCGATGGGCACGTCGTTCACGCGCGAGCGCGCCGTGGCGCAGGAGAAGGGCGTCGACCTGGTGAAGCTCGAGGCCGACATCGCGCGCCGGTGGAAGGAACTGACGCGAGGGGTCTGAGGGGACGTCGTTCACGCGCGAGCGTGCCGTGGCGCAGGAGAAGTCCTTCGACCTGGTGAGACTCGAGGCCGACATCGCGCGCCGGTGGAAGGAACTGACGCGACGGGTCTCTGGGGCGCAGGAGAAGGGAGTCGACCTGGTGAAGCTCGAGGCCGACATCGCCCGCCGCTGGAA
This sequence comes from Archangium sp., assembly GCA_044371205.1. Taxonomy (GTDB): domain Bacteria; phylum Myxococcota; class Myxococcia; order Myxococcales; family Myxococcaceae; genus Archangium_A. The sequence goes on from JBILUC010000022.1 coordinate 28,333, forward strand.
GGAACTGACTCGAGGGGTCACTGAGGCGCGGGTGTGGTCACTGACCACGTGACCAGAGGGCTGCAGTGAACGAGCGGGGTCGAGGTCGAGGGGCTCCACCGGCGAAAGCACGGCGCGGGCCAGTGAACCTCTGTCTTCCTCGAGGCTGATCAGCCGAGGTCGTCGTCGAGGCTGAAGTCGGGCACCTTCTTTTCCGCTTCCTTCATCTTCGACTTCACGAACGTGTCTTCGGCTGCGCTGCTCGGCGCCTTCGTCGGCTTCACCTTGCCCTGCGCCAGCCCGAGGGCCGAATCGGTCAACGACATGCTGCGAATCTGCGCCTGCAGTCGCTCGAGGTCGAACACCGGCGGAGGATCATCGTCTTCCGGCTCGTCAGAGGGCGGCGCTGCGGCAGGAGGCGTCGGCCGGAACGCCGGCTGGCTGCCCGTGCCGGGCTTGTGGGCCGGCTGTGAGCCCGAGGCCGGTCGAAACGCAGGCTGGGTGCTGGTCACGGCTCGAGAGCCGGCGGTGGGCGTGAAGGCGGGCTGAACTCCAGTCGTCGGCTTGAACGCCGGCTGCTGCCCCGTCTGCGGCTTGAAGGCCGGCTGTTGGCCCGTTTGCGGCTTGCCCTGACCCGCACCTGGCTTGAGGGGCGCGAACGAGCCCGTGCCCCCCGGCTGACGAGGAGGCGCGCTGGGACGAAACGCGAGCTGCGCCCCCGTCATCGGCTTGAGCGGCTCTTTCTCTTTCTGCGCCACGGGCTTCTTCACCGGCTGATCAGGCTGACCGGTGAGTGCATGTGCGCGGCGGATCAACGACGAGGTCTCACCCGTCGACATCTCATCGTACGGAAACAGTTCCGAAGGGGGTTGAGGCGGGTCTTTCGGATCGTTCGCAGCCACAACGAGCCCACGCTACCCCCGCTGGAGATCGATTTCGAGGGGCGGTCGTTGAAGAGGGTCATGCGCCTCCTCCCCGCTCTGGTGTGTCTCGTCTCTGCCGTCAGCTTCGCTCAGTACAACTCGCTCGCCGGCCAGAACGCCCCGGCCGCCGCCGAGCCCAAACGCGTCGAGCACCGAGGCCCCAACGGCGACGTCAAGTCAGCCGCGCCGCCGCCGCGCTCAAGCAGAAGGGCTTCTCGGTGGTGCGCTACAGCGACGTGCCGCCGCTGGCCGAGTTCAAGGCCGGTCTCGCGAAGTCGAACCAGTTCTGGATCATCGCCAGCTGCGACGACGCGGTGCACCTCTCGAAGGCGCACCAGCAGGCCGTGAAGGCCTTCTTCGACGCGGGCCATGGCGTCTACCTGTGGGGAGACAACGACCCGTGCAACGCCGACGCGGACTCGCTGGCCACCATGCTCATCGACGCGCGCGTGAAGGGCGACCTCCCCGGTGACCAGACCGTCGGCCGCTCGATGGCCGCGGGGAAGCCGGGCGTGGTGAGCAACCACCTCCTGAGCACCGGCGTGGAGAACGTCTACGAGGGCATCACCGTCGCCACCGTGAAGCCCGCGGGCGCAATGACGCCCGTCATCTACGGCTCGGCCGGCAACCTCATCGCCGCGGCCTTCGAGTCGAACGGCAAGCGCCTGCTCGTCGACGGCGGCTTCACCCGCCTCTCGTACAAGTGGGACAGCGCGGGTACGGGCCGCTACGTGATGAACGCCGCGGCCTGGCTCGCCAACTACGAGCGCTTCGGCAACGAGGTGGTCGCCGCCGAGTTCAAGAAGGCCGACGCGAAGAAGTGACGCGCCGGCGCCGCAGCACGAGCGCCGCCACGCCGAAGAGCCACAGCGAGTCGATGGAGGTGCACTGACACCCCTCGGCCTTCGGCTCGATGGCGATGGCGATGAAGGCGGGCTCGCTGGCCTTCGCGCCGTCGAGCGCCACCACCTTGAACGAGATGAGCTCGGCGATGGCCACCTTCGGCGCGGTGAAGGTGAGGGTCGCGCTGCTCACGTCGGTGAGCGTCACGGTGGCGTCACCCTGTTGTTCCCACTGGAAGGTGAGCGGGTCTCCGTCGGGGTCTTCGGCCTGCACCTCGAGGGTGACGGTGTCTCCGGTGGTGGCGGTCTGCGGCCCCATCGTGCCGCGAATGGTGGGCCCGCGGTTCTCGTTGCGCACGGTGACAGTCATGTCGTCGGTGTCGGTGCCGCCGCGGCCATCGTCGACCGTGACGCGAAAGCCGAGCACCGCACCCGCAGGGCCGACCTCGGGCGCGGTGAAGGTGTTGTCAGACAGAATCACCGAGGGGCCGCTGGTCTGCATCCACCTGACGGTGAGCGGGTCCTGGTCGCGGTCGAAGGCGTTGCCCTCGATGAGCGTCACCGGCTCGCGCTCGGCGACGTTCAAGCTGCTGGTGCCCGACACCGTCGGCGGGTGGTTGGTGCAGCTGCTCGCCTCGTGCGCCACCACCTGCGTGAAGGGAGGCATCGTCGCGCCCGTGACGCGCACGTCGTCGAGCAGCCAACCCGGCGCGCCGCCGCTGGCGTCGGCCCCGATGATGAAGCGCAGCCACACCGTGCGGTTCGCGTACTGGGTGCCGAAGCTGGCGGTGACGTCCTGCCGGGTCTGGTTCACCCCCACGAAGGCCTCCTGACCGGAGAGCGGGTTCTGCGTCATCGCGCGCAGCATGCCGTTGTACGTCGGCGCCAGCGCGAGGCCAGGCACGGGGGTGAAGGTCACCCCGTCGGTCGACACCTCGACGCGACCGCCATCGAAGAAGGTGGTGGCGTTCTCGAACGCGTAGCTCTGCGCCCACGTCACCGAGAAGGCGCCGCCGCCGACGGCGATGGGCGGGGTGGTGACCCAGCTCGTGCCCACGTCGCGCGGGTTGAGGCACATCATGGCGCGGTTGGCGCTGGTGGTGACCGGCTGGCGAACGACCCAGGTGTCTTCGAAGGGGAACGCACCGTCGGCGTCGATTTTCCAGTCGGTGACGTTCTGCTCGAAGTCTTCGGTGTTCGACGCGACGACGTTGGTGTTGAGCCGCAGCTCGGCGGTGGCCTCGAAGCGGTTCTGCAGCAACACCACGTTGGGGTCGGTGGCCTGCACCGTCACCACCGGCCGCTGAATGCCCATGACGCGGTTGAGCGAGACCGGCACGGTGAGCGAGACGGTCGTGAAGGGGTTGCTCGCAGGCAACGGCTGCGGAGTGGGGGACACGACGAGGGCCGGCACGCTGCTCGACAGGCGCAGCTGCGTCTGTGTGAGCCGGCGCGAGCCGATGTTCATGAGGGTGACGGTGAGGGTGCCGGTCTCGGCCGAGTCGAGCACCCCGTCGGCGTCGCAGTCGTCGTCGGTGTCGTCGACGGTGACGCTCACCAGCCGGTAGCTGCCGCCCTGCCCCGTGAAGTCTTCGGCGAGCGGGGTGTTGGTGGTCGAGCGGCGGTCGCTCGAGGCGGCGAGCACACCCAGGCCACGCGCCGCGAAGGCGTCGAGCACGCGCGGGAAGTCAGCCGTCGGGCTCTGCGCGAAGACGACGGCGAGCAACGCGTCGCGCGCTTCGATGAAGGTGGGCAGCACCGGCGTCGCCTTGAGAGAGGCCACGAGGTAACGCCCCATCGTGGTGTGGGCGGCGTCGAACTGCGCGCCCGGCGCAGTGAGCAGGGCGACCTGTGCGTCCCACAGCATCGAGGCCCACACTTCGCCGGTGTTGTGCACCTGCGCGTTGTTGGGGTCGCCCGGGTTGCGGGGGGCGACGGCCACGTCGGGCAGCGGCACGTTGAGGCCCACGTGCTTGAAGGTGAGCGGGTCTTTCGCCCGGCTGGTGGAGTACGGGTAGCGCCGCACGCCGTAGTACTGCGTCGGCAGCACCGAGCCGTCGGAGCCGTTCCCCTGGCTCGACCAGCCGCCGATGGAGAAGCTGCCCTGCCACTGGTCGTTGCCCGCGCGCTGCGTGTCGTCGGGGCGCAGCGACATCCACACCCCGATGAAGTCGCTCCAGCCTTCACCCATGCCGCGCGCGGGGGTGTTGAGCAGCCCGAGCCCGTTGCCGACCAGCCGCGTGGTGATGAGGTGCCCGTACTCGTGCACCACCACCGTGGCGTCGAAGGCGACGTCGAACTCGTTGGTTGCTGGAGGGCGCACCAGCCGCGCGTCGAAGCTCGAGCCACCCGCGACGACGGCCTCGCGCAACCGCGTGCCCGCATCGTCTTCAAGACAGGTCACCACGAGGTTCTGCTCGTTGGTGCCGACGCACGCGCCGTTGAGCACCACGGCGACGGCGCCCGCATCGCGCGCCGCCTCGAGGCGGGTGGCCAGCGAGCACCCCGCGGAGTCGACGAGCACCACGGCGCCGGACCAGGTGCCGGCATCCATCGGCCAGGGGTCGCAGCCACCGAAGCCGCCATCGGCATCCATCACCGTGCGCAGGGGTCCCGCCACGTCCCACCCTTCGGGGCGCTCGACGAGATTGGGCACGCCGACGAAGAGCCCTCCGTCAGCGAAGGCCGCGGTGGTCACCGTCAACGTGCTGGCGCGGTTGGGGTCGAAGAGGTGCAACTGCATGCGCGCCGACTCTCCGTCTGAGGTGACGCTCATCGAGGCGTTGTTGCGGCGGGCGAAGTCGTGCACCTCGACGAGGAGTGGATCTCCCGCGAGGCCTCCGCGCCCGAGGTTCGAGGCCTGCGCGTTGCGCGCCTGCTCGTCGAAGCCGAGGTCGTAGAAGACGTCGTGCACCTGGTTGGAGATGAAGAAGGCCTGGGTCGCCGAGGCGGCGCGCTGCCCGACCCCCGCATCGGCGCGCGCGTTGAAGTCGTAGGTGAAGTCGAAGACGCCCGGTGCGCTGGGAACGATGGCGACGTCGCCCGCGTCGAGGCCGTTGGGCTCGGTGAGGTCGGCGTAGGCGTGCGCGTTGTTGCCCTTCAACTCCGTCGCACCGGCGGGCAGCCACGGGTCGCCGGTGGAGAGGCCTGCGTGGTCGAGCGTGACGAGCGTCGAGGGCACGAGCGCGGGCGCGAAGCCGTCGGGCAGGCCCGTGGGGTGCGGGAGGCCGACGTCGCCCACCGGAGAGTCGAGCGGGCGAAACGGCGAGCTGGTGCCGGCGTAGACCCGGTAGGTGTGCGCGGCCTCGAAGGTGAGCGGCGTGCGGCTCAGGAGCCGGCCATCGAGGGCCGAGATGACGAGCGCGGTGAGCGAGTCGTCGGTCTCGACCTCGAGGTGCCAGGCGGGCACCACGTCGTGGGCGTCGTCGAAGAAGACCTTGCGCGCGCGGGGTGACGAGCGAAACGCGCCGCCGCTCTCGTAGCGGGCCCACCCGCCGGGGCGCTGCTTCACCAGCGGGAACGCGGAGGGCTCGACGAGCTTCCCGAAGAGGTGTTGCGCCGCGACGCTGATGGCCGACGACGCATCGAGGCGAAAGGTGCGGCTCTGCGGCGCGCTGAGGGCGAGCGAGCCGGTGAGGGCGACCAGCTCGTAGGAGGCGGTCATCACCACGTCGAGCTCGTCACGCAGGTACGGCACGCCGGCTTCTTCACGCGCGAAGCCGACGACGACGGCCGCGCCGTTGCCCGGCTCGTGCACCTCGGAGACGACGAGCCGGGAGACGACCTCCGCGTCGAGCCGGTAGACGCTCGCGAAGCGCAGCAGGTGTCGACGCGCCGCTTCCTGCGCGTTGAGGCCGGTGACGTCGACGGCGACACGCTCGGCCCACAAGAAGTTCGGCACGCCGCGCCGCCCTTCGACCGAGGTGATGTGGCTGCGCGAGAGCAGCGCGAGGGTCTGCGGAGAGCGGGCCTCGGTGAGCGTGCGCGCTTCCCGGCTCTCGAGCCAGACGTCCCACGAGGGGGGACCGTCAGAGGCGTGCACCAGCGAGGTGACGAGGAGCGTCAGCAGCATCGGGGAACTCCGCGTGTGGCGTGGACGGGCGGAGCGTACCGCGCGTGGTCAGTTCAACCAGATGAGATACCGGAGCTTGCGCTCGAACGTCTCTTCACCCGCGTCGACCTCGCGGGAGATGCGCTGCAGGCGGTCGACCAGCGGCGAGGGCGGCATGCTCGACTTGTAGGAGGGCCCCAGCACCTGCCCGAGCCATTCGGAGAGCACCCCGGGCTCTTGCCGGTGCAGGCGGTCGATGCGGCGCAGCTGTTCCCCGGTCACCACGAAGTCGCGTGGCTGCGAGAAGAAGGCGCCCACGTCGAGGAAGCCGGGGGGCGGGTTCTTCCAGCGGCGGTCTCCGAGTTGGGCGAGCCTGGCCACGTCGAGGCCCTGTTCGCTCTTCACCAGCGCGCGCACGTCGACCAGCACACCCTTCCACGTGTCGAACAGCGCATCGTCGACGGGGTACGGCAGCGCTGAGCTCTTCTGCCCGGGGTTGGGGACCCACTCGCGGTCGTCGTCACGCTCGGCGAGCACCGCGTCGCGGCACCGCTCGGCACGGGTCAGCCCGGCGAGCAGCAGGTCTCGCGCGGCGAGCAGCTTCTTCCCGTCGCGCAGCTTGAGCGTCATCGTGCCCGCCTTGCGCGTGCGCCACGTGACGTTGGGGTCGTACGCGAGGCCGACGGCGAGCGCGGCGCGTTGAAAGTGAACGAGGGCGCGCAGCCAGGTCAGGTCGGCGACGTCGAAGCGGAAGGTGGGTCGCCGGCGCGGGTCGCCGGGCAGGTACGGCTGGCCCTTGCCGTCGAGCTCGACCTCGAAGAGCCGCTGGTCGAAGTCGTCGACTTCGCCGCTGCGATTCCAGTCGACCTGCCAGCAGGCCAGACAGAGCTCGAGCGAGAAGCCGTCGTCTTGCTCGGCGATGGCGAGCAGCGCGTCGATTTCGCCCAGGCGCTTGTCGGCGCGCTCGAAGGCGAAGTCGAGGAAGTCCTGGTTGACCACGTCGCCGCCCAGCAGCGCCGAAGCGACGGCGCTGGCGACGAGGGTGGTCACATCACCGACGAGGTCGTGGGCCATGCGACGGAAGCGCGCGAGGGCCGACACGGCGGCCGCGCGGGAGTTGTCTTTGCTCGTGCTGAGCACCTCGTCAGCGAGCGATTGGGCCTGCTCGAACTGCGCGGCCCGAAGGGCCGTGACGGCGGGCTGCGCTTCGGCGTCGAGCTCGGCGCGCCGCGCCGCGGAGATTCCGGCACAGCCGGTGAGCAACAGCAGCGAGAGGGCGAGCGCGCGGACCATCGACAGGAGTGTCTCCCCCCAATAGCGGGGAGAAAGCGGCGTGGCGAAGGCAAGGAGGCGGCGCGCGCCGTTCACGCGGTGTTTGAGGCGAGCCGGGGTAGCCTGCGATGGCGATGACGACCCGCTGCGTCGGTTGTGGAGGAGCGACGTTCGAGCCGGTCTGCGAGGTGAGCCGCACGCGCGCCGAGCCCGTCGAGGGTGGGGTCGCCACCCGGGTCTTCACCCTGCCACTGGGCCGCTGCCGCACGTGTGGGCACGTCATGGTCACCGCGCCTCCCGATGACGCGGCGCTGCGCGAGCTCTACCTCCATTACCTGGGCACCCCGCCGTCCACGGCACCGCTCGACGTGGGAGGGCTCGAGCCGCGTCACCTTCGCAACGACCGCGCGCTCGAGACGCTGGACTTCCTGGGACCCGAGTTGTCGACGCTCGATGGGGAGGGGCCGCTGGTGGACGTGGGCTGCGGGCTGGGCGAACTGCTCCGCGTCTTGCACACGCGCGCGCAGGTGCCGACGCAGCGCCTGCTGGGCCTCGACTTCACGCGGGCGTTGCCCGACGTGTACGAGACCGCCTTCGAGCTGGTCGACCTCTCGCACCTCGACGAGACGAGCACCACGCCGGTGGCGCCCTCGTCGGCCGCGGCGATGTTCTGCACCCACGTGCTCGAGCACCTGCGCGACCCACAGCGCCTGCTGCGGTGGCTGCGCGTCACCGTCGCGCCCACCGGCTTCGTGTACCTCGAGGTGCCCGACCACCACACGGTGCTGGACCGCAACCTGCCCTCGGCGCCGCACTTCATCTCGGTGGTCACGCCCGAGCACCTCCACGCGTTCTCGCTCGACTCGTTCACGCGGCTGGTGAGCGCGTCGGGCTTTTCGGTGGTGCGCGCCGAGCGAGCGGTGGTCGCGACCGGGCGCCTCGCGGCGCTGCGGGTCGTCGCCCGGCCGGCGCCCCACCTCGAGACCGCGCGCGGGGTACGGGCCGAGCACGAGGGGCTCACGCGCTGGCTCGACGCGGCCGTTGCCGACATCCTCGCGGCGCTGGCAGGTGGAGGGCCGGTCGCCTTCTGGGGCGGTGGGTACGGGCTGCGGCTGCTGGTGGCGCACGCGGCCGGACTGCGCGAGCAGCTCGCGACCGGCGCCGTTCGGCTCTTCGACGGCACGCTGGCGGGTCAGCGCGTCGACGGCGCGGTGGTGGAGCCGGAAGCAGCGCTGCGAGACTTCGCAGGCACGTTGTTCATCACCGTCACGCAGAGCGACGCGCGCGCCGCCATGCTCGGGCGCAGCGCGACCGCCTGTCCGGAGGCGAAGGTGGTCGACGTGCTCGACTGGAGGCGTCGTGGCGCGGGGCGTTGAGGAGGCGCGACGAAACGCAGGCGCTGGCGAACTGGCTTGAGCAGGCACCGCAGTGGTCCCGACGACGCACCGTGCCGATGCATCGTCGATGCGCGCGACGGGAGTTTTGCATCAGGCCGCTAGACGGTGACGCCGCCATCGACCACGAGCGTCTGGCCGGTGACGAAGCGGGCCCCTTCCGAGCAGAGAAAGAGCAGCAGCGGCACGACGTCGGCGGGTTCCCCCAGCCGGCCCAACGGCGTGCGGCGCTCGATTTGTTTGAGCTGCGCGTCATCGAGCCCGTGCGACAGCTCGGTGCGCAGGTAGCCCGGCGCGATGGAGTTGACCTGGATGTTGCGGTCACCGAGCTCGCGCGCGAGCGCCCGCGTGAAGCCGTCGAGGGCGGCCTTGGTCGCGGCGTAGGTGCCGAGCCCGCGGAAGCCACGCTGCCCGATGATGGACGAGATGTTGATGACGCGGCCGCCCGACGGCTGGGTGAGCATCACCCGCACCACGGCGCGGGTGAGCTTCAGCGGGGCGCGCAGGTTGGTGTCGAGCACCTCGTCGACCTGCTCGTCCTGCATCAGGGCATGCACGCCCTCCCGCGCCACTCCCGCGTTGTTGATGAGCGCGTCGATGCGACCGAACTTCTGGTGCACCTCGCGCACCACCTCGCCGCAGCGCTTCGGGTCGCGCGCGTCGGCGGTGAAGAAGGCAAAGCGGTCGCCGGCCGCGGCCTCGAGGCGCGTCACGGCCTCGGTCTTCGAGCGCGCGAAGGTGGCCACGCGGCCTCCCGCGTCGAGCAGGCCTTCTACGAAGGCGAGCCCCAGCCCTCGAGAGCCACCGCTGACGAGCGAGACGAAGCCGGGCGCGGGGGTGAGCGCGAGGGTCATGGCGATTCTCCAGGGGTGCGACGAGACAGCTTCAAGTTCACCTCGGGCAACGCGTCGAGGAACTCGACGTGCCGGGGCTGTTGCACCCGGGGCAACGAGAGCACGGCGGCGCGCAGCAGCGGCTCCACCGTCTCGCGCGTGGCTGTGGGCGCGAGCACCAGCGAGGCTGCGACGAGCTGCCCGGTGACGGGGTTCGGCTTGCCCCACACCCGCGCGTGCAGCACGCCGGGCACGCGCAGCAGCAGCTCTTCCACCGCCAGCGGGGCCACCTTCACGCCGCCGACGTTGATGAGCTCGGTCACGCGGCCGCGGAAGAAGACGCGCTCGCCCACGCGCTCGACGAGATCTCCCGTCGCGCCCCACGGGCCGGGCGGCGCGCCCTGCTCCTGCCGACGCACCTGCAGCTCACCCTCGACGATGCGCAGCCCGAGGCGGCGCGCGGCGTCGTCGAGCCACGCCGAGGGAAAGCCCGCGCGCCCATCAGACACCGAGAAGCACGTGCCCAGCTCGGTCGTGGCGTAGACGTGGCTCACCTGCGCGGAAGGGAACTGCCGACGCAGCGCGGCCAACCCTTCGTCGGTGGCCGCTTCGCCCCCCACCGTCACCTGCCGCACGCCGGTCACCGGCGCCTCGAGCGCGTGGGTGGCGCCGTACAGCCGCCAGAACGTGGGGGTCGCCGAGACGTGGGTGACGCCCTGCTCCACGAGCGCGCGCCGGGCCGACTCGGGGGTCAACCGCTCGGGAATCACCAACACGCCCTCGTTCGCCAGCACGTGGGCCACCATCTGCACGCCCGCGAAGTGGTGCAGCCGAAAGAGCAAAAGCCAGCGCGCCCCGTGCAACTGTTCACGCGTGACGGCGCGCCGCAGCAGCTCGCGCCACGAGTGCAGAACGGGCCGCGGCGTGCCCGTCGTGCCCGACGAGAAGAGCACCAGCGAGGGCTCCTGCGAGTCGACGCCCTCGGGAAACGGGCCCGACGTCAGCGCCAGCACCGCGTTCGCTTCGGCGGCGGCCAGCATCAGGTGCACCAGCTCGACGCCGTCTCGCGCGCCGCTCACCGAGCGATGCGGGAGGTCCTTCGCCAGCCGCTGCACCTCGGCCCACGAGTCCGCCACCGCCCAGCTGCGGTCGGGCCCGACGAGGAACGGCGCGTTCGGCGCGCGCGCGGCGAGCGCAGCCAGCGGGAGCACGCTCATGGGCTCGCGTAGAACTGCAGCAACTCGCCCAGCGTGCGCGGGAACTGGCCGCGCGAGTACGGGTCGCGGCCCAGCCTGGCCTCGAGCTGCGACGAGAGGACCGCCATGTCGAGCGAGTCGAGGCCGATGCTCTTCTCACCAAACAGCACGGTCGCGTCGTCCCACGTGGCAGGAGGCGGCAGCGCACGTTCGGCGAGCAGCGCGTTCAACGACTCGACCAACGTGGCCTTCGTGCTGGCGCTCACCCGCTCACCTCTTCGAACTGCGAGAGCGCGTCGTGGAACAACCCGATGCGCCCTTCGTTGACGCCCCACACCGGCGGCCGGCTGGCCTGGCGCAGCCCGCGCTGCACGTTCTCGGCGGCGAGGCGGTCTTCTTCGAGCAGCACCCGGTTGAATTCCGTCACCGTGTCGGCGACCGACTTGCGCACGAAGGTCGACGCGGGTTCCATGCGCGCGGAGTTGGCGAGCACCATGCGGTAGTGCAGCACGCACTCGGTGGGGCTCACCGGCTCGTAGGTCTGAAAGCTCATCAACGCGCCGTGGGTGACGCCGATGGCCACGTTGGGGAAGAGCACGAAGTGGTCGTACTCGGCCATGCCCTCGGCGCGCGACAACCCCAGCCGCGCGATGATGCGGTCCCACCAGCCGCGCATCTCGTCGCGCAGAATCGACTTCGCCGTGGAGTGCAACGGCCCCGCAGGCGAGAAGTGCCACGCCGGGAGCACCAGCTTCTTGAAGGTGTCGGGGTGGGTGGGGTTGACGTGGTAGACCTCGAGCACGCTCTCGACGCCGACCTTCCAGTTGGTGGCCCATGGCATGCGGTGGTCGTCGAGGGGCGGCTGCGCGCCGAAGTGCTTCGAGAGCGTCTGCAGCACGGCCCACTGCGGCCCCAGAAACGCCCGCAGCCCCGGCCCCTCGGCTGCGATGCGCACGAAGACGAAGGCGCCGCAGGTCTCGAGCGCGAACGAGCGCAAGGCGCGCGCCTGTTTCTGCTCGTCGGTGAAGCCGAAGAACTCGGCGTTGCCGGGGATGCCGACGGGCACGCCGCGGCCGTCATAGGTCCACCCGTGGAAGCCGCAGGTGAGCGGCCCGTTGCCACACGGCGCGGTGCGGATGAGGGAGCACCGGTGCGCGCAGACGTTGTGCAGCGCCTTCAGCTCGCCGCCGAAGTTCTGCACCACCACCGACACGCCGCCCAGCGTGCGCGTGACGAAGTCGTTGGGCTTCGCCAGTTCCCACGAGAAGGCGACGAAGCACCACGCTCGCTGGAACACCTCACGCTGCTCGCGCTGAAACACGAGCGGGTCGAAGTAGCTCTTCGGGTCCGGCCCGACGCGCGGGGTCACCGGGGTGGTCATGACGCGCTCCTCACCGCCACGCCGGGCAGGAAACGGGCGAGCGTGGCGCCCCACGAATACCCGACGCCGAAGCCGCACAACACAGCGAGCTGCTCGGGCACCAACAGCCCCTTCCGCTGACACCGCTCGATGAGAATCGGAATCGAGGCCGACGAGGTGTTGCCGATGTCGGCGATGTCGATGGGCAGCCGCTCCCGGGGGATGGCCATCTTCTTGCCGAGGCTCTCGACCAGGAAGCGGTTGGCCTGGTGAAAGAGGTACCAGTCGATGCGCTCGCGCGGCGTCTTCGTCTTCTCGAGCAGCTTCTCGATGGCGAGGTGCACGGTGTGCAGCGTGAACGAGAAGACCTCGGCGCCGTTCATCGTCAACACCGAGGGCTCGTCGGGGGCCCGCGCGCCGCCCCCGCGCACGATGAGGTTCGGGGCGCCCTTGCCGTCGGTGCCCACCACCGAGTCCCCCAGCTCGGCCCACGCGCCCTCGGGCTCGTCGCTCACGAGGCACGCCGCCGCGCCGTCACCGAAGTTCACGGTGGTGGCCATGTCATCGGGCGCGCAGTTCTTCGCGACGGTCTCGCTCATCACCAGCAGGCACTTCTTCGCCGAGCCGCTGAGCACGAGCGCGCGCGCCAGCCACAGCCCGTAGGTGAAGCCCGAACACCCGAGGCTGTAGTCGAAGGCGCCACAGCTCTGCGGCAGGCCCAACCGGTCTTGCAGCGTGCACGCCGTCGCGGGCACCGAGGGGAAGTAGTCGGGTGACTGGGTGCAGAAGAGCAGCGCGTCGATGGTGCTCGCGTCGACCTTCGTCTCGCGAAAGAGCCGCTGACAGGCCTGCACCGCGAGGTCGCCCGCGGTCTCGCCCACTGCCGCGATGCGGCGCTCTTCGATGCCGGTGACCTGGACGATTTTCTTCGAGCTCCACGTGGGGTTGCGGCGCGAGAGCTCTTCGTTGGTCAGCCGCCCCTCAGGCACGTGCGAGCGAATGGCGTGGAGGTAGGCGGGCATCGTCGGCAACTCAGGGCGCGGTGTACCCGCCGTCGAGCACGAGGGTGGTGCCGGTGATCCACCTCCCGGTGCCGGCGAGCAGAAAGGCGATGGCGTTGGCCACGTCGATGGCCTCGCCGAGGCCCAGGGGGTGCACCGACTCGAAGAGCTGCCGCTGCTGCTCGGTGACGGAGGTGCGGTAGCGCTCGAACATCTCGGTCTTCACCAGCGCCGGCGCCACGCAGTTGATGCGAATCCTCTTCGGCGCGAGCTCCATCGCCAGCGCCCGCGCCAGCGAGATGACCGCGCCCTTGCTCGCGGCGTAGACCGAGTTGCCCGGCACGCCGACCAGCGCAGCCGTCGACGCCAGCAGCACCACGCTCGAGCCCTCAGCCCGAAAGCACCCCGCCTGCTGGAAGCCCTTGATGAGGGCGCCGGCGGCGTAGACGTTCACGTCCATGTGCTTCTCGAAGAGCGCCTTCGACATCACGCGCACCGGCACGGTGATTTGGTTGCCCGCGCTGTGCACGAGGCCATGCAGGGGGCCCGTCTTCGCGGCGATGCCCTTGACCCACGCCGGCAACGCGTCGACCTCGGTGAGGTCGAGCGCCTCGAAGAGGTGACCCTCGCCTTCCATTCGCGCGCGGGTCTCGTCGAGCCGGGCCGCGTCACGGCCAGTGGCGATGACGCGCGCGCCGAGCTGGCTGAGCAGAATGGCCGTCGCGCGGCCGATGCCCGACGAGGCGCCGGTGACGATGACCGGGGCACCTGGCATGGCGAGCGGGTTGATCATGCGGGCATCGCAAAGGGGAGCGGCGGGATGATGGACTCGTCGACCTCGACCAGCGGTGGCACCACCATCGGCCCGGTGTTCATCGCGACCGAGCCCCACGAGAGCCCGACGCCGAAGCCGGTGAGCAGCAGCTTCTGGCGCTTGCCGATCAGCGCGCCCGCCAGCTTCTCGGTCATCGCGAGGGGAATCGACGCCGAGCTGGTGTTGCCGAAGTTCTCGATGATGAGCGGCACCTTGTCGGGCGGCAGCTTCATGCTCTTGCCGAGGTGCTTGAGCATGAACTCGTTGGCCTGGTGAAAGACGAAGGCGTCGACCGCCTCGTGCGCCCACCCGGCGGCCGCGAGCGTGCTCTTCACCAGCGGCGGCACGCGGCTGAGCGCGAAGAGGAAGATTTCCGACCCGTTCATGTAGAGGTCGTTGAGGCTGCGCGTGTTGCCATCTTCCCCGGTGTGCGGTTGCGCCGTCTTCGCCGAAGGGAGCAGGCGATTGCCGCCCGCGGGCACGATGAGGTGCTTCGCGCCGCTGCCATCGGTGCCGAGCTGAAACGTCCACGTGTCTTCGGGGTCACTGCTCGCTTCGAGCGCAGTGACGGTGCCGGCGTCTCCGAAGAGCGTGACGGCAGAGCGGTCTTTGGCGCCCACGCGTCGACCCGACACTTCACCCACCGCGAGCAGACATTTCTTGCTCGCCCCGGTGCGCACGAGGTTCGAGGCCAGCCACAGGCCGTAGATGTAGCCCGAGCACCCGAGGCTCACGTCGAGCGCCGCGCAGCCATTGGGCAGCCCCCACCGTTCCTGCAACAGACACGCGGTCGCGGGCAGCAGGTAGTCGGCCGACTGCGACACGAAGATGAGGGTATCGACCTCTTCGCGCTTCCACTGCAGCGCGGTGAGCAACTGCTCGCCGGCGGCGAAGCACATGTCTGACGCGCACACGCCGTCGGGCGCGACGCGGCGCTTCTTCACGCCGGTGCCCTTGATGACCTTGGCGACCTCTTCTTCGCCAAAGAGCGGAACCCACGCCGAGGTGTCGACGACCTGCTTCGGCACCGCAGAGCACAGGCCGGCGATGCGCACTCCGCTGACGGTGGTGATGCTCACGACGTCACGCCGTCACTTTGTCGCCGACCAGCGCAATGAGGTCATCGACCGTCTTCGCCGCAGCGAGGCGAGGCCCCGCGACGCGCATGCCGAGCTCGGCGTCGACCATCGCGATGAACGACATCATGGCGATGGAGTCCCACCCGCTGCCGGCGTCGAGGCGCTGGCCCACCTGCGTGGTGCCTGCGGGGCGATCCATGATCTCGTCGAGCTTCACCACGAACTCAGTGCGCGTCATTTTCCGGCCTCTCTCAAGGGTTCAACGATTCGTCGGTGGCTGAGAAGTCTCGCGCGGCCCAGGCACGCTCACGAGCGCGTTCGAAGTCTGACCTCACCACGCGAAGGTACCAAAGCCGCACGTCTGCGACCACCGCGCCGGGGGCCTCGGTCAGCACCGCCCCGCTCGCATGCTGTTCCACGTGCAAGGTCGTGGACCCCACCGCGCGGTAGCCCAGCGACGACGTCGAGCGCAGCGCGGGCGCATTGCTCGCGACCACCTTCGAGTCCATCGCGTGCAGGCCGAGGTGCGCAAAATCCCACCCCATGCAGGCGTAGTTCGCGAAGGCGATGAAGTTCATCCCGCCGCCGCGCTCGCCGCGCACGATGCCGTCGCTCATGTAGCTGTGCGCGGTGAGGTCGAGCATGCCTCCCCGGCCGATCAACGTGTCGCCCGCGTAGAAGAGACGGTTGAGCCGGCGGTCGTCGGCGAGCACCTTCTCGACCCACGCGCGCGTGCTCTCGAGCGTCACCGGCCGCTGGTCGAGCCAGCCCAGGCGGTACTGGTTTCTCCACCGCACGAACCGCGTGAGGAGCGCGTCGTCGCCGAGGTGGGCGGTGGTGAGACACTCGATGCGGCCGACCTCCGCGCCGTCGAAGTCGAGCACCGGCAGCGGCTCGGTGGTGGCCGGGTGCTTCAACCGACGCACGCGCGCGAGTTGCCCGGGCAGCGGAGGAGGTTCAACTTCGCGCGACGAAGACATGCGGGGCCAGCATGGCGCACTCACGCAGCGAGAGCATCGCCTCAGTCGCAGCGCCGCCGCGCGAGCTCGAGCAGCGTCGCAGCGGCGGGTCTGAGGCGCGGCGTCACGCGCGCGCGGTCGGCCTTCGTGCGGAGGAACACCGCGTCTTCGTACGCCCCCTCGCGCACCTCGTTCGCGTCGAGCACGTACGACTCATCGACCCCGTTGATGCCCAGCAGCGCGCCGCGCGGCGTGCCAGTCTGAAAAGAGGCGCTCGTGCGCTGACCGCCGAGCGTGTGCCACGGCGCGCTCGCCTTTCGGCCCGGGTGCGCCTGCGTCAGCGCGAGCAGCAGCGCCGGCACGTCGTTCTGCGACAGCACCTGCCGGTCGAGCTCACGCTGCACGCCCTCGAGCGCGCGCAGCAGCTCCGGCGTGCGCCCCACCCGCGTGAGGAAGGCCTCGGGAATCACCATCGCGAAGGGCACCTGGGCCTTCGCCGCGTCGGTCTCGTGCTCGAAGTCGTCGGCGCCCCACACGTAGTCTTCACCGGTGGAGTGGTCGGCGATGAACACCACGATGGACCGCTCAGCGAGGCCCTGTGCCTCGAGCGCCGCGAAGAAGCGCTCCAACGCCGCGTCGGTGTACGACCACGTGGTGAGCCGCTTCACGTCGTCGCTGGTCGCGCGGCTGGGCACGACGGTGAGTGACGCCTTCGCGCGCGCCGACACCGCTTCGGGCAAATCGGCGGGCGGCGTGTACGGCGAGTGGTTCGACAACGACATCACCAGCGCGAGCTGGGGCTTCGAGGGCAAGGCGCTCGCCACCTCAGCCACCACGCGGTCGAAGAGCACGAAGTCGGTGACGCCCCCCCACGCGCCGCGCGGTGCTTCGGCGGCAAACGCCTGCTCGGCGACCACTCGGGTGATGCCGCGGCTGCGCAGAAAGCGGTCCATCTGGTCGTAGCCCGGGTCAGACCCATAGAAGAACGAGCCCTCGAACCCGCTCTCGACCAGCACGTCGGGCGCGCACCGCAGCGGCAGCTCGGGCAGGTCGCGAATGAGGCTGAGGTTGTACGGCAGGGTGCCAAGCCCGCACGTGATGGCGGCGAGCCCCTGCGCGGTGCGCACGCCGGCCTGCCACGTGTGCCGGCTGACCAACACGCCCGGCGCATTGCGTTCGAACAACGCGTTGGTGAATGGCGCGAGCGACGTCGGCGCGCTCGGGTTGAGCGCGTGCAGGTCGGCACCGCGAAAGCTCTCGAGCGAGAGGAGGAAGAGGGCCACGTTCGGGCCCGGCTGCTCCCAGAGCCGGGTGGAGACCTGCTGCAGCGCCTCGAGGAGCGGGCCCGCAGGCGACGGGGGCTCGTCGGCGGTGCGCTGGAACGAGAGACACCCCGCATCGTCGCCCACCGGGGGCGGGGGCCAGCCCAGCCGCGTGGCGCCGAGCGCGACCTCCTGCGGCGTCGGCGCGACGGCGTTCAGCAGGTCCATCGGGCGGGCGGGGGGTGTGCCTCGCGCCCAGTCGAGGCTCGTCTCGACCAGATTCTCCAGCGGGTTGCCGAGGCCCGCCGGGCTCAACCGCTCCGACAGCAGCCCCTGCGCGCGCGCCAGCACCGGCGCCGCGAGCGAGACGGCGAGCAGCGCCACCAACGCCCCACGCCCCCACTGCACCGGGTGGACGGCGTCGTGGTGCCAGCGTGCTCCGCCGCGCGTGCGCCACAGCAACACCCCCAGCGCGAGCAGCATGGCCACCGTCGGCACCAGGATGCGGGTGAAAGCCAGGAAACCCGACGCGCCTTCGACGAACGACGCCTCACCCGCGGCGTCGAGCATCTCGGTGAGGGTGGAGAACGCTCCGCGCTCGGCCTTCACTTCCTGCTCGGTCACCGTCACCACCAGCAGCACTGCAGCCCATGGCGCGACCAGGACGGCCGGCCCCACGCGCGTGACGACGCCGCGCGACAGCCGCCACGCGAGCCCGAGCACCAGCAGCACGCCCACCCAGAGCGCCACCAGCCAGAACACCTGCGAGAGGTCGAGCAGCGCGCCGGCCAGCGCCCTCGTCACGCGCTCGAAGAGCGAGCCCCCGCGCACGCGCATCGCCACCGAGACGCGGGACGGCAGCAGCGCGAGCGCGAGCACCGCCATCGCCACGGTCGCTGCTCGCACGCCACGCCAGAAGTCAGACATCGGCCCCATTCTGCCTGCACCAGCGAAGTTGGAAGACATTCCCTGCGCGGTAAGGTGAGGCGATGAACGTTCGACCCGTCGTGCTCGGCTTTGCCATCGGCCTCGTCGCCGCAGTCGTCCCCGCGTGCGGCGGCCCCAAAGTCTGTACGCCGTCTTCGTGTGCGACCGGGTGTTGTGACGCAAAGGGTGACTGCCAGACCGGCAACAGCAACAGCGCCTGCGGCCAGCTGGGCGCGGCCTGCTCGAGCTGCCAGTTCGGCACCGCGTGCAACTTCGGCACCTGCATGGTCACCAGCCTCACCGGCGGTGGCACGGGTGCTGGCACGGCGACGGGCGGTGGCACGGCGACGGGCGGCGGCACGGCGACGGGAGGCGGCACCGCGACGGGAGGCGGCACCGCGACGGGCGGTGGCACAGCGACGGGCGGTGGCACAGCGACGGGCGGTGGCGCCGCGACCGGAGGTGGTACCGGCGGTGGCGGCGGCACCTGCGACGGTTGCATCTTCAACGGGGGCTGCATCGCGCGCGCGAACTCCAACAACAACACGCTCTGCGGTCAGGGCGGTGTCACCTGCGCCACGTGCTCGGGCAACCAGAGCTGCGTGAATTACCTCTGCACCAGTGCGACGGGCGGCGGCGGGGGCACCACCGGTGGTGGGGGTGGCACCACAGGTGGTGGTGCGGCGACCGGCGGCGGCGGCGGCACGGCCACCATCGGCATGACCTGTACCTCTTCGGCGCAGTGCGTGGGCCTCGGTGCGGGCGCGACGTGCAAGCTGCAGACGACGCCTTTCGCGGGGCAGGCGGCGACACCCTACCCGTCTGGCTTCTGTACGGTTCCCTGCACCGGCACCGGGACGTGCGGCGCGGGCGCGACCTGCGCGGGTGGCACCAGCTCGCTGCCGTACCTCTTCAACGAGGTCGACCGCTTCTGCGTGAAGAGCTGCACCGCGCAGGGCCAGTGTGGCGTGACCGGCTTCGATTGCTACTTCGTCGAGCCCTTCACGCTCCCGAGCCCGCAGGCAGGCTGCTGGATGACGAACAACCGCGTGTTCACCGGCGGGGGGTTGCCCGCCAAGGCAGGCCAGGCCTGCACCACCAATTCGCAGTGCGGCAACCCGCCCGACCCGCTGCTCGTGCAGTGCGCGACGTCGTTCCCCGGCGGCTATTGCTTCGTCTCCTCGGCGCTTGAGACCAGCGGCGCCTGGTGCCAGTCGGCGGGCCGGCCGCTCATCGGCTTGCCGCTCCCCGACGGTGGCGTGTCGTACGAATGCGCGGGCACCTGCCCCACCATCGGCCAGCTCAACCCCAACGGCCGCACCGGGTACACCTGCCTCGGCAACCGCAACGGCACCGGCAACGTGATGTGGCCGGCGTGCACCAGCAACGCGACCTGCGGCCCCCAGGCGCCGGTCTGCGACACCTCCCGCGGCGTGTGCTGCACCAACTCGTCGTTCACCTCGTGCGCTGATTCCTTCTGACTGCCGCAGACCGCTGAGCACAGGATCGTCGGCGCACGCTTGGGCTCCACGAGTGCGTCTCGATGAGAGTGTCGCCGCGGCAGCGATGCGGGGTTGACCACCCGTCGCTCCGCTGGCGCCTTGCGGAGGCCCGAGCGCAGCTGCCTGTCGCGACCCGAGCGGTGCGAGCCCGGTCGGCGAAGGAGCGGCGAGACCCGCTCCGCTTCACGCCCCGACATGGAGTGGATCAGCTGTCGCGACCCGTGCGACGGGCCCGGCTGAGTTCCGGTTCGGCCAATGAGCGGCGAGACGTGCGCCGCTTCACGTCGCGACACGGAGTGGATCAGCTGTCGCGACCCGAGCGGTGCGGGCCCGGTCGGCGCAGGAGCGGCGAGACCCGCTCCGCTTCACGTTGCGAGGCGGAGTGGATCCGTCCCCAGGATGGATGACCAGGTGTCTCGTCCCGCCCTGAGTCAGGCCGGTGACGGTCCGCGCAGGGAGCAGGACGCGATGCCTCTCCGCGCGTCATCATGCGTGCATGTTCTTCGCGCTCAGTCTTCTCTCCGCGCAGGTCCTCGCGGCGCCGCTGGTGCTCGAGGGCGAGCTCACCGCCGACGGCCCGGCCTTCGTGATGGTGCCCTTCGAGGTGCCACCGGGCACCGTCGAGGTGCAGGTCGACCACCCGATTCAACAGCCCGAGAACATCCTCGACTACGGCGTGTTCGACCCGAGCGGGTTTCGCGGCTGGGGCGGCGGCAATGCAGAGCCGGCCGTCATCGGCGTCGACGCGGCCTCGCGCAGCTACCTGCCCGGCGCCGTTCCTTCCGGTACCTGGAGCGTGCTCATCGGCAAGGCGAAGCTGGTCACGTTCCCGGCGCGGTACCGCCTGGAAATCGAGCTCCGCACGGTGGCCACCCTGCCCGCGCAGACCGCGCGCCGCGACTTCGTGCCCACCACCTTGAAGACCGACGCGCGGTGGTACGCGGGCGACTTTCACGTGCACTCGCGCGAGAGCGGTGATGCCGAACCCACGCTCGATGAAGTCGCCGATTTCGCCGCCTCACGCGGCCTCGATTTCGTCGAGCTGTCGGAGCACAACACGCCCGCGTCGGTGAGTTGGTTGTCAGACGCGCAGCCGCGGCACCCCGACGTGCTGCTGTTGCCCGGCGTGGAGTTCACGACCTACGCCGGTCACGCCAACGGCATCGGCGCGACGAAGTACGTCGACCACCGGCTCGGCCTCGACGGCGTCTCGCTCGACACGGCCCTCGCGGCGTTCGCAGCGCAGGACGTGGTGTTCTCCATCAACCACCCGCTGCTCGACCTCGGCACCACCTGCATCGGCTGCGCGTGGAAGCACCCCATCCCGCGCGAGCAACTGGGCGCCGTCGAGCTGGGCACCGGCGGGTGGGACAAGACGGGCGTGCTCTTCACGAAGAAGGTCATCGCGTGGTGGGAACGCTTGTCGTCGCAGGGCGTGCGCGCAGCGCCCATCGGCGGGAGCGACGACCACTCGGGCGGCCGTGGCACCGGCCCCTTCGACAGCCCCATCGGCAGCCCGACGACGATGGTCTTCGCGACGCGCCTCGACCCGAGCGGCCTGGTGGCGGGCGTCCGCGCGGGGCACACGGTGGTGAAGCTGCAGGGGCCAGACGACCCGATGGTCGACCTGCGCATCAACGAAGCGATGGTGGGCGACGCGCTCGAGGCGAGCAGCGCCACGTTGAAGGTGACCGTCACCGACGGCATCGGCGCGACCCTCGTGGTGCTGCGCGACGGCGCAGAGTTCAAGTCGGTGTTGGTCGACGCGACGCCCTTCGTGCTCACGGACTCGCTCGCCGAAGGGGGCCGCTATCGCGCTGAGGTTCGCCTTCAAGACCAGCCGCGCACGGTCACCAACAACCTGTGGCTGACGCTGGTGAGCAAACCCATGGGCTGCGACAGCACGGGAGCGCCGGTGCTGCTCGCGGTCGCCCTCGCGCTCGCGGCGCGTTCTCGTCCACGCTGGAGCTAAGGCAGCCAGCCGTGCGGCCCCGGCGCCTGTCGACACGCTCCCCTGCAACGTCTTCGAAGGGCCGAAGCTCCCGTCGCTCACCGCCGAAGCGGTGCATGCGCACGTTGCGCTCAAGCGCCTGAAGGAAGGCGGTCGGCTCGTGATTGGGGCGCTGCTCGTCTCGGGCAGCCCCTTGCTTCGAGCAAAGGCCCATCGTGTCTGCACTTGGCCGGGAGGGGTGGTGGCTCGAAAAAGCGGAACTCTGCTGACGTGTTCTTCGAGGGGAAAATGGTCAGCAAAGAACGCTCGTCAACGGTGTTGTCGTGCAACGTGCCGTCAACGCAGCGCCAGTTTTCGGCAGAAGGTCGACTTTGCTGCGCACCCCTCTGCAGAGCGATGGGCTCTTCAGCACGCCGCCGGGCAACGAGCTCCGGGCGCGGCGCCCTACCTGCCGGGTCGGGCCAGAGAAAAACCAGCGCTCAGGGCCAACCGAAGCGCGGCCGTTCAGGTTGAACCGGGCTGCCGGCGCGCTTAGTCAACGGCGATGCCGGGTGCCTCGCTCTTCACGCTTCTCGACGACCTCGCGGTGTTGCTCGACGACGTCGCCGTGATGACGAAGGTGGCGACGAAGAAGACGGCCGGGGTGCTGGGAGACGACCTCGCGCTCAACGCCGAGCAGGTCTCAGGCGTCACGACCGACCGGGAATGGCCGGTGGTGTGGGCCGTGGCGACGCGCTCGCTGCTCAACAAGGCCATTCTGGTGCCCTGCGCGTTGGCCCTCAGCGCGTTCCTGCCATGGCTGGTGCAACCCGTCCTCATGCTGGGCGGTGCGTACCTGTGCTTCGAGGGGGCCGAGAAGCTGCTCACGAAGAAGGAAAAAGCGGTGACGGTGATGCCCGAGGCCGTGCGCATTCGCGGCGCGGTGCGCACCGACTTCATCCTCTCAGCGGAAATCATCGTCATCGCGCTGGGCTCCGTGGCCGACGCGCCGCTGCTCAAGCAGTTCCTGGTGCTCGCGTCGATTTCGCTGCTGATGACGCTCGGCGTGTACGGGCTGGTGGGCGCCATCGTGAAGCTCGACGACGTGGGGCTCTCCCTCACGAAGCGGGGAGGGCTGTCGGCGAAGGCCGGGCGCGCGCTGGTGGCGCTCTCGCCGTGGTTGATGAAGGGCCTCGCGCTCGCTGGCACGGTCGCCATGTTCCTGGTCGGTGGCGGCATCCTCAGCCACGGCGTCTCGGCGCTTCACCAGTGGCTGCAACCGATGAACGACGTGGTGTCGTCGCTGGTCGAGGGCGCGCTGGGGCTGACGGCAGGGCTGGTCCTCTTCGCGCTCAGCTCCGGCGTGCAGCGGCTGCGCAAGGCCCCCGTCCTCGCCGCCCGGCCTCCCTGAAGGGAGGAAGTTCACAAGGCCGGGCCAGGGTGGTTCTGTGCCAGCTCGGCGATGCCCCGCGAGGACACTGAAGACCTGCCGAAGCCCACCGCAGCGGAGCTGCAGGAGGAGCTCGGCCTCGAGAATCCCTTCGACGAGAACGACTCGACGCGGGTGCGCCCCATCACCAGCGACACCGACCCGCTCATCGGCGTCGAGGCGGGCGAGTACCGCATCCTCGCGCCGCTGGGCGCGGGCTCGATGGGGCTCGTCTACAAGGGCGCGCACCAGTCCACCGGCCGCGTCGTGGCCATCAAGGTCCTGAAGCGGGCGCTCATCTCAGACCCCACGCACGCGCGGCGCTTCCTCGACGAGGCGCGCGCGGTGGCGGCGTGCAACCACGCGGGCATCATCGACGTCTTCAGCGTCGGCCAGCTCGCGAGCGACGAGCCGTACCTGGTGATGGAATTCCTCGAGGGGGAGCCGCTCGACGCGAAGCTCGCGCGCGAGGAGCGGTTGCCGGTGAGCGAGGTGCTCGAGCTGGGCGTGGCCCTCGCCTCGGCGCTGCAGGCGGCACACGCGGTCGGTGTCATTCACCGCGACATCAAGCCGCCGAACATCTTCATCGTGCAGCGCCCCAACGGCACGCGGCTGCCCAAGCTCATCGACTTCGGCCTCGCGCAGCGGGTGCAGAGCGGCGAGCGGCAGGAACAGACGAGCATCGGAGGCACGCCGCTGTACCTGGCGCCCGAGCAGGCGCGAAAGCAACCCATCACCCCGCAGGCCGACCTCTACAGCTTCGGCTGCGTGCTCTTCGAGCTGCTCTCCGGGAAGCCGCCGTTCACGGCAGGCAACCTCCACGCGTTGCTCGACCAGCACGCCTCCCTCGCGCCGATGCCGCTGCGCGCGCTGGTGCCCGAGGCGCCAAAGTCGCTCGAGAAGCTGGTGCTCTCGATGCTCGCCAAGGCGCCCGACGACCGGCCGGCCTCGGCCGCCGAGGCGAAGAAGGCGCTCGAGGCGGTGCGCGCCGAGCTGGCCGCGTTCTCACCGGGCGCCGCGGGGGGGGCGCGGAGAGGTCCCCCGCCCGAAGACGAGAAGACGACGGTGAGCTTCGTGCATCAGCCGCGCGCGAACGTCACCACCGAGCCCGAGGGCCTCGGCGCGGTCTCGAAGCCGACCGAGAAGCTGTCGCCCGAGCTGCTGGCCGAGCTCGAAGCAGCGACCTCGTTCGACGCGAAGCCGTCGACCGAACGACCGCGCACCAGCCCGCCGGTGCCCGACGAGGGGGCGATGACGTTCGACGCCCTTCTGCTCTCGCAGCGACCGCCCACGGCGTTCCGCGCCCCGCGGCCGCGCGGGGGAGACGCCCCGGACCTCGAGGCGCGCAAGGCCACGAGCACCGACGAAGTGTCGGCCGTCGACGCCGAGCTGGGCATCGCGCGCAAGCGGCAGGCCGAGGGGAAGGCCGACGCGACGCCACGCCGACGCACCGGTGAGGTGCCCGCGCTCAGCACGGAGACACCCAGGCGTCAGGCCAGGCTGAAGACGGTCGATGAGGTTCCTGACTTCGACGAAGCCCGCACACGTCAGGCTGAGCCGAAGATGGTCGGCGCCGAGCGCAAGCCCACCGGGGAAGTGCCGGCCGCAGACGCCGAGGCCCGCAGACGTCCGGCAGCGCCGAAGACGAGCGAGCCGCGCAGGCGCACCGGGGAAGTGCCAGTCGAAGAAGACGCCGAGGCCCGATGGCGTCAGGCCGGGTTGAAGCCGGCCGAGGCCGAGCCGCGCAAGGTCACCGGAGAGCAGCCCGCGCTCGACGCAGAGGGGCGCAGGCGTCTGAGTGAGTCGCAGACGCCCGACGCCGCGCTGCGCAGGCGCACCGGGGAGCAGCCCGCGCTCGACGCAGAGGGGCGCAGGCGTCTGAGTGAGTCGCAGACGCCCGACGCCGAGCCGCACAAGCGCACCGGCGAAGTGCCAGCCGAGGACGCGGAGGCTGCCGCGACCCGCAGGCGCCTCGAAATGAAGACGCTCGACACCGATGCAGACCCTGCGAGCGAGCCGCGCCCGGCCCGACGCGTCACCGGCGAGCTGAAGGCCGACCCCGCCGCGCGCGGGCTGAAAGGGTCGGACACCGCCGTGGGGACCAGACCGCGCACGGGGGAACACCGCCGCGCCGAGCCGGCTGCCACGCTGGTCGAGACCGACGAGGGGCCCAGCGGGACTGCAGTGAGTGATGGAGCGTTGCCGGAGGTCGCTCCAGGTGACGAGCTGAAGTCGGCGCCATCGAGAGAGCGCAAGGCGGCGCGCGCGATGTCGCAGACTGGCGTGCCCGTCGCACCGGCGACCTCGAGCAGGCTGGTGCCGCTCGTCATCGCAGCGGCGGTCGTGGTGGCCCTCATCGCCATCGCGGTGCTGGTGAAGGTGCTGGGCGGCGAGTCGGTCGCGCCCCAACCGCCACCGAAGCCCGTCGTGGTCCCGGAGCCGGTGGTGCCGCCCCCGCCCATTGCCGAAGCGCCCGTGAAACCAGTCGAGGCGCCGAAGGCGAACCCCGCGACCGCGAAGCAGGTGGCGGACAAGTACAAGAAGTTGAGCACCCGCTTCGCGGCCCTGCCGAAGGCGAGCCGCGCGAATGCGCAAGAGCAGCTCAAGGCCCTGAAGGGGTGCTCACAGCCGCCGGAGACGTGTCTTCAGCAGCTCGAGCAGCTCGAACGGAAGTGGTTCAAGAAGTGACGGCGATGCGGCGCTTCGGCTGCAGGCGCAGGAGCACGAGCGCGAGGAGAAGTTCTGAAGTGACGGCAGGAGCGTCGACGCAGCCACAGCCCACGCCGTAACGGCTTGTTCCCCCATCGACGGGGCCGCCGTCGGGCGCTCCAGCACCGGCTGTTCCACCATCGGCGCCACCTGCGTCCGGGGGACCGGGCGCCATGACCGCCAGCAGTGGCGCGCGCTGGTCGAGGAGATCGTCGGGGCGAATGAGCAGCGCGCCCGTCCCGCCGTCGAAGACCCGAACGCCGATGCGCCAGGGGCCTGCTTCACCCTTCGCGACCTGCAGCGAGCTGGCGGTCGAGCACAGCGGGTCGCCGTGCACCGTGCCTGGCACACCGACGAGGTCGAGCTCCACGACCATCGAGGTCGGTGCGCCCGAGGTCACCTGGCTTCCACGCGAATCGAGGAGGACGAGCGTGAGCGCTTCACACAAACCCACCGACACCGAAGCGTCGGCATCGGCGAGGCTGAGGCGGCTGGCAGGCGGGAGTTCGGACAGCCGCAGGTCATCGACGTCGAAGACTCCCTGAAACGACTCGAGCGAGTACGTCTCGCCCAGCGTGAGCTCGCGCTGACGCTGCGACCAGACGAAGTCGAGGCCCTCGGAGCGAGTGCCCAGCACCCCGTCGAGGTACAGCTCTCGCGAGCCCGCGTCGGTGCCCACGCCTTCCCACATGAACTCCACGAGGTGCCACCCGCCGTCGAGGGTCAGTTGCCCGTCGTACTGCTTGAGCCCGTTGGCGCCGAAGCCGTTGACCTCGAGGGTGTCACGCTCGAGCACCAGATCCTGCTGGCGCGCGTTGACGCCGGTCCCGCCCTTGCCCACCTGCAAGATGGTGACGAAGTTCGGGGTGCGGCTCGACGACCTCAGCCAGAACCGCACGTACGAGCGCTCGACTTCGCCTGCGTCGAAGACGCGGTCGAGCTTGCTGTTGACCCGCGCGGTGCTGCCCGCGCCGGTCGCGTCGGTGACACGAAAACCGGCATCTCCGCGGTGCGCTGCAGCGGCGCTGAGCGAGAGCACGCCCTCTGCCGTGTACTCGTAGCTCCAGCGCGCCGGGTCGAAGACGTCAGCGCGGCCCTCGAAGTCGTCATCGAGCACCGAGGGCTGCGCCAGAGCGCCCGTCGTGACCAGCACCACGGCGAGCCAGAGCGAGCGAGGCACGCGCGGCTTCAGTCCTTCAGACGCAGCTTCATCTGCACGTCGCTCGACCAGTGGTTGGCGAACGCCTTCACGCAGGTCGAGAGGTAGCGGTCGTAGTTGGTCCACACCGTCTCGCCGTTGCTCATGACCTTCGAGCCCCAGCCCGAGGCCATGATCTTCTCTTTGTTCGCGCGGAAGCGGCGCAGCCACTCAGCGGTGGTCTTGCCGTAATCCTGCCGGCGGGTGTTGAGCTGGATGATTTCCCACGACTGGCCGGCGGCGGCGACGAGCTCTTCGAGGCGGGGGTTCAAGCCGCCGGGGAAGATGACGTCGGCCGTGAACTTCAGGTGCTCGAGGTCTTCACGCTTGCGCGGCACGCGGTCGCGCAGAATCGCCTGGAAGCCGAAGCACGCGCCGGGCTTCACCCACTGCGCGGTCTTGTTGAAGTAGTCGCGGTAGATGGGGATCGCGAGGCCCTGCTGCTGCTGCGCGGGCGACACGAGGTGGTCGATCATCTCAATCGACACCAGCGCGTCGTACTTCTCGGGGGGCGTGAAGTCCTTGTAGTCGCTGACCCACATCGTCACGCCGGGCAGCTTGCGGCGGTTGATTTCATCGGCCTGCGCGCGCGAGAGCGTGATGCCGTGCGCCCGCTCGACCTTCCGCTCGAGCACCAGGTACTCGAGGTTGGCGCCCCACCCGCAGCCGATGTCGAGCACCAGCGACCTCGGGTTCACCTCGGCGAAGTCGGCGAGCCAGCGGCTCTTGTTGCGCTGCGCCTGCTCGAGCGTGGTGTGGTTCTCGTCGAAGACGGCGCTCGTGTAGTGCATCCGCTCGTCCAGCCAGAGCCGGAAGAACTCGTTCGAGATGTCGTAGCCGATTTCCACTTCTTCCTGAGTCGAGGTCATGTGCGTGTTCCTTCGGAGTGAATCGTTAAGGGGTGATCAGGCGACCGCGTCGCCGTTCATCTCGCGGGTGAGGCGCTCGATCTCTTCCTTGAGCACGTTCGCCGCGTGGAGCAGCTGGCTTTCCTGGTGGAGCGAGCTCAAGAAGAAGCGCAACCGCGCCTGATCTTCTTCGACCGCCGGGTAGAGAATCGGCTGCACGTTGATGCCGCGCTTCTTGAGCGAGTCGCTCACCTGCAGGCAGAGCACCGAGTTGCCGATGATGGCGGGCACCACCGCGGTGTCCTTCGTCATGCCGGTGTTGATGCCCCGGTCCTTGAGCAGCTTCACGAAGTAGGCGGCGTTGTCCTTCGCCTTCTTGCTGCGCTCGGGGTGAGCGAGCATCTGCTTCGTGGCCGCCAGCGCCGCTGCCGCGTTCGGGGGCGGAATGCCGACCGAGTACACGAAGCCGGGCGTCGTGTACTTCAGGTACTCGACGAGCGCCTTGCTGCCCGCGACGTAGCCGCCGCACGACGCGAACGACTTGCTCAGCGTGCCCATCCACATGTCGACGTCGGCGCGGTTGACGTTGAAGTGCTCGCCCACGCCACGGCCCGTCGGGCCCACCACGCCGGCCGAGTGCGCCTCGTCGACGAGCAGCATCGCCTTGTGCTTCTTCTTCACCTCGATGAACTTCGGCAGCTCGGGGATGTCGCCGTCCATCGAGTAGGTGCCCTCGATGGCGATGAGCACGCGGCGGTAGTACGGCCGCAGATTCGTCAGCATGCGGTCGAGCGCTTCCCAGTCGTTGTGGGGGAAGGGGCGACGCTTGGCACCCGAGAGCTTCGCGCCCTGAATGATGGAGTCGTGCGCCAGCGCGTCGTGGACGATGAGGTCGCCCGCGCTACAGACGTGACCGATGACGGTGACGTTGGTCGCGTGGCCGCTGACGAGCACGACGGAATCTTCGGTGCCGAAGAAGTCAGCCAGCGCCTTCTCGAGCTCGAGCGTGAGCGGCTTCTCACCCGAGGCGACGCGCGAGGCGCTGACCGAGGTGCCGTACTTCGTGATGGCGTCCTGCGCGGCCTTGCTGACGACCGGGTCGCCCGAGTTCCCCACGTAGTTGTACGAGGAGAAATTCAGCATCGGCTTGCCGTTCACCACCGTGGTGTCGCCGCAGATGGCCTCGTGCACCGAGAAGTAGGGGTTCTGCAGGCCGAACGCTTCGGCCATCGCGATGCGTTCCTTCAGATCTTCGTACTCGGGGAACTTCGCCGGGTTCCACGACGACTCCTCGATGACGGCCGGGGCCGCCGCCGGAGCTTCTTCGACCACCGCACCCGCTTCAGCCGCGACGGGCGTCGGCACGGCCTTCACGTGGAACTGAGGGTCTCGCTTCTTGAACTCGGCGGTCATGCCGGTGGCGAACGCCACGACTTCCCCCTTCTCGTTCTGCCAGACGAGCGTGCCGCTGAAGTTGTCTTCGTTCGAGCTCTCGAAGGTCACGGTGACCTTGAGCGGGCCGAGGCCGAAGGGCTTGAGCTGCACGAAGCGGCCCAGCGAGATGGGGAAGCCCGCGCGCTGCTGCTTCACCCACGCCCAGTAACCCGCGAGCTGGAACGACGCGTCGAGGATGAGCGGGTCGACCGACCACTCGGTGCGCAGCGGCTCCTTGATCCAATCGCTCGGCCGGCAGCCCTTCACCCAACCGACCACGCCCTCGTCAGACAGCGCGTCGATGCTGGTGATGCCCTGCAGGCGCGGGCCGTGGAAGGTGAAGCCTCCGTAGAAGTCCTTGAGCGACATCGGCAGCGGGCCCGAGCCCGGCAGCGACTTCGCCTGGGGGATGACGCCGACCTCGGGGTTGAGCGTCACGGTGCCCGAGTACGAGGGCGCGCCGTTCTGCGAGAGCGTCACGTTGAGCGTGCTGCCCTTGCCGCCGCGCAAGCTCTGCTTCACCGAGGTCTCGAGCCAGATGGTGTCGGGCACGAGCACCGCGCGCTGCAGCTTGAAGTCGTTGACCGCGAAGGGCACGAAGCCCGGCGCGCTGCTCACCACCGGAGCCGACTCGAGCGCCGCCGCCGTCACGTGGTCGAGCGCCGAGGCGAAGGGCAGCACGCGCTGACCCGCCATCGTGTGGTCGTTCAAGTAGACGTGGTTCAACCGCGAGACGGGGAAGCTCGAGCGGTGCAGCACGGTGCGCTCGGGCATCGCGCGGCCGACGAGCACCTCACCCACGCCACCCTTCACTTCCGCGAGGAAGGCGCCGACGCCTTCGTCATCGGACAGGAAGGTCACGCCCTCGGCCTTGAGCTCGGCCTTCTTGAAGGCGGGAATCTTCTTCACCATCTCCGAGTCTTCCCAGGGCGGGAAGTCGATGGCGAGGGTGCGCAGGCCGGGGTGACCGATGCGCGCGACCATCGCATTCGCCGCGGAGTAATCGGTCTGCGCCGCGTTGCCGAAGCGGCCGGCCCACGAGCCGATGAACGCCAGCAGGGAGAGGTTGTCGCCCTTCGTCGCGTCGAGCAGCGCGAGGCCACCGCCGACCTTGGTCTCGAGCACGGAGTCGAGCTGGCTGACGTCTTTCTTCTCGACCAGCGAGTCGGCGAGCAGACCGGCGTTGTGCACCACGACGTCGATGCGGCCGTGCTGCGCGCGAATCGCGTCGATGGAGCTCTTCACGCTGGCCGGATCACGCACGTTCATCGCGTGGTAGCTGACGGCCTTCGCGCCGGCGGTCTTGAGCTGCGCGAGCGCCTTGCTCAACTCCTCGTTCATCGCCGAGCGACCCGTGAGCGCCAGCACCACGCCGCTCTTCGCGAGGCCCTTCGCGAACTTGAAGCCGAGCCCCTTCGCGCCGCCGGTGATGACGACCACCTGACCGGCCTCAATGCCCTTGTCGCCGACGTTCTGCGCGACGGGCGTGGGGGTGAGCGCGACGGCCGTGCGACCGTGCGAGCCGAAGCCGACCTCCGCGGTGCGGTCACCACTCACCATCTCATCGACGAGGTGCTGCGCGAGCGCCTCAGCCCCGAGCGCGCCGTCGACGTCGATGGCCTTCACCACCGCGTCGGGCCATTCCTGCGCGAGAGCGCGGGTGAAGCCGAGCGCACCGACCTGGCCGAGCGCATCACGCGAGACACCGGTCAGGCCGAACGTGCCGCCGAGCGAGGTGACGGTGACGAACAGCTCCGCCTTCTCGCTGCCCAGCTTCTTCGCGAGCCCCAGCGCGTAGCGTGACGCCGAGCGGTAATCCGCCGCGTCGCTGACGAGGTTGATGACGCCGCCGAACTCGCCCACAGTCGACACGTCGCCGACGACGGCCGACACGCCGAGCGCCTTGAGCTTGTTCACCAGCGCGTCCGCGAGGCCCTTCGAGTCGCGCGTCACGAGCACGGCGCGGTCGAACGAGAGCACCGTCTCCGAGAGCGACGAGAGCGGCGCGGGAACGACGGCGGGCACGTAGCGCTCGAGCGGCAGCCGCACGGCCGTCGCTTCGGCCTTCGCGGCGGGCGCGGCGCCCTGCTCGAGCGTGGTGACGATGTGCTGGATGATGGTCGCGCTGGTGGTGCTCTTGCTGAACAGCTCGCGCGGCAGACCACCGAGCGAGGGGAAGTTCTTGCCGACCGACTGGTCGAGCTCGACCAGCATCAGCGAGTCGAAGCCGAGCTCACCGACGAGGGTCTGCTCGAGCTTGAGCGTCTGGAGCGGGAACGCGCTGATTCGCGCCACGGCCTCGAGCACCTTGCCCTGCACCTCGGGGCGGATGTCTTTCTTCGCGGGCTCTTCCTTCTTCGCCTCGGGCGCGGCGGTCTGCATGCCGGTCGCGGTGTCGGTGCCGTTCTTCTTCTTGTTGCCGACGAGGTTCGAGAAGTCGGGCGGCTTGGCGACGACGGGCGACACGGGCACGGGGATGACGGTCTGCTGCATCGCGGTCGCCGAACCACCGACGGCCTGCACCGGCACGGCCTGCGCAAGCTGCGTCATCGCCGTCGCGACCGTCGCGTCACCACCGGCGAGGGCCTGAAGCGCCTGCGCCTGGGCTTTCACGATTTCAGCCTGACTCTGGAGGAGCGCCATCTGCTGCTGAAAGAGAGCAATGAGGTTGTCCATCGCGACCGGTCCCTTCTGCTGCGTGACAAACGAAGACTTCTGAAGCTGCGGCACCTGCACCTGCATCTGCATCTGCGGAACGCCCGCGCGACCCAGCGGGGTGTGCGGCGGGCGGTTGGCGCGCTCCATCGCCCAGTACTTCTGCGTCTCGAGCGGCGTCGGAGGCAGCGTGCAGAGCTGCGCCCCCGCGAAGAGCGGCTGCGCGTTGAGCGGAGAGCCCTTCACCCAGAGCTGGCCGAGCGCGGTGAGCAGCATCGTGCCGCCATCGCTGCCCTCGTTCGGCGCGAGCGCGTGGAGCGAAGCGTGCGGCGCCACCCCGCGCGCGAAGCTGAGCAGCGCGCCGCCGGCACCGACCTGG
The DNA here is from genome assembly GCA_044371205.1 of Archangium sp. GTDB lineage: Bacteria > Myxococcota > Myxococcia > Myxococcales > Myxococcaceae > Archangium_A. Next base: position 60,309 of record JBILUC010000022.1, read on the forward strand.
ATGAAGTTCGTCACGCCCTCATCGGCGCAGGTCTGCAGCGCGGCGACGAAGTTCACGGGCGCGGTCGCGTGCTGCACCCACACGTCCTTCGCCTCGGGCACGGAGAAGTACGTGCGGCCGGTGATGCACGAGACGAGCTGACCGTGGCCGTGCTTGCCGGGCTCCTGCAGCGCGAGCGCCGAGACGACCGACTTCATCTTCTCGGCCATGCCCGACATCAGCGGCGAGTGGAACGCGTGGCTCACGTCGAGGCGCGTGGACTTGAGACCGGCGTCGGTGATCAGCTTCTGCGCGGCCTCGATGCCCTTCGTGGTTCCGCTCAGCACCACCTGCGTGGGGTGGTTGTGGTTCGCGATGACCGGGTCGGCTGCGTCGCGCAGCAGCTTCTCGACGACCGCGCGGTCGGCCATCACGGCCAACATCGCTCCGGCGTCGGGGAGCTGCAGGTCCTTCATCAACTGGCCGCGGCGGGCGACGAGCTTCACCGCGTCGACGCCGGGCAACATGCCGGCGACCGAGGCGGCGGCGAACTCACCGAGCGAGTGACCGAGCGCGAACGACGGCGTGAGACCACATTCCTGCAGCAGCTCGCCCATCGCGATGCCGAGCGCGGCCATCGCGGGCTGGCACACGTGCGTCTGCGTGAGGTGCGCCTGCGCGGCGACGGGGTCGGTGCCCTCGGGCGGGTAGAGCGCGTCGATGAGCGAGAAGCCGTGCTCGGCCTTCACCGCGACGTCGTGCTGCTCGAGCTTCTCGCGCAACAGCGGGAAACGCTCGACGAGGTCTTTCAAGAGGCCGGTCTTCTGCGCGCCCTGGCCGGCGAAGAGGAAGGCGAGCTTGCGCTGCTCGACGGGCACCGGAGTCATCGGCGCGAGGGCGCCGGAGGTGACCTCGGCGAGCTTGCTGATCAGCTCGTCGCGCGTGGTGGCGAGGAAGGCGACGCGGCTGTCGAAGCCCTGACGCGTCGAGAGCGTGCGCGCGACGTTCGCGGGCGAGAGCTCGTGCTTGCTGATTTCTTCGGCGAGCTCGGCCGCGTGCGACTGCAGCAGCGCGTGGTTCGGCGCAGAGAGAAGGAACAGCTGCGGAACCCCTTCTCCCTGCGACGCGGGGAGAAGGTGGCGCGAAGCGCCGGATGAGGGGCCTGCGAGGCGCGAGGCGAGCCCCTCACCCCGGCCCTCTCCCCGCTGCGCAGGGAAAGGGAGAGACGGAGCCTGTTCCAACAACACGTGCGCGTTGGTGCCACCGAAGCCGAACGACGAGACGGCGGCGCGACGCAGCGGCACGTCCCACGGCTTCGCTTCGCGCGCGACGTGGAACGGCGAGTGCTCGAGGTCGAGCCTGGGGTTGATCTCTTCCACACCCGGCTGCGGAGGAATCACGCCGTGGTGCAGCATCAGACACGTCTTGATGAAGCCCGCGACACCCGCCGCCGACATCGTGTGCCCGACGTTGCCCTTGATGCTGCCGAGATTGCAGAACGGCTGCTCGAGCGAACGACCTGCGCGCTCGTTGAAGAAGTGCTTGAGCGCGCCGATCTCGACCACGTCACCCACCGTCGTTGCCGTGCCGTGCGTCTCGACGTAGCTGATGGTCTCGACGGGGAAGTCTGCGTCGGCGTGCGCCTTCCACATCGCGTCGCGCTGGCCTTCGGGCCGCGGCGTCATCGGGCCTTCACCGCGCCCGTCGTTGTTGCAGCCCGAGCCACGGAGCACCGCGTAGATGCGGTCTCCATCGCGAAGGGCGTCGTCGAGCCGCTTCAGCGCGACCATGCCCACGCCCTCGCCCATCACGAAGCCGTCGGCCTTCGCGTCGAACGGCCGGCACGCGCCCGAGGGCGAGATGGCGCCGATGCGCGAGAAGCCGATGAGGTTGTCGGGGTTCAGGTTGAGGTACACGCCGCCCGCAAGCGCCATGTTGATCTGCCGCGCGCGCAGGTTGACCACCGCCTCGTGAATCGCGACGAGCGCCGAGCTGCACGCCGCGTCGATGCTCATCGCCGGGCCGTTCAGGTCGAACGTCTGCGCGACCGAGCAGGCAATCATGTTGAGCAACGAGCCCGCGATGGTGAACGCGCGCCCCGGCACCACGTCGGCAAACGCCGCCTTGATGGCTTCACCTTCGGTGGGGTTCAGCGTGTCGCCGAACTCGCCGTTGATGGCCTGCTGCGCGCGGTGACGCGCCGTCATCAGGTCTTTGTACTCACTGACCGACGCGCCGATGAAGACGCCGGTGCGGTGCTTGTCGAACGCCTTCTGGTCGTAGCCCGCGTCCTGCAGCGCCTGGCGCGTGGCCTCGATGCAGATGCGGTGCTGCGGATCCATCACCTGCACGCGACGGGGGGCGAGGCCGTAGTGCAGCGCCGCGAACTCGTCGACGCCCTCGATGAACGCGCCCTTGCGCACGTAGGTCTTGTCGACCGCGCGCACATCGGTCGGCTCGAAGAACGCGGAGTGCTTCCACCGCGAGTCGTCGATGTCTTCGAACGTCACTTCACCCGTCGACACCAGCTTCCAGAGCGACGGCAGATCCTTCGCGTGAGGGAAACGGCACGCCATGCCGATGACGGCGATGGGCTCCCGGTGTTCGCTCCTGGAAGGGCTCAAGGTACCTCGGGGGAAAGAGAAGGACTCAGACCGTGACTTCGGTGCCCGCGGGCACGAGGCGCTTCACGACGTCGCCCAGGTCGCCGAGCGTCTGCACCTTGGCGAGGTCTTCATCGGGCATGCGGATGTTGAGCTTCTCTTCGAAAAAGCTGACGAGCTCCATGACCGCGACGGAGTCGAGGCCGAGCTTGCTGATGACGGTGTCGCGGGTGAGCCCCTCGAGCTTCTTGCCGTTCACTTCGAGAGCGGCCTGGGCGAAGAGCTGGGTCACGTTGACGGTTGCCATGTTCGTTGGGTCCTTGTTGCGGTGCTGCGTTGGGGTTGGGGGAAGAGACTTCGAATCTGATCAGCCGAGCAGGCGCGTGACGCGCTTCTGGGCGTAGTCGCTGGCGAGCTTCATCTTCTCCATCGCGTCGGACACCGAGCGAATCTCGAGCGTGTGCTCGACGACGCGGCGGGCGCGGTGCTGCGCGCGACCGAGCAGCGACTTGGCGACGTGCTTCGCGATGACGGCCTTCTCACCGTTGCTGCCGATGGTGCGCACGCCATCCTTCCCGACCGTGCCGTCCAGGTACTGCTGGCGGGTCTTCGCGCGCTGCAGCTTGCCGCTCGAGGTCTTGGGCAACGAGCCCACGGGCGCGAGCACCACATCGACGGGAATCAGCTGCAGGTTCTCGTTGATCTTCTGCTTCACCAGCTCGATCAACTCGGTCGGCTTCTGCGTGCGCGACTCGAGCACGATGACCAGCTCTTCACTGGTGCTGCCGGGGCGGCTGAAGGCGACGGTCGAGCCCTTTCGCACTTCGGGCAGCTCGTCGACGATCCACTCCATGCGCTGCGGGTCGTAGTTGCGACCGTTGATGATGATGATGTCCTTCTTGCGACCCGTAATGTAGACGTTGCCGTTCGCCAGGTAGCCGAAGTCGCCGGTCTTCAACCAGCCGTTGCCGAACGCGCGCTCGGTGGCTTCCGGGTCTTCGTAGTAGCCTCTGGCGACCGACGGCCCGCGCACCCAGATTTCACCGATGGCGCGCTCACCCAGCCGCTTGCCTGCATCGTCGAAGATGCCGACCTCGTGCTTCGGGAAGGGCTTGCCGCAGCACACCACTTCCTGCGCCTTGCCATTGGCGAGCGCCTCGACCGGGGCCGGCTCGGCCTTGCGGTCCTGCTGGTAGGCGTTGGTGTCGATGACGTCGGTGCTGATGGCCTCGTCGACGCCGATGAAGCTGATGGCGAGGGTCGCTTCGGCCATGCCGTACGAAGGCAACATCGCCTCGGGCTTCAGGCCCGACTTGCTGAAGGTCTCGACGAACGAGCGCATGGTGGTCGAGTTGATGGGCTCGGCGCCGCAGCCGAAGTGGCGCATCGACGAGAGGTCGAGCGACGCAATCTGCTCGGGCTTGGCGCGCTTGACCGCGAGCGCGTACGCGAAGTTCGGCGCGAAGGTGATGGTCCCGCGCACGCGGTGAATGGTGCGCAGCCAGATGGTGGCGTTGCGCACGAACGTCATGGTGGGGATGAAAGTCACCGAGACGCGGTGGAACATCGGGGCGATGACGAAGCCGATGAGCCCCATGTCGTGGTAGAGGGGCAGCCACGAGACGCCGTGGTCAACGTCGGTGTGCGACTTGAGCCCGTCGACCATGATGGCCCACGAGTTGGCGCGCAGGTTCGCGTGCGTCACCGCGACACCCTTGGGGGTCGAGGTCGAGCCGCTGGTGAACTGCAGGAAGCAGAGGTCGTCGGGGCCCACGTCGGCCTTCTCACCGCTCGCGCCCGCAGGGGCCGGGGTGAGGAGCTCTTCGGTGGTGATGACGCCCTTGATGCTCGGCACCTTCGAAATGCCGCCCCAGATGATGGTCTGCACCTTGCTCGAGGTGACGACGTAGAGCGGCCTGGCCTTGGTGAGGATGCCTATGAGCGTGTCGACGTACGCGTCGAGCTTGCCCAGCGAGAGCGGCGGGTACAGGGGCACGGGCACGATGCCGGCCCACACCGCGCCAAGGAAGGTGGGCACGAAGTCTTCACCCTCGGGGATGACCATCGCCAGGCGGTCGCCCTTCTTCAGCCCGTATGAGCGGAAGTGCGCGGCGCGGCGCATGGCCTCTTCGCGCAGCTTCTGGAAGCTGTAGAAGTTCCCATCCTGATCGCGGTCGAGGAAGGTGTACCCCTTCGTCGTGAGGCTCTGGTTGCCGTCGATGGCGTCTGCGAGCGTGGCGAAGTCGATGCGGTCGGTCATGTGCGGTCCCTCTCGAGGGCGGTGCAGATACGTTCGTGGCCGCTCACCGGTCAAGTTGATCCACCCTCTCGAAAGGGCTTATGAACGAGGGTGCGCAGGGCGCGTCGCAGCCGAATGACGCAGATAATTCATGAACTTACGCACACAAATACCGTATCCAGAGGGTCGCTCCACCCATCGTAAGTGAGCAATATATTGCCCGTAAATCTCAGATTCGGCGGTGATGCAGGCTTTGTTCACAAACCTGTGTCGAAACCCACCGGACCCAAGTAGCCGGAACTCCAATTGGCCATTTCGAGCAATTATTTGCTCAAATTGACTGCGTAGCTTCGGTTCCGTAGAAGTCGGCGCCATGTCGCAGTCACGGAGAGCGCCGGCGCCGCGGTTGGCGGTGAAGGCCTCCGATGTTCAGGTCGAAGAGGTGGCGGGGGCTCGGGCGATGGACGAGTTCCTGCGGTTCCAGCTCGATCATTACGCGGGCGACCCCAACTTCGTGCCCCCCATCGTGGCCGAGCGCCGTGAATTCCTCGACCCGAAGCAGAACCCGTTCTTCGAAGACGCGAAGGGCGTCTACTTCCTCGCGCGGCGGGGGGACAAAGTGGTCGGCCGGCTCTCGGCCATCGTCGACGCCCGCTACAACCGCTTTCACGGCACGCAGGACGGCTTCGTCGGCTGCTTCGAATCGCAGAACGACCCCGGCCTCGCGGCGGCGATGTTCGAGGCGGCCCTGGGGTGGCTGAAGCGGCAGGGGGTCAAGCGGTGCATCGGGCCGGTGACGCTCGCGTTCCACCACGAGGTGGGGCTGCAGGTGCACGGTCACGACCGCTTCCCCGCGATGATGATGCCGTACAACCCGCCCTTCTATTCGGTGCTCTTCGAGGCGAACGGGTTCACCAAGTTCAAGGACCTGTACACCTACGAGGTGGAAGCCATCAGCGGGGTGCCCGAGAAGGTGCGGCGGCTGGCCGAGCGCGTGAAGGAAGGGGGCCAGGTCACCGTGCGCAGGCTCGACCTCGCGCACCCCGAGAGCGACCTGTCGAAGATGCAGGCCATCTTTCACACCATGATCAAACCGACGGGCTTCGGCTTCGCGCCGATGAGCCAGGCGGAGTTCATGAGCATCGTGAACCGCCTGCGCCCGCTCGTGCTGCTGCGGCCTGAGCTGTCACTCATCGCCGAGGTTGCGGGTGAACCGGTGGGCTTCGCCATCACGGTGCCCGACACGCACCCCGCCCAGAAGGAAGCGGGCGGGTACCTCTTCCCCTTCGGGCTGGCGAAGATGTTGTGGAAGGCGCGGAGCATCGACCGCCTCCGCGGGCTCTTGTTCGGCATCAAGGACGGCTGGCGGCGGCGCGGCATCGACGCGTTGCTGGCGTACGAGACCTTCGCGAAGGCGCTGTCGCTGGGCTACCGCGCGGGTGAGCTCGGCTGGACGATGGAAGACGACACGCTCGTCAATCGCATGTTGCAGGCGACGGGCGGGAAGCACGTGAAGACGTATCGCGTGTACGAACGCGCGCTCTGATCAACCAATCTCCCAGGGGAGAGGGGATTCGCATGAGCTACCGCACCGAGGGCCTCCTCATCCTCGAAGGCATCGAACCCGTCCGACTCAGACCCGGGATGACGTCGGCAGCACCGATTCGCGTGCCCTGGAGCATCTGCTCTTCGAGGTCGTGGGGAACTCGATCGACCAGTACCTGAGCGGCGAGGCACGTCGCGTTGACGTGGACATCGACGAGCCCTGAGTCACGGTGAGTGACGACGGCACCGGTCTGGTTCAACTGGAAACACCTCCGCATGGGGCGATCAATGCGTTCGAGGCGGTGTTTACCCACCTCCATACGGGCCCCACGCGCGACGGTCACCACCCGCACGTGCACGTTCGCTTGGGACTTCAAGGTGTGGGACTCGCCGTGGTCTCTGCGCTTTCGCAGCGCCTCGAGGTGCGCTCGATCCGCAGCGGTCTGGCATGGGAGGCAGCCTTCGAGGCCGGTCGCGTGATCACGCCGGTGCACGCCACAGGGCTGACTGATCAGCGCGGCACACGCATCCGCTACCGACCCGACCCGTTGATCTTCAAAGACGCGGGCCACGACCTGGCCTCGTTGCAGCCGCGGTTGGGGCTTCTGGGGACGCTTTTCCTGGGTTCTGAGTCGACCGATGCGTGACGAGGCGCCCGACCGCGCAGGCGACAACAGAGAGCGCGGCGCCACGACCAACAAAACGCGGCGCACCTCCGCGCGAGAGATCTCTTTGGGGTCGACGAGCGCGTGCTCAGGCTCAGCGCGTCATACCGCTGCGCTGCCGGCGAGCACGTTGATGACGAGGCCTCGGGGCCGTCGGTTCACGCAGCGGACGCTCCGCAGTTCACGAAGGTGAGGAGACTCAAGGTCGCACGGGCGGCAAGCCAGATGTCTCAAGGCGGGCTTCATTGGCACGGAGAAGGTCTTCGCTCGTCGGCGCCTCTGCATGCGAACTCAGGTCGAGCACTCGAGATCAACGTGCGAGGCGCGGTCGAGCTTGCCGTTGGCGATGCCTCCTTCGCGACTGGCATTCGGGGCCCAGTCGGTCAGCCGCATCCCAGCTCGGGTGGAGGGCCGGGGCCCGCGCTTTGAAAAATCGCCGTACTCAGAGCTGACAAATGCGTTCGGTTGTCAGCTTTGAGTACACACTCTTTTTCGTGTCCGCCCCTGGACCTCGCGTGAGTGAGCTTCGTTCATGGCGTAGCGCACGGGTGATGCACAATCGCCGCATACGACTCCTTCACGCCTCATTCTCGGCGGCGGTGCGTGGTGCGAGCACCTGACCACGCGGCACAAGACGAGCGCGCAGACGGTCGTCTCGGTCACTCGACGGGTCAGTCCCTCTTCGCCGCTGATCAACGATTGCTCCGTCTCCGGCCACAGCGGCGTACTCGCGTTGTTCGAAGAGGTGCAAACTCGGCGATGATCGCCGGAACCCCTGACATCACAACCGCGCGGCTTCACAATGACGCGTCGTTCTTCGCAGCGGTAAAGAGCCTCGTCACCCCTCCTCCGCGAGGGGAGAGGGGAGGCCGCGGGCTCAGGCGAACGCACGCTCGGCGAGAAGCGTGGGTGAAATCGAGCCGTCTTCGTAGATTTGAGGTCCCTTGAGCACAGACGCCTCCCCGAAGACCGACGACACGCCGTGGGCGCTCGTGCAGCGCTCGCTCGAGGCGAAGCAACCGTCACGGGCGAAGACGTGGGCGTCTTGCTGAACGACCCGACGTCACAGCTGCGCGCGTGGCTCGAGGAACCGGTCGAGCGCGAGGCGGTGGTGCTCCACGCGGTCGACCCGCCGCCGGGCGAGCCGCTCGTTCCCGCGCGTCGATTCGGCAGCCGCGGTCTTCTGGGCTGGCTGACCGGCGCCAACAAGATTGAAGGGCTGGGCCTGTTCACCGAAGCCGACGTCTTCGAATCGCATGGCGTGCAGTTCGCGGTGATGCCCGAGCCGGTTCGCCCCGTCGTCTTCGGTGAAGTCGTGCCGCTGCGCGTGCTCGCGCTGAATTGTCTGAGCGTGCCCGTTCACTTCGGGGTGACACTCGAAGCCCAGCCGGGTCTGCTGCAGAGCCCGCGTCGGTATTCCCTGAGCCTCAACCCTGGTGCGGCCTCCCTTGCGCTCTTGCCGCTGCGCCTGTGCACGACGGAGCGCTCGGTGGTTCGCGTCGTTCCCCTCTTCGAAGCCGACGAGCTCTCGCTGACGCCGCGGCTGCGTTTCGCCGCACGACCCTATGCGAGGCCGCTGGACGCAGCGCTGGGCGCACTCATCGGCCTCTCCGTCGTCGCGGCTGCCGCGGGGCTCTCGCCCGTCTACGCCGTGCGCAACGGCCCGGCGACGCAGGGTAGCCCCGATTCGGTCGGCTTCCGGCCAGACCCGGCGGCGGCGATGCGCACGATGAACGCCGAGAGCCACCTGTGGCGGCTCACCACTTTCTGAGAGACGAGATGAGCGACTCGCTGAGAGAGGCCGTGCGCCGAATCGCGCAGTGGATGCGCGCGAACGAAGCCGCCGTGCTGGCCGACAACCTTGCGCCGGGCGCGACCGACGTCGAGCTGCAGGCCATCGAAGCGCGCTTCGGGTACCCGCTGCCTCCCGAGCTGCGCGCGCTCTGGGCGATGCACCACGGGCAGCTCGCGGAGCTCAACGGCTTCCTCACCTCGAGAGATCTCCTCAACGCGACGCGCGCCCTCGACGAGCTCGACACCGTCCGGCCCGCGCTCGAGTCGCTGCGCGAAGCCGATGACTGGGCGACCTCGGGCCTCACGCGCGAGGAGTTGGACTCGAACGAGTGGGTACCCTTTGGCGGCCGCGACTCCGACCTCCTCATCATCCACGCGCGGACCAGTCGCGTCTTTGCCTGCCTCAAGGACTGGCCGCCGGTGCAACTCAAGGCGCCTTCGCTCACCACGTGGTTCGCCGACTTCGCCGCGCGCGTCGAGGCCGATGACTACGCGGTCGAAGAGGGCTTCGGTGACTGCTACCTCTCGCTGCGAGACCGGAAGCGGGAAGCTGCCGCGGCAGCGAGGGCCGCGCGGTCGAAGAAGCCGAGCGCCATCGCCGCGAGACGCCGCTCCTCGTCCAACTGCAGCAAGCGTTGGCGAAAGGTGACGCCGAGCGCTGCCGAGAGGTGTTCGACGACTGCGCGAAGACGCCCGAGCACCTGGCCCCTGCCGTCGAGGCGCTCTTCGCCAGCGGCCGCAAACCGAAGTTCATCGCCACCTCACTGCAGTTCGTGTTGCGCGTGGTGACGTTGACGGCAGACCAATGGGCTCTGGTCGAAGCGGGTGGGCGGGCGCTCGGCAATGAGGCCATCGTTGGCGTCGTGAAGGAACGCGCTCCGGCCAAACCGTGGTGGAAGCTCTGGTGAGCTCAGCGCGGGCGCGTCACGAGAAAGCCGAAACGCTCCCGCGAGAATGGAGAGAGCGGAGAGTCGATGCGGCCCAGCGAACGCCACCACTCAGGCGCGTGACGCTCGAGCAACCGCTGCTGCAGTGAGGCCTCGCGCTCGCCCTGATTGAGAATCAGCAACACGCCGCCGGGCACGAGCCGCGACACCACGTGCGCGAGCAACGCGTCGGGCGCGAAGTGCGACCGGGGGATTCCCCACGCATCGAGCGGCGGCGTGCTCACGAAGGGCAGAAACCACGTCACCAGCGCCCACGGCCCTTCGAGGCACCGCACGTCACACGCGTGAAAGGTGCAGCCCGGGAACGCCGCGGCCATGCGCTCACCGTACACCCGCCGCGTCGCGCCCCAGGCGTAGCGGCGGTGCGCATCGAGCTCGCACGCATCCCACCCGCGCGGCTGGGCGGTCACCAGGCCCGGCAGGTACGCGCCGTTCTTGCTGCCGACATCCAGGGCTCTGCCTGAGGGGAGCGCCGCGGGGATGTGCTGCCGCAGCACGTCGAGCACGTAGAGGCTCTCACGCCAGTCTTGCGCCGAGCAGTGCGCGCTCCACTGGGACAGAGCGGGGTACCGGCGTTCCAGCAGCGCCAGTCGCGTCGGGTCGAGCTGCGGTCGCAGCGTGTCGAGCGAGACGGGCGCCTTCCACGCCGGCGCGCTCAACGGCACCGCGTTGCGGACCCAGAAGGCCATGCGCGTCAGCGCCTGCATCTCTCTTTGCTAGCCCTCGCCCGGCATGCGCACCGCCGGTCAAACAGCTGACGCGAAGGCTGACCGACATCCCGACTTCAGCACGGCATCCGCCCAAAGCGACCACCGCGTGACGTTTCATGGCAGGACGCGCGCACGGACCTCTCCCCGGTGCTCGAGACGTACTTCCGCGGTGAACGGCAGCTCGGCCTCTCCTTCGTCTACACAGGCATCGCGCTGCTCGGCGTCGCCTCCTTCGCGTGGCGCTCGCTGCCCGGCTCGTTCGGCATGGCGCTGGCCGTCACGGCGCTCGTGGTGGGGCTCGGGCTGTCCGTCAGCGGTGCGTGGTTCGAGCGCAAGACCGAGGCCCAGGTCGCGGCGCTGCAACAGTCGATGGTCAGCGACGCGCCGGGCGCCATCACCTCCGAGCTCGCGCGCATGGAGAAGATCAACGCCAACTGGTCGAAGGCGCGCTTGATGTGGCTGGTGTCGGGGCTGCTCGGCGCGCTGCTGCTCAACTTCGTGCGAAGCGCTCCTCTCGCCCTCGCGCTGATGTCGGCCGCGGCGCCGGTCGAGGTGGCTGACTTCAAGACGGAGTTGTTGTCCCACATGTAAGCCACGGCCTTCGCAACAGCCAGACGGACGATCGGGGACGCAGGTCGCTGATCAGTCCGTGGTCGCGAAGACGGGGCGCTGCTTTGCCGACATGGACTCCAACGCGCTTTTCCCCACATCCACCCCCTCGACACGTCGTGCCTCAGGCGCAACCGCTCGAGACCTGCTCAACTTCGCGCCATGCCCCGCATCGTCGTGCTGTCTCTCGTCGCGAGCCTTGTGGCCTGCCAGCTGCCGCCGTCCGAGCCGAACACGTCACCGTCGCGCCGCAGCGACGCACTCCACTCGACCGACCCGGGCGCCGCGAACGTCGCCTTCCGCCAGTGGCTCACGCGCTACCTCGCCGCGTCACCCGAGAAGCGCGCCGACCTCGAACTGCAGGGCGCCGAGCTCATCGCCGCCCGCCGCGTCGCGATGAACCGCATTCTCGTCACCGACCCGCGCCTCGCGCTCGAGCTCGCGGTCAGCCCCGTCGAACGAGACGCCGTGCCCGAAGCGCTGCAGCCCGGCATCGAGCGCTGGCGCGACGGCATCGGCGACCTCGCCCTCATCGCGGCCGTCTCGGAAGACAACGACGTCTCCTGTCCACCAACCGAGGCCTGGGTCACCTTCCCCGGCGACGAGTTCTCGCTGCGCGCGGGCCTCTTCGGCACCCGCGCCGACTCGATGAGCCGCAACCGCGTTCGCCTCCACGGCGTCGAGCTCGACGGGGCCATCGCCCTCACCGAGAAGCGCCTGCGCCGGCTCTTCCCCGGTGAAGCGCGCCCTGACCTCGCGCTCGAGTTCCCGCGCCCCTGCCCGGTCTCGAAGAAGAAGCCCGAGAGCGACCTCGTGTTCAACGGCGGTGACGCGCTCTACGGCTTCTGTGTCGTCGAGCACGCCGAGGCGTTCGACCAGACCCTCGCCAGCGGGGAAATGCAGGCCGCCATCGCCGAAGGAGAACCTCCTGCCAGCGCGTGGACCGAAGGCCCCAAGACCGCCCTCTTCATTCGCGTCGACTTCTCTGATCAGCCCGGTGACCCCGTCTCGCAATCGGCCGCGGAGACGCTCATCAACACGAACGTCAGCGACTACTTCGTCGCCAGCTCGTACAACAAGACCACCTACTCGACGACGGTGACGCCCACGCTGCGGCTGCCCTACCCCAAGTCGTTCTATGCAGCCGACGCCAACTCGTACTTCCAGATTCGCAGCGAGGCGCTGGCCCTCGCGGCCGACGCGGGCTTCGTCGCGAGCAGCTACACCAACGACATCGTCGGCTTTGCGTCGGTGTACGGGGGCTGGGCGGGGCGCGGGTACGTCGGCAGCCGCGGCACGTGGCTCAACGGCAACTTCTCGCTGCGCGTCACCGCGCACGAGCTCGGCCACAACTATGGCTCGCAGCACGCGAACGCGTGGCAGACCTCGGCGCTCAACCCCCTCGAGCCGAGCGGCACCAGCATCGAGTACGGCAACCCGTTCGACGTGATGGGCACCGGCGGCGGCGTGGTGAACCACATCAACGCGTGGAACAAGAGCCGCTTCAACTGGCTGGTGCCCATGGCGGCACCGACGGTGACGACGAGCGGCACGTACCGGGTGCAGGCGCTCGAGCCCGTGGTGGGCAGCGGGCTGCAGGCCGTTCGCGTCGCGCGCACGACCGCCCGCGCGTACTGGCTCGAGTACCGCCCCGGCCTCAACACCGCGCACACCCGCGACGGGCTCTCACTCAATTGGGATGGCCCCGGCGCGAGCTCGCAGTTGCTCGACATGACGCCGGGCGACGGCAACCGCAACAACTCGACGCTGATCATCGGCCGCACGCTCTCCGACTCGTTCGCCGGCATCCACTTCACGCCCATCGCGAAGGCGGGCACGACGCCCGAAGCCATCGACGTGGTCATCAACCTCGGCACCTTCCCGGGGAACCGCGCCCCGACGGTGTCGCTCAACGCCAGCGCGACGACGGTCACCACCACCGACGTGGTCACCTTCGCCGCCACCGCGAGCGACCCCGACGGCGACGCGCTCGCGTACGCGTGGGACTTCGACGACGCGACGTGGGGCCCGAACGCCGCGATGGTGACGAAGACCTTCGGCATGGCGCGCACGTACAACGTGCGGCTCACGGTCAGTGACATGAAGGGCAAGACCGCGAGCGCCACGGTGCTCATCACCGTTGGGACACCAACGACCTTCACGCTCGCCGGCACCGTCACCGTCGGGGGCCAGCCGCTCGCCGACGTGCGCGTCACCGACGGCACGCGCGTCGCCTTCACCACCACCGACGGCGCGTGGCGGCTCACCAACGTGCCCGCGGGCAGCTACACGCTCAACGCCGGCAAGACCGACTTCACCTTCACTCGCTCGTTCGCAGCGCCGCTGGCGGTGAGCGCCTCGAGCAGCGGGCTCGACTTCACGGGGGCACAGAATGCGGGCAACTCCATCAGCGGAACGGTGACGGCTGCCGGCATGCCCGTCGCCGGAGTCGTCGTCAGCGACGGCAGCCGCACCGCCACCACCAGCGCCTCGGGCACCTACACGCTGACCGGCTTCCTCTCGGGCGGCTACACGCTCACCGCGACGCAGCCGGGCTGGCAGTACCAGCCCTCGTTCGTGAACCCGCTCGAGCTCTCGGGCGGCAACCTCACCGGGCAGAACTTCTTCGCGACGGGCTTCTCGGTGACCGGCTCCATCCCCGCGGCGAACGTGCCGACCGCGCCGGTGGTGACCGACGGCATCCGCTCGGCCACCGCGACCCGCTCGGGGAGCAACTGGCTGTTCTTCTTGAACTCGGTGCCCAACGGGCAGTGGAACCTCCTCGCCTCGAGCCCCGGCGTGACGCTGACGCCGAACAACTTCACCAACCCCATCACCATCGCCAACATGGGCCGCAACGGGCTCACCTTTTCCGTGGCGACGACGCCCAGCTTCCTGGTGAGCGGCACCATTCGCACCGGCGGCACCCCGCTGCCGGGCGTGGTGGTGAGCGACGGCACCCGCACGGCCACCGCCGACTCGCTGGGCCGCTACACGCTCGTCGGCGTGCCCGCAGGCACCTTCACGCTCACCCCGACGCTCCCAAGCAACACCTTCGTGCCCGCCACGCTGGCGGTGACGGTGTCGACGGCCAACGTCACCGGGCAGGACTTCACCACCACCGTGGTGAACGCTCCGCCGACGGTGGCGAGCACCGTGGCGGCGAGCCCCTCGCCCGTGACGACGGGCACCACGACGTCGCTCACGGTGCTCGGCGCCGACGACACGGGTGAGAACCTGCTCACCTATTCGTGGCTCGCGTCGGGCAGCTCGTACCCGGTGGGCTTCTCGGCGAGCGGCACCAACGGCGCGAAGGCGACCACCGCCACCTTCTCGGGCGCCGGCACGTACACGATTCAATGCACCATCGCCGACCCGGGCGGGCTGAGCGTCACCAGCCAGGTCGTGGTGCAGGTGCAGCAGGTGGCGAGCGGGCTCACCGTCACGCCGGCGTCGGCGAACGTGCTGACGGGCGCGGTGCGGAATTTTCAGGCGCAGGGCATCGACCAGTTCGGCCGCACGATGTTCGTCAACCCCATCACGTGGACGGTGAGCGGAGGAGGCACCATCAGCGGCACGACCGTCGGCGTCTTCACCGCGGGCACGACTGCGGGCGGCCCCTTCACCGTCACCGCGAGCGGAGGCGGGCGCACGGCCACCGCGCTCGTCACCGTCACCGGCGCCGGCGCGCCCACCATCACCACTGCGGCGAGCGCAACCCCGAACCCCGTGGCCGGCACGACGACGCGCCTGCGCGTGCGGGCGAGCGACGATGCGGGCGAACCGGGGCTCGTGTACCGCTGGTCGACGACGAGCGCCCCGACGACGGTGACGTATTCGGTCAACGACTCGAACGCCGCGAAGGACGTGGACGTCACCTTCACGCAGAGCGGCACCTACGACTTCCTCGTCACCGTGGTCGATGGCGCGGGGAACGTGGCGACGAGCGCGGTCTCGGTCGTGGTGTCGAGCACCATCACCCGGGTCGACGTGCAGCCCAGCGTGGTGGTGCTGCAGCCGGGGCAGATGCAGACCTTCAGCGTGGGGGCGTTCGACCAATTCGACGAGCCCATCGTGCCCGCGCCGACCTTCACGTGGGCCGTGAGCGGGGGCGGCACGGTCGACGCGACGGGCGCCTTCACCGCGGGAATGGTCGAGGGCGGGCCCTTCCTCGTGACGGCCGTGGCGGGCGCGGCGAGTTCCAGCGCGCAAGTGACCATCGTGGCGACGCCTGACACCGAGGCGCCGACGGTGAGCGTGACGGCTCCGGTGCCCAACGCGCAGGTGATGGGCATGCAGAGCGTCACCGCGACCGCGAGCGACAACGTGGGCGTGGTCAACGTGGACTTCTTCGTCGACGGCACGACCTCCATCGGCAGCGTGGCGATGGCGCCGTACGGCGTGGTACTCGACGTGGCGGCGCTGAGCGATGGCATGCACTCCCTCACCGCGCGCGCAAGAGACGCCGCGGGCAACACGACGACGAGCGCGCCGGTGCCGGTGTTCGTCGGCATGAGCGGGCCGGTCGACGTGACGCCGCCGGTGGTGAGCCTCGACACGCCCACGGACGGCGCGATGACGGGGCTGCAGGTGAGCGTCAGCGCGACGGCGAGCGACGACCTCGGAGTGACGGGCGTCGACTTCGAGCTCGATGGCGTGGTGGTGCAGACGTTCACGACGGGGCCCTTCACCAGCGTGGTGCCGGTGAGTGTCGGGGCCCACACGCTCGTCGCCATCGCGCGCGACGCGTCGGGGAAGAGCACGCGCAGCACCGCCGTGGGCTTCACCGCGAGCGACTCGACGGTGCAGCCCGAGCCAACGCCCTTCGTCGAACCCGAGCCCGTCGTCGCGAGCTGCGGCTGCACGAGCGTCGACGCCACTGCGGTCATGGCGCTCGCCCTCGTGGCGCTCTCGCGTCGCCGTCAGCGCCGTTCGACCACGGCACGTTGAGTCGTCAGTGCGGGGTGCGCGATGCGGGCGGCGCCACCACGAGCCGTCGAAAATCGACCCACCGTGTCGATTTTCAACCACTCGAGGCAGCGCTCAGAGGCTCCCGCCGCTCGGCCCACCGCTGGTCGGCGCGCTGTCCTTGCGCAACGGCCCCACGAGGTCGGTCACCGCCACCTCGGGGACCGATGGTGAGCACGCCATCGAACTGCACCTTCGAGATGCACTCGCGCGCGGTGCCGGGTCGCTGCACTGCCGCAAGGCCGGGGCCGGCCCGGGCCCGTCGCTCGAGCCGAGCGCCACCACCAGCACCACCGCGGCCGCAATCGCAGCCACCGCCGACGCGACGACCGCGGTGACGCGCCGCCGCCGCGACGAGAGCGAGACCACCTTGCCATCGCCGCCACCTGGTGGAGCGAGACCTCGACCGCGGCTTCTTCCCGCAGCAGACGCGCGCAGGTCCTTTCCGCCCGGCTTTACCCGCTGCGCGCTGGCTGGTACTGCCCGAGCCGCTATGGGCCTTTCCATCGGAATCGTCGGGCTGCCGAACGTCGGCAAGTCCACTCTCTTCAACGCGCTGAGCAACGCCGGCGCGCTCGCTGCCAACTACCCCTTCGCCACCATCGAGCCGAACATCGGCGTGGTGCCCGTGCCCGACGAGCGGATCGATCAAATCTCCGCGCTCGTGAAGCCGCAGAAGACCATCTTCACCACGCTCGAGTTCGTCGACATCGCGGGCCTGGTGCGCGGCGCGAGCAAGGGCGAGGGCCTCGGCAACCAGTTCCTCGCCAACATCCGCCAGGTCGACGCGGTGCTGTACGTGCTGCGCTGCTTCGTCGACGACAACATCACCCACGTCGAAGGCAGCGTGAACCCCCAGCGCGACAAAGACGTCGTCGACACCGAGCTCTGCCTGAAGGACCTCGAGACCGTCGAGAAGCGCCGCGAGAAGACGCAGCGCACCGCCAAGTCGCCCGGCAAAGAGGGTGAGCTCGCCAAGCTCGAGCTCGCGGTGCTCGACAAGCTGAAGGCGAAGCTCGACGACGGTGTGCCGGTGCGCGGCCACGGCCTGACCGACGACGAGAAGGCGCTCGTGAAGGAGCTCTTCCTCCTCACCGACAAGCCGGTGCTCTACATCGCCAACGTGAACGAGGCGCAGCTCGGCAAGGCCGACGGCGACGCCAACGTGCAGGCCGTGAAGGCCATCGCCGCGAAAGAAGGCTCTGAGGTGGTGGTGCTCGCCGCCGCGCTGGAAGCCGAGATTCAGCAGCTGCCCGTCGAAGACCGCCCCAGCTTCCTGAAAGATGCGGGCCTCGACGAGCCCGGCCTGAACAAGGTGGTGCGCGCCGGCTACAAGATGCTCGGCCTGTGGACGTACTTCACCGTCGGAGAGAAAGAGGTCCGCGCGTGGACCATTCGCCAGGGCTTCAAGGCCCCGCAGGCGGCCGGCGTCATCCATTCCGACTTCGAGCGCGGCTTCATCAAGGCCGAGGTCATGTCGTGGAAAGACCTGCTCTCGCTGGGCAGTGAAGCGGCCGTGCGCGACAAGGGCCTGCTGCGCATGGAAGGCAAGGAATACGTGGTGCAGGACGGAGACTGCATGCACTTCCGCTTCAACGTCTGAGACCGGATGCGCCTCAAGCTGCAGTACCTGTCCCGTTCGCGCCTGCTGACCGAGGTCGTCGTCTCGGGGGGTGAAGCCGTGTTCGTTCCCACGGCCGAGGTGCTGCAGCCCGGCACGCCCGTGCAGCTCGAGCTCGACGTGCCGAAGCTCGAGGCCCCCATCCTCGTCAATGCGGTGGTGAAGCAGGTGCGGCCGCTGGCAGGCAGCTCTCCCGCGGGGCTGCTGGTGAAGCTCGACGCCGCCTCGGTCGAGAAGTGCAAGGCCCTGGTCGCCCACCACGATGACGCCGCGCGCATCGCCGGCCGCTCAGAAGTGCGCGTCGACTGCGACCTGTCGGCGCGGGTGCTCTCGCCGGTGGCGATGCACGGCTGTTTCGCGAAGAGCCTCTCGCGCCACGGGTTGACCCTGAAGACGCCGCAGCCGCTCGTGAAAGACGCGCAGCTCACCCTCGCCCTCACCCTCACCGACGGCACCGACGCCCTGCTCGCGGCCCAGGTGATGTGGACGCGGCCCGAGCTGTCGCTGGCGGGCTTGAAGCTGCTGGGGCTCGACGAGACCACCAGCAAGCGGCTCGACATCGCCTTGGAGGCGCTCGGTCAGCGCGTGGTGCCTGCCAGCGTGCGCTCGCGCCTGGTCGTCATCGCCGACGACGACGCGTCGATTCTCGACTTCACCTCGCGTGTCATCACCAAGGCCGGCCACCGCGTGATGCGCGCCGAACGCGGAGACCTCGCGCTCGAGCTGATTCGCAAAGAGAAGCCCGACCTCGTGCTGATCGACGTGCTGATGCCCGGGCTCGACGGCCTCGAGGTCTGCAAGGCGATTCGCGCCGACGCCGCGCTCCAGCACCTGCAGGTGGTGATGCTCTCGGCGATGGCCGAGTCGAAGATTGCGCAGGCGGCCGCGAGCTGTGGCGCCGACGGGTACATGGTCAAGCCGATGCAGCTCGAAGCGGTGCGCGCGATGCTCGACGAGCGGCTGAAGTAGTCACCAGTTCCACGAGAGCTTCGCGCCCTTCACTTCTCCACGCGCGAGCTCCTGACCGCGCGCGCCGAGCAGCAGCACGTGGGTGCGCTCGGCCACCGGCACCTGCACCTGAAACGAGCGCTGCCCGTCGATGGTGTTGAGCGCCACCTCGGGGCTGCCGCGGTGCTGGGCGGCGAAGGCCTTCACCACGTTCACGACTTCAGGTGGCACCACGCTCACGCGAAACGCAGCCGGCAGCTTCGCTTCGCCGTAGTGGCTGACCAGCGACTGGTAGTCGTACTTCGCGGCGGCGACGAAGGCCTTCGAAGACGGCTCGATGCGCGCCGTGCGTTCCACCGGGGCGCTCGTCTGCAGCTTGACGAAGAGGTCCAGCTCCTTCGCGGTGCGGGTCACCTGCGCGTGCTGGGCAGGGGTCAGCGGCTGGCGAAGAGGCTGGCGGGCAACGAGTCGCACGGTGTCGCACATTGTCGGATGAACCTCGCGACAGTTGCGTACCCTTTGAATTCTGCAGGGTTTTCCCAGGAACTGAGAAGTCAGAGCTCGAGCCGGTAACCGCGTGAACATCGAGAAGCGCGCCGCTGGGTGTCGTCGCGCACGAAGCCGTTCCGCTCGTAGAAGGCGATGGCAGCCGTCATCTTCTCGGTCGTGTCGAGCACCACGCGGTGAGCGCCTGCTGAGGTGACGAAGCGGCGGCAGGCGTCGAAGAGCTGCTGGCCGACGCCTTTCCCGCGGGTGGAGGGCGCGAGGTACATCTTGCGCAGCTCGAAGACGCCGGGCTGGTCGGGCAGCGCGGCGATTCCGGCGGTGCCGACGAGCAGGCCGTTCTCTTCAGCGATGAAGAAGGCGCCGCCGTGCGCGGTGTAGCTCTCGGGGAGGTGGCTCAATTGCGCATCGGTCTCGGCGCCTTCGCCGAAGGCGATGCCGAACTCGTTGAGCGTGGTGCGCACCAGCGCGACGACCGCTTCGACATCGGAAGACTTCACCTCGCGAATCCGCATGGGCACCCGAAACGACATCATACCTGTCTCCCTCTCCCCCGCGGGGAGAGGGTCGGGGAGAGGGGTGATCGTCTTTCCGAGCGCACTGGCCTCTCGGCGCGCCGGTCGCTCGACCCGGGTTCGCGCTAGGGTTGGGTCATGTCCTCTGGGTACCGCGAAGACCGCCGCATCGAAGCGATTCGCCGACTGCAGCCCGTCACCAGGAACGAAGCGACCGAGGCGACCGACGTGAAGCGCGAGAAGACGCTGGAGCTCGAGCGTGAGCGCATTGCTGACGAAGCGCGCGCCAAGGGCATCGCGAAGCGCTCGTTCGCTGACTTGATCAAGAAGAAGCCGTGAACCACGTCTGCCTTTCGCTGCCTGAGGTCGACCTCGAGGTGAGCGAGGTCGCTGCCACCGAGCCGGAGCCGGGCGACGCAGTTCGCCTGCTGGAAAGCGGCCTGTGTGCGTAGCAATCGAGTGCCATGGCTGCGAGGCAGTCTCCTGAGCTTCGTGCCGGTGGTGTTGCCGCTGGTGTGGGTGGTGGAGGTCGACTCGTGCGGCTCGTCACCGAAGAGCTCCGAGCTGACCGGGCTCGAGCTGGTGAAGAAGTTCGACCTCGAGGCGTGGGCGGTGGTGGTGCCGGCGTTGCTCATCGCCATCTCGGCCCCCTTCGTGGCGCGCGCCTCGAGCGGGCTGGGGCAGCGCATGGCGGTGCACGTGGTCGGGCTGCTGGCGACGGGGTTCAGCGGGTACGCCGCGTTGATGGTGATGACGTTCACGATCTTCTCCGAGCGCGTGTTCCGTGCGCCGGGAGCGGCAGTGATGACCGCGTTCATCGCGTCGTTCGGTGACGCCATCTGGCGGCTGGGCTGGAGCATTCGGGAATGGCGCACAGCCTCCCGGCCCCGCCGTGGAGAGGGGTGAACGCCATTCCACGCTTCCTCGTCCTTCTCCTCGCGCTCCCGACCTCGGGCTGCTTCACCACGGGCTACCTGCTTCAGGCGGCGGGAGGGCAGTACGAGCTCGTCCACTCCGCGCGCTCGTTGAAGACCGTCGCGCTCGACCCGACGACCCCTCCGCACGTGTCCTCCCTGCTCTCGCGGGTGCCGGCCATCAAGCGCTACGGCCAGAAGCGGGGGCTCACCCCGACGCGCAACTACGACCACTACGTCGACCTGCGCCGCTCGGCCGCCGTGTACGTGGTGCAGGGCTGCGCGCCGCTCGAATTCAAGCCCAGACGCTGGTCCTTCCCCATCGTGGGTACGGTGCCGTACCTGGGCTTCTTCGACGCGGCCCGGGCACGCGAGTACGCGGCGGAGCTCGGGAAGGAAGAGCAGCTCGACGTGACGGTGCGCACGGCAGCGGCGTACTCGACGCTCGGGTGGTTCCAGGACCCGGTGCTGTCGACCATGATCCCTGAGGGGCCCGATGCGCTGGGCGAGTTGATCAACGTCATTCTCCACGAGAGCGTGCACGCGACGCTGTACGTGACGGATCAATCGGCGTTCGACGAGAGCCTCGCGAGCTTCATCGCGGATCAACTGACCAGAGACTTGCTGCTGCTCTGGGTGGGGCCCGATGCGCCTGAGGCGAAGGCGTACTTCGAGGGTGAAGCGCGGGGCGCGCGCGCCATGAACCAGCTGCGGCAGGCGCACGATGATCTCGCGGCGCTCTACGCGTCGAGCGTGAGCGACGTGGAGAAGCTCGCTGCGAAGAAAGAACGGCTGCTCGCGTTGCAGAAGTCACTCGGCTCGCGGCGGTCGTTCAACAACGCAGACCTCGCGGGCATTCGCACCTACGACTCCGGGCGTGGGGCGTTCGAGCGCCTCAAGTCGCAGTGCCGGAGCTGGTCGAACTTTCTCGAGGCCGTGAAGAAGCTGCGCGCCGAAGACTTCTCGCAGCCGCAGCAGGCGGAGTTCGACGGCGTGCTCGACGCGCTGGCAGCGCGGGAGTGCCCCGCTTCGTCAAACTGACAATCCGCGCGGCGGTGCTCGCTCGGGCGAAGGTCGGTCTTCGATTTGCACAGCGACCGCGACACCTGGGAGCAACGAGGAGTTACTCATGTCGCGGAGAAGTCGAAGAGGGTTGAGTCTGATTGAGATCATCGTGGTCATCACCATCGTGGCGATGTTGATGAGCGCGGTCGCCGTGTACGCCGTCGGCGTGCATCGAACGTCGCAGCGCACGACCGCGCGGCTGGATGTGAAGAACGCCGCGACGGCGCTCGAGCTGTACCGCGCCACGAAGGGTCGCTACCCGGATCCACGCGAGGGCTTCGAGCCGTTGCTCAGAGCGAAGACGCTGAAGGAACTGCCACGCGACCCGTGGGGAACCCCGCTCGAGTGGAGAGCGGTCGATGGCGAGCCTCTGGTCATCTCTCTCGGTGCCGATGGGCAGCCGGGCGGTGCCGATGACGCTGCGGATGTCACGAGTGCACAGCGCGCAGGCGACGACTGACCGGGGGCCCTGGTGAGCGAAGGGGTGCGGGAATGGGCGCACGTCGAGAAGCGCGGCGTGCCCCTCGGCGTCGGGCGATGGGTGTTCACTTCACGCACTCGTCGCAAGCTGACACACGCGCCCGCCGAGCCGTCGCGAGATCACTCGCTCTGCTTCACCGACACAGGGGTCCTCGAGAACTTCAGGACGCGGGCGGCGGGGCCCGACGAAAAAAGTGTGTACTCAAAGGTGACAAACTCGGACGCCACCCACCCATGGCGTGGTGTTCGGTCGCGCAGCCTCGGCACGTTGGTTGCCGCGGAGAGGGACTCACTTCACACACCGACCCGCCGTGATGGGCCACGAGACCGGTCACGCGCGGGCGGCGTGGCTGGTTGGCGGCTCGGTCGATCGAGTCTCGCTCGCGTTGAATCGGGGCGGCGAGTGCATCTCGCGCATCCCCGACGGCCAGTTGTCGAAGGGCCGTGGCCTCGTGCGAGGCAAAGGGGCACGCGCGGCCTGGATGACTCACTTGGGGTCTGCACCATTCCGTCACCACCCGGTGGGGCGTGCGACTTTGCGCTCCAGTGCCGGGGAAATCAGGCGTGCACCGGCTCTTTCCGCAACAGCAGCGGCGGCGGCTTTCCCGACGCAGGGGTGTGACACTCGCTTGCACTTGGTCATCGACTGAGGTGTCGAGCGCACATGACCCGTTACTCGCTGCTCACTGTCCTGTGCCTCGCCCTCGCCGCCTGCCCCGCACAGCCAGGCACCGAGGGCCCCGTCGGTCCACAAGGCGCGCAGGGCCCCGTCGGTCCACAAGGCGCGCAAGGTCCCGCCGGCCCGAAGGGAGACCAGGGCGCTCAGGGCCCCGCCGGTGAAACAGGCGCGACAGGTGGAACCGGTGCGCAGGGCCCCACGGGCCCCCAGGGCGTTCAAGGTCCTCAAGGGGCCGTGCTCGTCATCGATGGCGGCGTGGTCGTCGGCCCGCCCGGCGCGTCGGTCATCGTCACGCCCGTCAGCGCCGGTGGCCAGCCGTGCCCCACCGGTGGCGTGCGCCTCACGCAGCTCAGCGACGCTGGCGTCTCGCACGTCTGCAACGGCGCGCCCGGCTCCGTCGGCCCCGCGGGACCGACCGGAGCGACGGGTCTGAGCGTCACCGCGGCCGCGCTTCCGACGATGAGCGCACAGTGCGCCACTGGCGGCGTGCTCGTCGGCCTCCCTGACGGCGGCTCGCTCGCGCTGTGCAACGGCGCCGCGGGTCCGCAGGGCGCCACCGGCCCCGTCGGCCCTGGCGGTGCGACCGGCATGACGGGCCCTGCAGGCCCCACGGGAGCGACTGGCATGACCGGCCCCGCAGGCCCTCAAGGTCCCATCGGCCCGACCGGCGCGACCGGGATGACGGGCCCCGCCGGCCCGACCGGAGCGACCGGCCTCACCGGCCCCTCAGGACCTCAAGGTCCCATCGGCCCCATCGGCGCGACCGGAGCGACGGGAGCGACGGGCGCGACGGGCGCCATCGGCCCGACTGGCGCAGCAGGCCCCATCGGCGCGCAGGGAAACCCGGGCGCGACGGGCCCCGCTGGCCCGGCCGGCCCTCCCGGCGCGGTGACGCTCGTCGACGGCGGAGTGGTCGTCACCGGCGACTGGGTCACCTTCGCCGGCTTCACCGCGACCTCGTACACCGGCAATCTCGGCGGCCGTGTCGGCGGGCACGCCATCTGCTCGGGTGAATTCCCGGGCTCGCACTTCTGCGACGAGAACGAATACACGCTCAGCACTTCCGACTTGACGGTGCCCGCGAGCGGCGCCTGGGTCGACGACTGGGACTCGGCGCAGCCCGCCGCGCGCGGTTACGGCTACATCTGCAGCCGCTGGTCGAACGGCACCACCCTCTACGAAGGCTTCGTCGTGCGCGCCGACGGCACGATTGGCACCTCCTTCGTGACCTCTGGCAACTACGGCTGCCAGGTGCCCCGCCCGGTCGCGTGCTGCTTCTCGTCGAAGGCCGTTCGCTTCCGCGGCTTCACGCCCACCAACTACACCGGCAACCTCGGCGGCCGCGTCGGCGCGCATGCCATCTGCCGCTCGGCCTTCCCCGGCTCGCATTTCTGCCACAAGGGCGAATACACGCAGGCCTTCACGGGCGCGCCTGTCCCAGGCAGCGGCGCGTGGGTCGACGACTACGACGAGGTGCAGCCGGGCAAACGCGGCTACGGCTACATCTGCAGCCGCTGGTCGAACGGCACCAACTTGTACGAAGGCTTCCTGGTGCGCACCGACGGCACGATTGGCACCTCCTTCGTGACCTCAGGCAACTACGGCTGCCAGGTGCCGCGCCCCGTCGCGTGCTGCGAGTGAACGGTCACTTCGACGTGAGGTAGCCCTCTGCCTTGAGCAGCTCGGCGGTCAGCACCGCGCCGCCCGCCGCGCCGCGCACCGTGTTGTGCGAGAGCCCGATGAAGCGCCAGTCGAACACCGGGTCGGGGCGCAACCGCCCGAGGCTCACGGCCTGCCCGTGGCCCAGGTCGCGATCGAGCTTCGTCTGCGGCCGGTTGTCGTCTTCGAAGTAGGTGAGGAAGGGCGTCGGCGCGCTCGGCAGCTGGAGCGCCTGCGGCTTGCCCGAGAACGAACGCCACGCCGCGAGAATCTCGTCCTTCGTCGGCTTCTTCTCGAACGAGACGAACACCGCGGCGAGGTGGCCGTCGCTCACCGGCACGCGAATGCACTGCGCGGTGATGGCGGGGGCGCTCGCGGGGGTGATGCGGCCGTCGACGACCTGGCCCCAGATCTTCAGCGGTTCCTGCTCGCTCTTCTCTTCTTCGCCTTTGATGAAGGGGATGACGTTGTCGACCATCTCGGGCCAGCTCTCGAACGTCTTCCCCGCGCCGGAAATCGCCTGGTACGTGCAGACCGCGACCTTCGTCAGCCCAAAGTGCCGGAGCGGGTGCAGCGCGGGCACGTAGCTCTGAATCGAGCAGTTCGGCTTCACGCTCACGAAGCCACGCTTCGTGCCGAGGCGGCGGCGCTGGGCCTCGATGACCGCGGCGTGCGCGTCGTTGATCTCGGGGATCATCATCGGCACGTCAGGCGTCCACCGGTGCGCGGAGTTGTTCGACACCACTGGCGTCTCGGCCCTCGCGTAGTCGTCTTCGAGCTTCGCCGTGGCGTCCTTCGGCATGTCGACCGCGCAAAAGACGAAGTCGACCTCGCTGCTGACCTGCTTCACGTCGCTCGCGTCGGACACGACCAACTGCGCGGCGCGCGAGGGCACGGGGGTGGGGAGCGTCCACCTCCCCGCGACGGCCTCGCCGTACGGCTTGCCCGCTGAGCCGGGGCTCGCGGCGACCGACACCAGCTCGAACCACGGGTGGTCTGCCATCAGCGCGACGAAGCGCTGCCCGACCATGCCGGTGGCGCCCAGAACTCCAACCTTCAGCTTCTTCTCCATGGGGGCCTTGTACCCGCAGGCGGCGCGCTCACCAAACCCTCGCGTCGAGCGACCGACCGACGGCGCAACGATGTGTCACACGCTTTCCAACTTGCGCTGCTCTGTGACATATCACTGCGAGTGAGCCGCTCCGCCTCGGCCCAGCAGGTCGCCCTCGCCTTCCTCGGCGCGTCGCGCGGTCGTGCCTTGTCGGCGGCGACCCTCGTGGCCGGTGGCGAGGTGCTCGGCGTCAGCGGCAACGCGATGCGGCTCTCGTTGTCGCGGCTCTCGGCGCGCGGGGAGATCGTGCCCGAGACTCGGGGGCGCTACGTGCTCTCGCCGATGCGGCGCAGCGCCATCGCGCACGTGCGCACCTTCAAGACCGGCTTTGCAGCCCGGGTACCGTGGAAGGGTGGGTTTCTGGGGGTTCTGCTGGGTGACTTGAGCCGCAGCAACACGGCGCTGGTGGCACGGCGAGAGCGCGCGCTGCATCTGTCAGGCTTCAGGGCGTTCCGTCACGGGCTGTGGCTGCGACCCGACAACCTTGCGGGTGGGCGGGTGGTGGTCGAGGGGCACCTGCACCGCCTCGGGCTCGACCGGGCGGCCGACGTCGTCGAGGTGCGGCTCGACAGCGGGCAACTGCGTGACGCCGAGCGCGGGTGGGACGTGGCGGGCGACGAGAAGAAGGCACGCGAGCTGGGGGCGCGGGTGCAGCGGTTTCTGCGCGCCAGCCGCAATGCGACGACGAAGAAGGCAGCGGTGAGGAGCTTCTGGCTCGGCGATGAGGTGCTGCGCTTTCTCGCGAGAGATCCTCTCCTGCCCGAGTCGATGGCCGACCCTGAGCCGCGGCGAGCCCTGGCTGAAGCCATGTCCACGCTCGACGAGCAGGGCTTCGCGCTGTGGTCGTCGATGCTCGAGGAACTCGAAGCATGAACACCCTCTCCATGCCCAGCCGAAACTCTGTCTCCCTCTCCTCCCGCGGAGAAGAGGGTTGGGGAGAGGAGGCGAGCCTTCCGGTGCGCGGCACCCGCCGGCGGTCGTGGGCGAGCAGCGCCGAGTCGCTGAATCGAGCCGCTCACGTCGGCACGCTCCAGACCTCGCTGCCCGATGCATCACTCCTCTCCCCGACCCTCTCCTCCGCAGGAGGAGAGGGAGAAAGGTCTTCTGCACTTCACTCTGAGTCACTCCGCAGGAGGAGAGGGAGACAGGACGTCACATGAACGCACCCATTCGCCGCACCGCCGCCACCTGGCTCTCGCCTGAGGAAATCGCCACCTTCACCACCGCCAATGACCTCCGCGGCGCGCTCTCGGTGCTCACCACCTGGGGCCTCATCGCCGGCGCCTTCGCGCTGCTCGCGGCGTTCCCCACGAGCCCGTTCGCGTGGGCGGCGACCCTCATCCTCCTCGGAGGCCGCCACCTCGCGCTCGCCATCCTCATGCACGAGTGCTCGCACCAATCGCTCTTCCGCACGCCGTGGCTCAACGACGTCGTCGGAAAGTGGCTCTGCGCCGCGCCGGTGTGGCAGCGGCTCGGCGACTACCGCGTGCACCACGCGAAGCACCACTCGCGCACCTCGCTCGAAGACGACCCCGACCTCGGCCTCGCCGACGCCTTCCCCACCACCCGCGCCTCGCTCGCCCGCAAGCTCCTGCGTGACCTCACCGGCGTCGCCTTCGTGCGCCGCGTGCTCGGCCTGCTCGCGATGGATGCGGGGCTCATCACCTACACGGCGTCGACCAGCGCGAAGAAGGTCGAGCCACGCCCTCCGCTGCGCTCGATGCTCGAGAACCTCGCGCGCCACCTGGGGCTCGTGCTGCTCACCAACCTCACCCTCTGGGCGCTGCTCTCGTTGACGGGCCACGGCTGGCTGTTCGGCGTGTGGGTGCTGGCGTGGGCGACGACGTTCAGCGTGTTCGTGCGCATTCGGTCCATCGCCGAGCACGGCATGACGAAGACCTCGACCGACGCGCTGCTCAACACGCGCACCACGCTCGCCAACCCGCTCGCGCGCCTCACCGTCGCGCCGCACCACGTGAACTTCCACCTCGAGCACCACCTGCTGCCGAAGGTGCCGCACTACCGGCTGCGCGCGTTTCACGAGTTGCTCGAGGCCCGCGGCGCGTACGCTGACGCGACGATGGCCAACGGGTACGCGAGCGTGCTGCGTCAAGCCGTCGTGAACTGACCTTGGGAGAAGACGATGTCGACGCCCCACTCCGTTCGATTCGAAGCGTTCAAGGTGACGAAGACGTCCAAACGAAAGCCCACCGGCGAGGAGGTCGTCATCAATGACCTGACGGCGCTCATCACCGGGCTCGACGCGCTGGGCCTCGATGGGTACCAGCTCGTGGTGGGCAACGACCGAAAGGACCTGCCCCCCGAGGGCGGCTTCTGGGAAGCGGAGCTCGGCGCTTCCGTCGTGCCACAGCTCGCCGAGAAGCTGCTCGGAGGCCGGGGTCGGCCTCAACCTGTATCCGCTCTCCGACTGAACGGGACTCAGTCGCCCTGAATGTCGATCTGCTCGCCGCCCTCGGGCGTGCGAATCACGCGCACCTCACGACGCGCGCCACCGCCGGGGCCGACCATCATCATCATCGAGCCCTGCTCCGGCATCTCGGCCTGCAGCTTGTCCCACGTCTCCGGGCCGACCAGCCTGCGGATGCGCACCAGCAACCCCATGCGATTCTTTCGCACCGCGAGCTCGGTGCGGCTCACCACCTCGAGCTTGTTCATCACCGTCGCCTCATCGACCTGGGTCGCGGCGAGCGCCTTCTCGAGCTCGAGCTGCGCGCGCTTCAGGTCGGCCTCGAGCCCAATCAACTGCTCGTTCGCTTCGAACGTCACGTCGCGCACCTTCTTCTGCACGTCAGCACTCACGCCCGCCCGCTGCGCCGCACCCGGCGGAAGGCCCGGCGCCAGGAACCCGCGCATCGGCGGCATCGGAGGCAGCGGCGGCATCGCCGGCGCACCCGGCACGGGAAGCACCGGCGCCACCGGAGGCACCGGCGGCTTCTGCGCGAACGCGAACGCCGAGACGGTCAGCACGGCCGCCAGCACGAGACGACGAAACGACTTCGACTGCTTCGAGATGACGACGCTCACGGGACATCCTCCTGGGTGTAGACGACGGGTGACGCCGCGCGCCCGAGCGAGCGCATCGGCGAAGACTTCTTCGGCGCCACCCAGCCAGGCAGCGCCCCAAACACACGACGGGTCACTTCTTCTTCTCGAAACTCACTCGCCACGGCCAGGCGCACCGAGCGCTGCAGCTGCGCCAGCGCTTCCCACTCGACTGCATCGTCGCTCACCACCTGCGCGGGCGCTTCCCTCGGCACCGTCACCACGACCGGCTGCGGCGCCACGGGGGGATTCAGCTCGAGCCACGCCCACCCCGCGCCACCGCCGAGCACCAGCACGAGGCCGAACACCACGCCTGCCCGCCGCTGCGCCTCGGCCACCGGGCGTCGCCGCGGCACCGGCAGCGCCGCGCCCTTCAACGACAGCGCAGAACGATGCGCCGCCGCCACCGTGCTGCACGCAACGCAGCTGGCCAGGTGCGCCGCCAGGGCGTCCCCATCGCGCGCCACGCTCTCGTCGAGCAGCGCCGCCTGCATCGAGTCGCAGGTGTTCATGACAAGACTCCTTCTTCTTTGAGCGTGCTCACCGCGCGCTGCACGTGAATGCGCACCGTGCCGCGGTCGATGCCCATCGCCTCGGCCACTTCGTCGAAGCCCCACCCCTCGAGGTACCGCAGCGAGAACGCCATCGCCTGTCGCGCCGGCAACGCCTCGAGCGCCTGCGCGAGCGCCCGGTGGTGCTGCTTCTGCTCCATCACCTCATCGGGCCCGGGCGCGAGCTCTTCCTCTTTCACCAGCAGCACCGCGCCCACCGCGTTCCAGAACCGGCGGCGGCGCAGGTGCGAATACGCGCGGTTGACCACGATGCGCCGCAGCCACCCCAGCGCCGCGTTCGGGTCCTGGAGGGTGTGCCAGTGGTCGAGCGCCTCCACCAGCGCACCCTGCACGACATCGCGTGCCTCTTCGGTGTCCCACACCAGCCGTCGAGCGAGGGCCTCGAGCTGAGGCCGGGCCGACACCAGCGCCGCGTCACGTCTTTCAACGCCAGCGGTGAGGGGTGACACGTCGAGCGAATTCAGCATGAATTCGTGCGCCTCGAACGCGGCGTCGGCGTACTGGTCTTTGCCGTTTCCCTCGCCATCAAAAGGAAGGACGCTGGAGCCGCAGGGACGGCATACCGGCTCTGCGAAATTCCCATGATGGACACCGCCGTCAGCCGCCGCGCAGACCCCGTGAGCATTCCCGGGTACGAGCTCAAGCAGCTCGTGGGCAGAGGCGGCATGGGCGAGGTGCACGAGGCCACGCAGCTGTCGTTGCAGCGCACGGTGGCGGTCAAGCTGCTCAAGGCCGAGCTCGCCAAAGACGAGCAGTTCGTCGGGCGCTTCGAGAAAGAAGGCGCGGCGCTCGCGTCGCTGCGGCACCCGCAAATCGTCTCCATCGTCGACCGCGGCAAGGCGGGCGACACGTATTACCTGGTGATGGAGTTCGTCGACGGGCCCTCGCTGCGCGAGAAGATGCGCGAGGCTCAGTTCGACGCCACCAGCGCGCTCAAGACGATGCTGCTCGTCGCGCGGGCCGTCGAGTACGCGCACGGGCGAGGCATCATCCACCGCGACCTGAAGCCCGAGAACATCCTCTTCGACGAGCAGGCGGGCGGCATTCCCAAGGTGACCGACTTCGGGCTCGCCGGCTTCGACGAGTCGTTCGGCCCGCAACAGCGCAACCTCACGCAGACCCACGTGGCGATGGGCACCGCGAGCTACATGGCGCCCGAGCAGGCCGTCGACGCGAAGAGCGCCGGGCCGCGCGCTGACCTCTATTCGCTGGGCGTGATGATTTACGAGACGCTGACGGGCGAGCTGCCGGTGGGCAACTTCGACCCTCCGTCGAGCAAGAAGTCGGGCATCGACAAGCGCGTCGACGCCATCGTCTCGCGCTGCCTCAAGCCGAGCCCCGACGACCGCTACCCTTCGGCAACGGCGTTGCTGGCCGACCTCGAGAAGCTGGTGCAGGTCAACACCTCGGGCATCACCCGCTCGCAGGAAACGCCCGCCCAGCGGCTGCTGCGCCGCGCGAAAGACATCGGGCAACGGGTCGGTCGCACTGCGGCGCTGATCATCGTGGCCTTCGCGGCCATCATCATCGCCACGGTGTTCCTGCGCAGCAGCGCCGAAGCGAAGCGCGTGCCCTCGGGCGTCGAGCTGATGACCGAGTTCGGCAGCAAGTTCCCCCTCGATACGCCCGGCCGCGTCGAGAAGAAGCTTCGCCAGGTGACGATGGGCGAGGGCCCCGACACCGTGGGGTTGATGGCGCTGGGCCGCAAGCCGCAGGTGACGTCGCAGCCCGAAGGTTCGGTCATCGACTTCGGGGACCCCGACGACGAGCGCTCGGGCCGTGTGGTCATCGACGCCGACGTCATCGGCACGGGCGTCGACTTCACCGCGGTGGTCGACACGCAAGACGAGAAGCCCTCGGTGCTCGAGCCGCTGTGGCAGTTGTTCCGCGGGCCGAAGCCCGAGGCGCGCTCGGCGTTGATGCTGCTGGGTGAGCACGGCCGCTACGTGGCCCTCGTCATCGCCGGGACGGGGCGCGAGCCGACGCTCGAATGGAACCTCGGCCCCGACAAGCGCGGCTACATGCAGGCGCCGTTGCCGGTGAAGCGCGACAAGCAGCGCATGACGCTGCGCATGGACCCGGAGACGGGCGAGCTGTTCGGCATCATCGGGGAAGACCGCGACGCGCGCGTGCTGGGCGATGGGCTGTGGCTCGGGCCGTACTGGCGCACGCTGCTGGGCGATTCACCGCGTCTGGCATTGGGCTGCCTGCAGGGCCGGTGCGTGTTTCGCGAGGTGGTGCTCAAGGGGCTCGACTTGCCCAACGGGCTCTCGCCGCCCGTGTTCCCCAGAGAAGACATGCTCGCGCCGGAACCGGAGCCGCAGGACCTGAAGACGACGCTCACGCCGACGCTGACCCCGACGCCGCCTCCGCCGAAGAAGGTGGCCGTGCAGAAGCCGCCGCCGGTGAAGACGACCGTGAAGTCGCCGCCAGTGAAGGCGCCTCCTCCGAGGAACCCGCCCAGGAAGAAGTGACCTCTCTCCCTCTCGCCCAAAGGGTCCTCCATCACTGACGGAGGCGAGGTACACCCGCGCCATGCGTCTGCTCTACACGCTCCCCGTGCTGGTGCTGTTCGGCTGCGACCCGGTCTTGAGCAAGGACACGTTCAAGCTCGTACCGCTCCCCGCTGATCTTCAGGAAGGGCCCGCCACCGCCGCGGTGCTCACGAAGCAGGGCCACGTCTTCGCCGCGCCCATCTCGGGCGGCTTCCTGCACCTCGCCGACGCCGGCTGGGAACCGAGCTCGCCCGCGCTCGGTCGCTTCGTGCGCGACTTCAAGAGCAACGACACCTTCGGCTTCCCTACCAGCGGCACGCAGACCCTCTTCGTCGCCGATGGAGGCGCCTTCACGCAGGTCGAGCCACCCGTCGTGCCGCCCAACCACCCCGCCTTCACGTCGGCAGGGCTCTCGTCGCTGCGCGGCCGTGACGCGACGGGCACGTGGTGGGCGTCGTCTGCGCCCTCATTCGGGGGCTTCAGCAACACCCAGTTCCTCGCGCACCTCGACCCGGGCGCCGCCGACTGGGTGCTCGAGCAGATTCCCCTCGCAAACCCGGCCCAGACGATTCCCGCTTCATCACCGGCGATGACGAGCGACGCGCGCTTCTTCTTCCGGCCAGCGAACTCCGGGGTGTGGGAGGTCGACGTCGCCAACAAGATGATGGTCGAGCGCGTCACCTGCGAGCACGAGCTCTTCGACGCGACCTCGCCCGATGACAAAGACTGCCAGGAAGACACGTTCGTCTTCGCGGGCCTCGCCGGTGAGCTCTTCATCTTGAACCCGAAGCGCGAGCTGTGGCGCATCGGGGCACGCGAGACGATTCCCAAATTGGTGGTGAAGGGCGAGCTGCCCTCGCTCGAGAAGACCAACGCCGATGGCACCAACCGGTACACGCCGGGCCAACCGCTCTGGTACGTCGACCCGAAGGGCCGCGTGTGGCTCGAGTTCAGGTGGGGCAACAACACCGGCGACGACGTGGCGTACCTCTACGTCGCCGAGCCCGCGAAGCGCGACGGCTGGACCTTCTTGAGCAAGGCCCTGCCACGCAACACTTTGCCCTTTGGCGATGGAGAGACGCCGCTGCTGAGCAACGGCTCGCAGGAAACGGGGCTCCAGCTCTTCCGCGTGCAGTTCTGATCAGCGACGCACGCGACCGTCGGCGCCGACCGTCACCGCGAGCGGCACCAGCGTCACCCCGTACTTGAACGCCAGGTCCTTGCGCTTCGAGACGTCGATGCTCACCACGCGGCGGCCTTCCTTCTCGAGGCGCGGCTTCACGTCCTGGCACTCGCTGCACAGCGGGTGCGTGAAGAGCACCACGAGGTCTTCCTGCGGCACCACGCCGAGCTGCTCGAGGTCGATGCGCTCGAGCACGCCGCCCTTCACCCCGCGCAGCTTCGCGAGGAGGCGGTACATCTCGCAGCCCACGCACAGCCCGGTGCTCACGCCGAGCAGCGCCAGCGCTGCGACGATGCCGCCCAGCACCTCGCCCACCACGAGGAAGCCGAGCGCTGAGAAGAGCGACGCGCTCAGCAGAAACACGGCGCCCACGATGTTGGCGAACCGCGGCGCGCGCGCGTCTTCGAGCTTGCCCTCACCGAAGCGCGGCTGAATCAGCTCGAAGTAAGCGAGGCACGGCAGGCAGAACTTGCGCCCGAAGAGCACCGCGATGGCGAGCTGCGAGCCCATCACCGCGAACAGCGGCCAGAAGCCGGTGACCAGGGCAGTCAGCGTCACGGTCGCCACCACGCCCTGGTTGAAGCGGGGCGCGCGGGCATCGATGACCAGCAGGTCTTTGTAGGGATCAGCCTGGCGGGCGAACGTCGTCGTGGACATGATTCCACCGTAACGGACAGCCATCCGTTACGCAAGACGACGTCCGTTCGGGCGGACGGGTCAGCTCTTCTTCGCCTCGCCCAGCTTCTGCGCGCCCTGACCGTCGTAGATGATCTGCAGCACCGAGGCCAAAACGGTGAACGACACGAGCAGCGTGGTGCCGAGGCCCAGGCAGGCGACGTAGCCGATGCTGCGCAGACCGAGGTGCTGCGCGAAGCCGAGCGCGCCGAAGCCGGCGATGGTGGTGAGGGTGCTGCTGGCGACGGCGCCCCCGACGCTGCGCAACGCGACGAGCGGCGAGGTGCCCTCGAGGAAGCGGTGCAGCAGGTAGAGGCCGTGGCTCACGCCGAACCCGAGCAGAATCGGCAGAATCACCAGGTTCATGAAATTGAGCCGGTGGTTGGTGATGCTGAGCATGCCGAGCATCATCACCAGCCCGATGCCCAGCGGGAGCACCGACGCCAGCGCCAGCTTCACCGAGCGGAAGTCGAGGTAGTGCATGATGAGAATCCACAGCGCGGCGAGCACCACGGTGAGCTTCCCGTCCCACAGCACGATGCGCGCGAGCTTGGCGTAGAGAATCGCGAGGCCGGCCGACTGGTATTCTTTGCCGCTCTTGCCCTTGATCACCCGCGTCTGATCCGCGAACGCGAGGAGGTTCTTGCCGTCCCACAGGTCGACCTTCGGGTAGAGGAAGGTGAGGTACCCGTGGTTCTCAGGCTTCGTCGTCGGCAGGTGGGTGAAGAGGCTGCGGTACGTCTCGGGCACGCCGTTCACGTCGAAGGGCTTCTTCTGCAGCACGCGCTTGAAGAACGCGGCCTTGTCCTGGGTGTCGGGCGGGAGTGACTCGACGTCGATGTCCTTCAGTTCCTCGGCCCACTCGGCGAGCACCTTCGCGTTGGCCTCGGCGGTCTTCGGCGGCGGCGTGAAGGTGTAGATGCTGACGACCTGATCGACCGTCGGGTACTTCGAGATGTCGACGCTGTAGTTGTGGTCGGGGTCGTCGGTCATCGAGTCCCAGATGTCTTTCGCGCCCTCGATGTCCTTCGTGTACACGGCGATGGGGTCGGAGCTGATCTGGAAGCGGCGGTTGATCTCGTCTTGCAGCTTCACGCTCGGCTGATCGACCGGCATCAGCGCGCGGGTGTTGTAGTTGAAGCGCACGCCGCCCTTGAGCCGCTCGAGCATCGTCATCTCGCGGTCTTTGGGGATCTCGAAGTCGGTCCACGGCACGGCGAAGGCGCAGATGACCGCGGTGAACCCCAGCGAGAGCGCGAGCAGCAGCCTGGGGTTGGGCAACTTCGTCTTGCCGCTCTCGACGTCGGCTGACGGGGGCGTCATACGGCCGGTGAGCTTCTCGGGCCATTCCGGGTTCCGGTAGCCGGAGAGCGCGAGAATGGCGGGAGCCCACGAGAAGAGCGCGACGGCGGTGATGATCGTGCCAGCGCCGGCGAGGAAGCCGAACTGCGAGAAGCCGCGGAACTCGGACACGAGCAGCACGAAGAAGCTCCCCGCGGTGACGATGGCGCTGATCAACGCGGGGCGGCCGGCGTTGATGCACGCGTCGCGAATGGCGTCGTCCCACTTCTTGCCGGTGCCGAACTCGATGCGCGCGCGGTAGGTGAAGTGGATGCCGTAGTCGATGCCGAAGCCCAGCAAGATGGCGGCGATGATGCTGGTCACCATGTTGAGCTGGCCGAGCGTGAGGTACGCGAAGCCGAGCGTCATGATGGTGCCGAGCACGGTGCCGCTGAGCACGATGAGCGTGGGCCAGAAGCGGCGGAAGAACACCGCGATGACGACGGCGATGAGCACCAGCGAGGTGATGGTGATGTCGTCGAGCGAGTCGAGCATCGCCACGCTGTCGTCGACGTTGGTCTTGTAGGAACCGGTGAAGCCGAACGCGACCTTCTTCGTGTCGCCCATCAGCTCGTAGTCTTCGACCAGCTCGACGCCCGACTTCTTCGCGGCCTCATAGAGCAGGCCCTGCGTGAGCGTGGTGCCCATCGCGGTCTTGCCCGTCATCGCGGCGATGAATTCCTGCGTGCGGCCCAGCAGCGTGCTGTTCCACATCGGCTTGATCAGGATCATCATCATCTTCTTGTCGTCGCTGATGTAGTAGTCGTCGCGGATGCTCTTCTTGCCGATCGAGGAGTACTTGTTCACGAGATCGGTCAGGTCGAGCTTCACCGGCTCGGTCTTGCGCAGCTCGATGAAGAACGGGTTGTTTCGGCGCAGCTGATCTTTCAAGTACGCGTTGATGCGCTTCTTGCCTTCGATCAAGTCCTCGGTGTGGATGAAGAGGACCATGTTTTCCTGCACGAACTCGATCGGCACCTTGTAGGTGATGAAGCGCACGAAGGGCTCACCGCTGGCGTCCTTCGAGGCGACGAGCGTGGCGTTGATTTCATCGGCCAGCTTCTTGAGCGTCTTCTCGTCGTCGGCGCGCAGCGCGAGCTGGAGGTAGCCAGCCCCACCGACCATGTCGATGACGCGCTTGACCTCCTTCACTTCGGGCAGGTCCTGGCTGATCAACGAGAGCTGGTCGGACTCGAGCGTGAGCCGCGTCGCGAGGTAGAGGTTCACCGCGCCGATGAGCAACAGCGCAGCGAGCACGCGGCCGGGGTACTTCACGAGGATGTTGGCGTAGCTGGTGATGGCGCGCGTGATGAAAGCTGACTTGTCGCTCATGGCGCGTTGCTCATAGCCCACAGCGACCGGGCGGCAACGACCATCGCGCCCCGCTGCTGTGGTAGCTGCGCTTCATGATCCGTGAACGTTTCTTCGCGACGCTCATCGACACGGGGCTGGCGATGTTGATCTCCATCTGCGTGTTTCTGATCGTCGTCTCGAATCGGGCGTTGCTCTCGATGGGCAACGAGGGGCCGGTGCTCATCGTCGCGGTCATCTTTCTGCTCGCTCGCGCGCTGCCCGTCTTCGTGTTCCACCGCACGCTCGGAGAGAAGCTGCTGCAGCTTCGTCGGGTGGAGCGGGACGGCGCTCCAGTGAGTCGGCTGCGGCAGCTCGTGACCGTGCCCCGGTACGCAGGTCAACGGTGGGAACACCTGCCCTGACGTTTCGACCGTCCAGCACGGGGTTCGACCGTTCGCCGGATCTGGCTGCCGGGCAAGTCGCAGCGCGGGTTGACTCGCTGCATGCGCACGGTGCTCGCGGTGGTGGTGTTGATGAGTGCGGCCCAGCCGCCGACGTTCGAGCTGCCTCAGACGCTCCACGCGCTGCTCGAGAAGGGGAAGTGGGACTCGACGCCGAAGAGCTTTCGCATCATCGCGCTGTCGCACGTGGCCGATGGGTGCGTCGGTCAGGCGAAGGCGAAGCCGGGCACCGAGGCCGAGGCGCGGAAGTGTCTCGAGGCGGTGCTGCGCGTCGCGAAGAAGCTCGGGCGCAGCGACGACGGGCTGTTCCTCTCGCACCTGAACCTCATCTACGGGGCGGCCGACCAACTCGGGGCGTGTGTCGATGCGGCGGAACATGAGCGGCTCAGTCGTGAGCTCGCCGCGCGCTCAGTGAAGGACCCGCTGTTCCACGCGGCGTCGTATGCGTCGACGTCGTTGCGCTGGCCGGCTGATCAGACCGTCACGCTCGCGAGCCTGGCGCGCTTCGACGCGGCGCACGGGTCGCAGGTGCTCGAGGCTCCACTCGCGGGGTGGAAGGCGGTGATGAAGAAGCACCTCGACGCGAAGACCGGCCTTCCGGAATCGGAGGTCACCGGGAAGGGCCCCGGCGCGAAGCACCCGCGCGGGTGCGCGCAGTCGTACATCACGCGCTACCTCGCGGAGGTCGATGCGCCGCTCGCTGCGACGTGGTGGGACGCGTACCGCACCCATTTCCTCGTGCGTGCGGGGCCGGTGGTCGGGTTTCGCGAGTGGCCTGTGGGTGTCGAGCGAAAGGGAGACATCGACTCGGGGCCGATTGTGTTTGGCATTGGCACCGCGGCGAGTGCGTTCGCGCTGGCGGCGGCGAAGGCACAGGGTGATGTCGTGCTCGCGGGCCAGTTGAGCGCGAACAAGACGGCGGTCATGTCGACGGGCGTCGGCGGTGAGCTGGCGAAGACGGTGCTCGCCGAGGCGATCTCATTTCAGGGGCAATGGCAGCCGGTCTCTTCGCCTGGGAACCAGTGAAGTCCCTCGCCCTGCGAAGCGGGGAGAGGGTGGCGCGAAGCGCCGGGTGAGGGGCTGCCGGCGCTGCAGTCGGGCCCCTCACCCCGACCCTCTCCCCGCTTACGCAGGGAGAGGGAGATGTTGGGTCAGTCGCGACGAAGCTCGACGGCGAGCCGCTCGGTCGCACCGGGCTCGATGAAGCGCGTTGATGGAACGCCTCCGCGCCCCGACCACGGCTCGACGCAGATGAAGTTCTGGCCGGGCAACGTCCACACGACGAGGGTGTCGAACTGATCAGTCCAGGAGAGCCGCACCGTCTTCGCGTCACCGCGATGCAGCCCCGTCGATGCAGGCGCCGCGAAGTGAAGGTCGACCTCGCCCTGAGCGAAGTCGACGCTCGTCACCTCGCGCTCACGCTGCTCCTTGTTGTCGAACGCGAGGCCCTGCGCCCCCTCGACGCGCGCCCGCGCTTTGTCGGTCACGCGGAAGTACGGGTGAATGCCGAAGTGCAGCGGCATCGGCGTCGCGCCGCGATTCGTGATGGCCCACTCGAGGAGCAACCGCTCGTCGAACAGGCTCACCGAGAAGCGCACCTCGAGCTCGTGCGGGAACGCCGTGCGCGTCTCGTCGTCATCGCGCAACACGCACTCGATTCGCGCCGTGTCGTCGTCGGTCACTGCGTCGACGACTTCCCACGCACGCTTCCGCGCGAACCCATGCTGCGGCAGTGAGCTGCCCGGCGGCGGCTTCCCCGCGAAGGGAAACAACAGCGGCACCCCGCCGCGCACGTTCTTCGAGAGGTCCACCAGCGTCGCCTCGTCGAGAAAGAGCAACTCCTCGCCGTCGACGATGAATGACGTGACGAGCCCACCGCGCGCGGGGATCAACTCCGCGCTGCTGGTGCCATCGATGAGCTTCCAACGAACCAGGGGGCCATCGACCTTTTCGATGCGGGGCATGTCGCCTTCTACGGGCGTGCACGCGATCGCGCCAACCGTTCGTCGGGCCAACGCTGCCGTTCATCGCCGCTCACCCGCCGCTCATCGGCCCGCGCGAACGTGGTGAATCGCGGGCCGTACTGTGACTGCATGTCTTCGCGCCTCCGCATCGTCGTCGCGCTCGCCTCTGGGTTGATCCTCACCGGTGTCGCCGTGTCGAGACAGCCCGCGGGAAACCCGCTCCTCGGCCGGCTGCTCCCCGAGTCGATGCGCGTCACCTTCGAGGGTACCGTCACGCAGACGCTGCGCGCGGGGAGTTACGACTACCTGCTCATCGCCCCGCCCACCGGCGAGCCGCACTGGGTCGCCACGCTTCACGACGAGGCGCGACCCCGGCTCGTGCGCGTGCAGGTCCTCGCGCGCGCCGAGCGCTTCGAGTCACGCCGCCTGTCACGCCTGTTCGAGCCCCTCGAGTTCGCCGTCGTCGATGCACCCCCACCCGCAGTCCCCTGAAGGAAGCCCATGCACCGTCTCGTCATCGCTCTCTCGTTCACCCTCGCCGCCTGTGGCGCGCCGGCGCCCACCGACGTGCCCTTCACGCCCACCATCACGCTCGAGCCCGGTCAGTCGACGCTGCGGGTCGTGGTGGCCCGCCAGAAGGTCGGCAAAGGCCCCATCTTCTGCGACCTCTTCACCTCGGGCACGGGCTTCCCCGGCCCCAGCCCCATCATCGGCGGCAGCCAGGAACACGAAGCGAAGGAGTCGACGGTGTGTGTCTACGAACGGCTCCCCGCAGGCACGTTCGCGATGAGCGTCATTCAAGACGAGAACGCCAACGGCACGCTCGACTCGAACGTCTTCGGCGTTCCGACCGAGGGCTACGGCGTCAGCAACAACATCATCCCCGCCACCGAAGCGCCGCGCTGGAGCGACTCCGTCATCACCCTCGACGGCACCAACCCGCTCGAGATCACCGTCACGTTGTCGAACTCGAACTGAGGCCCGCCATGAAGAACACGTTTCTGATCTTGTCTCTCTCGCTCGCTGCGTGTGGCCCCCTCGCTGAAGTCGAAATGACCGACGACGCGCTGCCTGCGATTGACGAGAGCGCCTGCTCCCGCGAGCGCCTCGAAACCGATGGGCGCGACAGCTCCGAGCTCAAGCCCCTCCCACCTGGCCCGTGGGTGGTCAGCACCACCTACTTGCGGCTGCCCTTGACGAAGAGCGCGCTGGCGAAGTTCAGGGAGCTCAACCAGCCCATGGAAGACGCGTTGCGAGCGAACCCCGGTCTCATTCAGGCCGTCACCCGCATCTCGGGCGCCTGCAACACCGCGCGCACCTTCGCGGTGTGGAAGGACGAAGCGTCGATGTACGCCTTCGTGATGAGCGAGGCGCACGCCAACGCCATGGCCAACGTGGCGAAGGTCAGCCGGGGCGGCAGCATCGTGACCAACTGGAAGGCAACGACCCCGGAGGAGGTCTCCTGGCAGACCGCCACCCAGAAGCTCGCTGCGCACACCGGTTCCGTCTATTGAACCGCCCGTCGGCCGCTGATGACCGTTCATCGGGTGGTGTCTCCTGCGCCGCCCTGAAGAAGTACCGTGGAGCCCCATGACGGCGACGAGCACCCGCATTCACGTCGGCCCCCCGAGCGACAGCGCCCTGCTCCCACGAGAGCTGTGGTTGCTCTACCCGCTGGCGCCGGTCGCCGCGAGCCTGCTGATGATCAATGGGCTCCTCACGCTGCCCGCGAAGGAGATGGGCGCGCAGGTGCTCGGCATGTTCATTCCCTTCCTCGCGATGGCGGTCGTCATGTACCCGCTGTACCGGTGGGTGATGCCCGCGCTGCTCCTGCGGCTTGGGGGGCGTCTTCAGCGCGGACTTGCACATCTCGTGGTGGTCACGGCCGCAGCGCTCGTGGTCGGCGCGCTGGTGCTCGATTCTCACAAGCGGCTCTGCACCCACGGCGTCACGCTGTGGCAGTTCGAGATCTCGATGGTGCTCATCTCGTGGTTGATGACCTTTCCACCGCTGCTCATGCACGCGCAGCGACGGCGCATCGCCGACATCGAGCGACGCGCGCAGGCGGAACGACAGGCCGCGCTCCAGGCGCAGCTCGAGGCGCTGCAGGCGCGCACCAACCCGCATTTCTTCTTCAATTCCATCAACACCGTGGCGGGGTTGATCTCCGAAGACCCGGTGCTCGCCGAGCGAACGCTGGAGCGGCTCGCCGACCTCTTCCGCTACGCGCTCGACAGCGCGAAGGCGAAGACGGTGCCGCTTTCCCGCGAGTTCGAGATGGTGCGCGACTACCTCGCGATTCAGCAGGCGCGCTTCGGTGATCGGCTGCAGACCACGGTGACGCTCGACCCGTCGCTGGCCGACACGCTGGTGCCCCCGCTCGTGCTGCAGCCGGTGGTGGAGAACGCCATTCTTCATGGGCTCTCGAACCGCGGCGGCGGGCGCGTCGACGTGGTGGCGCGTCGTGAGGGCGGCCTCATCTACATCGAGGTGCGGGACGACGGTCCGGGTCCGGGCGCGAGCACGCATCGGGGGAATCAGGTGAGCACGCGCGAGCTGAAGGAACGACTGACGCTCGCGTTCGGACCTCTCGCCGCGTTCGTGCTCGAGAGCGCACCCGGTGGAGGCTGTCTGGCCCGCCTGGCGCTGCCGGTGCCGTGATGCGCGCGCTCCTGGTCGATGATGAAGCGCCGGCGCGACGCCGCCTGGGTCGCATGTTGGGCGAGCTGGGCTGTGAGGTCATCGCGGAAGCCGGCGACGCCGAAGCCGGGCTCACGCAGGCGCGGCTCCATGCGCCCGACGTGATGTTCCTCGACGTGCGCATGCCGGGGATGGACGGCATCACCCTCGCGCAACGGCACGTCGACTTGCCGCCCGTCGTGTTCTGCACGGCGCACGACGAGCACGCCGTGCAGGCGTTCGAGGTGAACGCGGTGGACTACCTGCTCAAGCCCGTTCGCAAGGAGCGGCTCGCTGCCGCGCTGGAGAAGGTGACGAGGGCGGCGACCGCGAGTCAGGCACAGGTGCGAAAGGCGCTGGAGGCGGTGGCCCCCGCGAACGTGACGCGGGTGGTGGCCTCGACCCGCGGCGCGGTGCACTTCTTTGATGCGCTCGCGCTCACGCGCTTCTGGTCTTCCGACAAGTACACGGTCTTTCGGGCCGACGGAGAAGAGCACCTCATCGAAGAATCACTCAACGAGCTCGAGGCGCGCCTCGCCGCGCACGGCTTTCTGCGAGTGCACCGCTCGGAGTTGGTGCGGTTGTCGGCAGTCCGCTCGTTCGGTGCGACGGACGGCGTGCACGAAGTCACGCTCAGCGACGGTCAGCGCGCGCGCATCAGCCGGCGCAGCGTGGCGGCCATCAAAGAGGCGCTGGGCCTGTAGGTCTGCTCATCGCGTCAGGGCGAGACCCGCGCTGGAACGTCGAACGTCAAGCTGGCCCAGAAGCTCTCCCAGTCGGCCTCCTTCACGGCGGTCAGACGCATCATGTGCACGGTGCTGATCATCCACCGGCCCGCGTGAGGCAGCTCGAAGCGCGCGACGCCGTCGGTGCCCGTCCGCCCTGAGATGGTGACGAGGTTGGGGCCGCGCCACGACCACGCCCGCACCCGGGCCCCGGACAGCGGCTTGCCCTGCAGCAAAAGGACGAAGGGCCGAACGGCGTCGAGCGCCGGAGTGAGCGGTTCGCTTTGCGGAACGAGCTCGAGCGCTTGACCCGTCTTGACGGCGAACGCACCCGGCTGGAGCAGCACCTTGAGGCACCGCCGGTACCGCTCGCGACCGGGCAGCTTGCTTTGTCCGGCGTCAGCGCGATCGGCGAGCGCCTCAGCGAGGCCGTCCTCACGAAGGTACGCGGTGAACTCGTCGCCCGAGAGTTCGATGAGGCTCGGCTGGCTGTCCCACGAGATGAGCCCTGCCGACCCGACCGGCACCGCAGCGAGCGCGCCAGCATCCATCGGCCACGCGACCTCGCCCGCGTCGGCGCCGACGTAGCGCCGCAGCGACGCAGTTCGTTCACGGCGCAGAGGGCGCGGCTCGCCCGTGAAGTCTTCACCGGTGGCCAGCGACACCCCACCGTCCCCCGCGACGAGCCATGCTTCATGCGCCCACGCGACGTTGGGTGCGAGGCTCCACATCAGGCCGACAAGGACGAGTCGCGTCATGGCGTGGCTCTACCACGAGCGCTCGGCCCGGCCCGGAGGTGCGCTACGACCTGCTGCCGTGAAGGTCATCTGGCTCGAACCGCAGCCCGCGAAGGACGAACGGCCGACGGTCTTCCCGAGCCCGTTTGATCAACGCGACCCGCATGCGCTCGCGCAACGCTGCGCCGAAGTGTTGAAGGCCGAGCTCCGCGCAGGAGTGCTGGCGCCGGGCATCTCGACCGACGTGCTGCGTGGCGCTGATTCGCTCGGGGGAAAGATGTTCGGCGTGCTCGCGTTCGAGGCGCGCGACGGCCGGGCGGGCTTCATCCGCGCGCTGTCGGGGCAGCTCGGGCGCGCGTGGAACGTCGAGGGCTACGCGCCTCCGCTCTTCGATGTCGAGCTGCGCGCTGCCGTCGAGCCGCCTGCTGAGCTCGTGGTGAAGTCGCTCACCGCGCGCGTGGAGGAGGCTCGGGCGAATCTGGAGCTGGTCGCACTGCGAGAGGACCTCATCGCGCTCGAGCATGCGCAGGTGGGGCGCCGGGCAGAGCTCAAGCAACGACACGCGGCGAACAAGGCTGCGCGACGGGCGCAACGGGAATCGACCACCGAGGCGAAGGCGCGCCACGAGCTGGATCAACTCAGCCGAGGCGATGACGCCGAGCGGCGACGGCATGAGGCGACGTGTCGTGACGAACGCGATGCGTTGCTTTCGCGGCTTCGTCCGCTCGAGCGCAGACTCGCGGCCCTCGAGCGTCTTCGGCGCCTCGTCTCACGCGAAGCGATGCGCCGCATCTGGGACAGCTACGTGCTCACCAGCTTCTCGGGTGAGCGCACCACGTTGCGCGACCTGTTTCCGGAAGGGGACCCTCCGTCGGGTGCTGCCGATTGTGCCGCGCCCCGCTTGCTCGACGCCGCACGCCGCAACGGGTGGAAGCCGCTCGCGCTCGCGGAGCTCTGGTGGGGTGATGCTCCGCCTGGAGGGAGTCGTGTCGAGGGCGCGTGGTACCCCGCGTGCCTCGAGAAGTGCGGGCCGGTGCTGCCGTTCTTGATGCGCGGGCTCGAGGTCGCGCCACGTCACACGCACCAGCCGCCGAAGCTGAACGACGAGTTGATCATCGCGCACGAAGACGCGCGCTTCCTCGTCGTCGACAAACCTGCCGGGCTGCTCTCGGTGAAGGCACGTGACGAGGGCATCGGTGACTTCGTCGTCGCGCGAGTGCTGCGGCGGTTTCCCAACGCAAGCGGGCCCATCGCCGTGCATCGGCTCGATCTCGACACCTCGGGCTTGTTGCTCTGCGCGCTCGATGAAGAGACGTACCGCGTGCTCCAGGAACAGTTCGTCTCGCGCTCGGTCGAGAAGAAGTACGTCGCGGTGCTCGAGGGCGTGGTCGATGGAGACGAAGGGGAAGTGAACCTGCCGATGCGGGTCGACCTCGAGCAGCGCCCTCGGCAGCTCGTCGACTTCGAACACGGGAAGCCGGCGACGACGCGGTGGAAGGTGCTGTCACGCACGGCGAGCACCACGCGCGTCGCGTTCTTCCCGCTCACCGGCCGCACGCATCAGCTTCGCGTGCACGCTGCGATTGGGTTGAAGCACCCCATCGTCGGCGACCGGCTCTACGGCACGCCAGGACTTCGACTGCTGCTGCACGCGGAAGAGCTGCAGTTCACGCACCCGGTGAACGGACAGCGCATCGTGGTCACCAGCGCCGCGCCGTTTTGAGCGCCGACACAGCCCAGGGGGGGCAGTGGCGGCGGGTTTCGCGGAGGTGCCTCCTTCGTGCAGCCCCTCGACCTCGCGCCCAGGGTGCACACCTCTTTCCCTGCGGGGGCCGGGAGGGGTCCTGGCCCGAAAACGCGGAACTCTGCTGTCATGCTCCCCCGAGCACGAAACGGTCAGCAAAGTCCGCAGAGCAACCGTGGCGACGCGCAACACTCCGCAAACTCAGGGCTTTTTGTGAGCACCAGGTCAACTCTGCTTCATCGCCTGAAGTGCACTCG
Organism: Archangium sp.; assembly: GCA_044371205.1. GTDB lineage: Bacteria > Myxococcota > Myxococcia > Myxococcales > Myxococcaceae > Archangium_A. Next base: position 105,053 of record JBILUC010000022.1, read on the forward strand.
TCGCCTCGGCGCGAAGCAAAGATGACGTTCTGCGGGAAAGGAGCCCTGACTTTCCGGCACGTTGCGAGTCGTCAGTGCTGACAGCCGTTCTTTGCTGACGAGTTTCCCCTCGGGAAAACAGGTGAGCAGAGTTCCGCGTTTTCGAGGGAGGACCCTCTCTCAGCCTCGAACGGTCACCCAAATCAGTGGCGTGAACGCCGCTCGGAAGGAGGGGCTGCTCGCGACGAGCACGGCCCCAACCCTTCACACCCTGCCCCCTTCAGGCAACGCGCATCACCGCTCGCCCAGCGTCTCGATCAGCAGCGCGCACTGCGCGAGCGCGAGCTCATACCGACGCTGAAGCCGACGCTCGTGCGAGAGGTCGCGCTGCAGCTCGTGCTGGTGACACACCGCCTTGAGCACGCTCGCGGCGGCCTCGAGCATCTCGACCGGCCCTTCGGGGTACGCCGCCCACGAGCGAACCGGAGCCTGCTGCGGCGCCGGGGCCTGCGGGCGAACCGTCCTCGTCGCGCCGCTCCGAATGAAGTCCACCGACTGAATCTCCGACGTGCACGCCGTGCCGATGCGCGCCACGCGACCAATCCAGTCGAGCGGATTGACGGCGTAGAGGCTGTCGTTGCCCAGCAGCGGCGACGAGTCTTCGAACGACTGCCCCGCGCGACTCACCGGCTCGACGCACGTCATCACCGCACATCGGCGTACACCCGGCGCCACTTCGGTCTGCACCTCGAGCTCGTAGGTGCTGTTGGCCGTGCGAATTCGATACACCCGCCACATTTCGGAGCGCCTCACTTCGGCGCCGAAGACCACGGTCTGCGTCATCATCTCGCTCTCTCCGGGCACTTGCTGCGTTCCCCCGGCAGCTGAGCAAGCCCGACGCCAACGTCACTCGTGGCCAGGCAACTGGAGCGGGCCAACCACCCCTCCGCGCGACATGCTCGAACAGCTCACGCACTTCCGCGCCGCGAAGGTCGACCGACGCGAGCTCCTCGAGGGTGAACCACCTCGCCTGCAACGAGTGCTCGTCGGGCTTCGACTTGAGCGCCGACTCGTGACTCAATGCGTCCTCACCACCAGCTCGGGCATCGCGCGTGAGAGCGCCACGAGGCCACGCTCCGACACGCGGCTCTGCGTGAGGCCGAGCCACTTCAAGCGCTTCGGCTGAGCGAGCGCCAACGCCACACACGTCTCATCGCCCACCTGGTCGTGCGAGAAGTCGAGCGTCTCGAGCTGCGAGATGAGCTCCGACGCCGCGAGCGCCGCCCCACCCTTCTTCCCCACGCGGTTCCACGACAAGTCGAGGTGCTCCACGCCCGACCACGCCTTCGAGCGCGCCAGCACCTCACACGTGCGCGTGCCCAGCTGGTTGTTCGACAACCGCAACTTCTGCACCCACGGCCACGGCAGCGCGCTCAGCTCGACGAACGTCTCGTCGGTCGCCCCCGAGAGCCCGAGGTCGAGCGTCTTCAAGTTCCGCAGCGGCGCGCATTCCCCCAGCGCTTTCCACGCCGGGGGACCCAGCGAGACCCACGACACCTGCAGCGACTCGAGCTTCGAGAGCCACGCCTGCTCGGTGAGCACGAGCACCACCGTCGCCGGCACGTGCCACGTCAACCGCAGCGAACGACACCGCTGAAACACCGGCAGCCTGAACTGGCGCACCCACACGGCGGCGAGCGCTTCGGTCACCCCGTGAAAGTTCAGCTCGAGCCCCTCGAAGGTCGGCACCGACTCGAGCAACGCAGCGTTCGCCTGCAGCACCGACGCCGCCAACTTCACCGTCGCCGGGAAGCCGCGCACGAAGCGCCACTCGAGCCCACCGGGCGCCCACGTCGCCTTGTGGTGGTGCAGCAACTCCGCGGCGCGCTGCTCGAGCTCGTTGCGCTGCGGGCCGACCGGCAGCGCTGCTGCGTCGCATTGCATGCGAATGAAGTCTCCGCGCGGGTCCTGCTGCTCCATCAGAAAGTCCGCGTAGACGAGCCGCGGGCCGTCCTCGCGAGGGGCGGCGAAGATGGCGTCGAGCATCGGCTGTTCAACCGCAGCGAGGGAGCGCACTGTTCTTCACCATTCTTCATCGTCGCGAGCCGCAGCAGAAGCCACGACGCGCGCGAATGAGTTCAGCCCAGGCCCTCCTCGGCGCGGTCGCCGGCCGGTTTTCTGTTTCGCGAAGCGAAGGTCAGCGCCGTCACCTGGCGCCATGCGCACCTACACCCCATTGGGCGGGTTGACGAAAGCCGACTGGGCAGAAGGCAAGCGCGGCCTCGATTGAGGTGATGAAGTCGCGCCCATGCGATGGCTGATTCTCGTCACGGTTCTCGGGGCACCTGCCTTCGCCGAGACCTGGGAGTGGAAGCTGGTCACCGGTGGTGGACGGCCTGATCAAGTGCTTTTCGTGCTGACCGGCAACGCACCGCCTCCGCGACGCGTCATCGAGACGTGGCAGCTGAAGGTCGACGCGCCCGACGCCGTGGGCCACTCGACGGCGCACCTCACCCAGGCCGACGGCAAGGAGCGCACCACCACCGACTTCGAGCTGTGGAACGAGCAGGGCACGTGGCTCTTCGTGCCGAAGAACGATGCGAAGGTGAAGCCCGCCCCCGTGGTGCAGCGCGAACCGTTGCCGCACGCCCTGTCCACCGAGCGGGTGACGTGTCGTTCCCAGCTGCTCGGAGGCATCACCGGCCAGTGCACCGCCGTGCCCGATGGACCGCTGGCGGCACCACTCTACCCGCTCACCCTCGTCGTCGACCCGGGCGAGGGCCACAGCGTCATGAAGGAGCTCGTGTTGCCGTTGCTGACGGGTGGGCTGCTGATGCCAGGCACGGCCAACACCTCCGTCATCGCGTACCTCACCCCGCGCGCACCGAAGCTGCCGCCCGAGCTCGAGCGCTGGAAGAAGGGCAAGAAGCGCGCGGCCGACCTGCCCGAGACGCTCGACGCGGAGACCGCGGGCGCGATGCTGGTGCTCGCAGGCGCGCCGAGGAGTGAGCTCGTCACGGCGCTCGGCCTGAAGCTGTCGACGGCCACCGAGCGCTGGCCGCTGATCAGGCTCGCGAGAGAACGCGGGCTCACCTCGCGTGACACGCTCCTCGTCATCTCCGCAGCCTCCAGCGAAGGAGGGCTGATCAGCACCGAGCAGCCGCTCCTCGACTCTGCACTCTCGAACCTCGAGCCGCTCACGCTCACGGCCGTGAACGAGCTCGTCGCCGGGCGGGCCGCGACGCTCCGCGCCCACCTCGTCAAACCCGAGCGCGCCGCGTTCGAGCGCGAGACCCTCGAGCGGCTCGAGGGCGGACCCCTGGCGACGGGCGAAGCGGGCGGCCTGGTGATGTCGTTGTCGCGCGCAGCGCGCCGCAAACACATGACCCGGCTGCTCGATGCGCTCCCGACGCCAGATGGGCTGTCTCTGGTGCAGACCGAGCTGCGGGAAGCGTCGCCGTCTGACCTCGAGGCGGTGTTCATCAAGTCGCCTCGCTGGATCGACCGGCTCGCGCGAGAGAAACAGCTCGGCGCGGCGCTGAACCTGCTCACGGCTGACGACGCGCGTGCGCGGGTGTTGAACGCATCGCTCACCCGCCTCCCCGAGGCAGACCGCGGGCCCGCGCTCGTGGCTGCCTTCACGGCGTTCAACTTCGACACCGAGCGGTTCAAGGTGCTCGAGCGCTGGAAGGGCGCCCTGGTCTCGCAGCCGAGCAGTGACGCGGTCGCGATGGTGAACGCCTCGCCCTTCTCCGAGGCGCGGGCGCGCGTGTTCGCGGTGTGGCACTCGATTCTTCCCGCAGACGAGAGGGTGAAGGTGCTGCAGACCGTGCTCGACAACGCGACCTTCGATGACGAGCGACTCAAGGACATTGCGCTGCCCATCGAGGCGCTGAGCGCCAAACAGGCGGTGGCGTTGCTGAAGCCGTTCGACGGTGATTCGGGTCGCGCGACGGCGACGTGTCGGCTCGTGCCGCTGGTGCCCCATGCAGAGCAGCCCATGGTGCTGGCCGAGGCGTTGACGCTGTTCCCCTTCGCGTCGGGGCGGTTGGAAGCCCTTCGCTGCACGAGCGAGGCAGCGAAGCGGCTCGATGCGGCGCAGAAGAAAGCGCTGCTCGAGAACTTCAACGCCAGCGACCGCACCGAGGTCGAGCGGTTGATCAAATGAATCCCCCTCCCTCTCCCTGCAAACGCGGGGAGAGGGTGGCGCGCAGCGCCGGGTGAGGGGCTTCGAGCGCAGCGAAAGGGCCCCTCACCCCGGCCCTCTCCCCGCTCTCGCAGGGAGAGGGAGTGACGGAGAGAGTCTTCGTCAACCCCACCGCGCTGGAGTACGAGCGCCCCATGCGCTTCCTCCTCGCCGGGCTCGTCTGTCTCGCCATCGGCATCTCGCTGACCGAGTACACGCGCCGCAATCCTCCGGGTGAAACAGCCTCCTCCACGCCCGACACCGCGAAGACCGACGAGGGCCCGAAGAAGCCGAAGTGGCCCAAAGCCGTCGCCACGCTGCTCGAGCTCGACGCGGCCGGCACCGACACGCCCGGCACTTCTCCCGAGCTCGCTGCGTTGCTCACCGTGCCCACCGACGCCGCCATCGCCGGCTATGCGCCCACCGTCGGCGGCGCGTTCATCGCGCACCACCTCTCCGGCGGCTTCGGTGCGGCCCTCTTCGCGATGGAATCCGGCGGCAAGAGCGCGCTGGTCCGCGTCGCCTCCGGTGAGCCCGCGAAGGTCCTCTTCTCGCGCAACGGCCCCATCACCGCGCTCGACGTCGACGGCTCGACCGTCTTCTTCGCCGAAGGAGGCCTCGTCGGCGCCACCCTCGCCCGCGGCGGCGAAGGCATCACCGTGCGCGCCCGCTTCAAGAACGCCACCGTCACCAGCCTCTCCGCGTCGGGCGACACGCTGGTGATGACCGTGCTCCCGAGGGGCACCGACTCTGCCTCGACCGAGGCCGTCGGCGCCGTGGTCGCGCTGTCGGGCTCTGGAGAGCTCTCGCTCATCGCGTCCGAGCAGGTGCGCCCGCGCGCTGCGCAGACCGACGGCAAAGACGCGTGGTGGCTCGCGGGTTCTCCCAGCGGCCTCTGGCGCGGCGCGCTCGACGGCGCCTTCACCTCGCAGCTCGCCGACGTCGCCGATGAGCCGCTCGTGCTCGAGGGTGACGCGCTCTTCTACCGCGCGCCGCTCGGCACCGGCGTCGAGGTCAAGCGCATCGGTCGCGCGGGCGGCGGTCTGCAATCCATCATCACCGCCGACGTCGGCCAGCTCGCCGTCAGCTCCGGCTTCATCCGCGTCGCGACGCAGGGCGCGGGCGCAGCGCTGCTCGAGGTCATCGCGGGCAGCGACGCGACGAAGGTGCTCGACCTCCCCGCAACCGCGCGCGGCCTCGCCATCGGAGGCACCACGGTGTTCCTCCTCACGCAAGGCGACGACGGCCGCAGCGTGGTGTGGGCGAAGTGAAGCTCGTCGACGCCACGCCCGAGCAGCAACGCGAGCGTGACAAGGCGAGCTGGTCGGCCTGGGGCGCGGGGCTGACGAGGGAACAGTTCCTCACCCGCGAAGCCCGCCTCCGCGCGCACCCGTGGGCGAAGCGCACCATGCGCTCGCTGTGGTGGGTCGATGCCTCGGGCGCGCCGCTCTCGTCGTGCGAGCTGTTCACCGACACCGCGCACCTCGGCAGGCACGAGGGTCGCGTCGCCACCATCGCCTCGGTCTTCACCGAGGAAGCGCAGCGCGGAAACGGCCACGCAGCAGCGATGCTCAAGCAGCTCGTCCACGAGCTCTCGACGCAGGGCCTCTTCGCGGTGACGTTGTTCTCTGAAATCGGCGTCGACCTCTACCAGCGCGTCGGCTTCTGGCCCGTGCCCGCGTTCGACACGTATTTCCCTTCGTCGCCAACGAAGCCCGAGGGCGTGGAGTGGCACGAGGGCACGCTGCCGTTGCCTCGCCACGGCTTTGCGGACACGAGCACGCTGCGCGTCGACCTGAGCGCCGAGCGGCTCGACTGGCACCTCGAGCGCGAGCGCATCTACGGCGAGGTGGGCATGCGCGCTGCGCTTCCGTTCCACGGGGCGTCGGTGAACGAGACCGCCAACATCACGTGGACGGCGTACTGGAAGACGAACGAGCTGCAGGTGCTGACGCTCGGGGTATTCGATTCACCCGACACCACGTGGGCGAAGTTGATTGGCGCTGCGCAGTACGCGGCGCACCTCGCGGGGCTGCCGGTGGTGCGCGTGTGGGAGACGATCGCGCTGCCTCCGCTGCCGGGCGCCAGACGGGTTCCGCGCACCGATGAGATTGCGATGTTCTGCCCGATTACGCCGGGTGTGCAGGCGTGGACGCGGGTGGAGCGGGCGCTCTGGGCCTGAGCACCGCGTCGGCGAAACGCGCCGGCGCGTCGGGGTGGTGGCGGAAGAAGAGCTCGGGCTCGACGACCTCGAGTTCCATCAAGTGGAGCCGCCCGTTCCATTCCACCGCGTCGACGCGCGCGTAGGTCGAGCCCGGCGCGGCGCCCTCGAGAATCGCAGTCGCCTCGGCGAGGTGCTCTGCGCTCGGCACGAAGGGCGCTGAGACACCGCCGTAGTCGTGCTGCACGCGCCAGTCGCCCGCGCGGGGCTTCTTGCGCACGGCGTGGCTGAAGGTGCCGCCGTAGAAGACGAAGGAGAGCTCGCCGTCGGCGATGGAGGCGATGAAGGGTTGCACGAGCCACTTCTCACCGGCAGCGAGCGTCACGGTGCGCGCGCGCTCGAGCACCGGAGTCAGCTCGCTCAGGTCGAACACCTGCGCGCCGACGGAGTTGGCGGTGAAGGCAGGCTTGATGACGGCGCGTGACCAGCCGCGCGCGGAGAGGAGCGAGGTGAGCTGCGTCTGCAGTTCCTCGGGAGAGAGTTCGACGGTCGGCACCACGCTGACGCCGCGCGCGGCGAGCTTCGGCAGATAGGTCTTGTCGGCGAAGTCGATGCACATCTGCGGCGGGTTGAGCACGCGGGCGCGGGTGTGGGTGAGCAGCGTGAGGAACGAGCGGAACGATTCGCGGTGGTGGAACCAGTCCCACGGGTTGCGCACGACGACGGTGTCGAACTCGTTGAGTGCGCCGAGCGTGGCGCGACGCCAGACGAGCGGCTCGACGGCGTGCCCACGGCGGCGGAGCTCTTCAGCAGCGAGGCGGTCGTCCTCCCACAACGCGGGGAGGGCTTCACAGGTGAGGAAGGCGATGCGCACGAAGCACATCTGACAGGAAAATGAACGCCAGACAGCCTTGAGGGTGGTGGTGGGCGAAGGTTCTGGCCGTGCTCACCTCGTGGGAGCCCCTCGGCTTCGATCGAGAGGGGCGCAGCTGATGAAATCGGCGATATCGGTCGACTTGTGCATCACGCCACGGTGCTCAAGTCGGCCGATATGGGTGAAGTGCGTCACCCGGGTGGCGTGCTGAGGGGCTGATCAACCCGGCCGCAGCGCAAGACCAGGTGGCACGAGTGCCTCCATCAAGGCAGCTCACGCCCCGCGAGTCACGACGACGCCACGTACCCAGCTCACGCCAGCCGCATCGAAGCGACATCCACTTCGGCGAAGACGACCGTCCACCGCTCGGCGTCATCGCTCGGCGCTGAGGCCACCGGCTCACGCGGCAGCAACCGCACCGGCAACGAGGGCTCGTGGTCGGCGGCATCACTCACCACGTCACGACGGAGAAGCACGAGCAGCTCACCCGAATCGCTGATGACGAGCGCCACTTCTTCACGGCTGCTCTTCAACTGCGCCTCCAACGCCCACACTTGTGTCGAGTCGGATACTGCAACCACCACGCGTGCGTGTTGCATCACGGCCACGACGAGCACGGCCCATGCCGAGCGCCAACTCAGCGAAACGGCGCCACCTCTCATCCCGGTGCGAGTTTCAATTTCGGCTGCGCATTGCAGATTTGAAATACGACCCACCCATGCGCGCGCTGCGATGCCATTCGTTCGGGGGGCCTGAGGTGCTGCGGGTCGACGACGTGCCCGAGCCCGAGGTGCCGCCTCGTGGTGCGGTGCACGTGCGCGTGCGCTTCGCTGGCCTCAACTTCGCCGACACGGAGCGCAGGCGCGGGCTGTACCTCGCTGATCAGCCGCTCCCCGACACGCTGGGCTTCGAGGGGGCGGGCGAGGTGGTGCGGCTCGGTGACGGAGTCGACCCCACGTGGCTCGGTAGCCGCGTGGCCTTCCTCGCGCCGCGCGCGCAGGCCGAGCTGTGCATGGTGCCAGTCGAGAAACTGATCAGCCTGCCCGGCGAGCTCGACCTCGCGCGCGCCGCGGCGTTCCCCGTGCAGTGGCTCACCGCATGGCACGCGCTGCACACCGTCGGCCGCGTGCAGCGAGGCGAGCGTGTGTTGATTCACTCCGCAGCGGGAGGCGTGGGGCAGGCGCTGGTGCAGCTCGCGAAAGCGGCAGGTACGTTCGTCATCGGCACGGTCTCGCGCGACGCGAAGCAGGCGCAGGTCGCCACGCTCGGCGCTGATCAGGTGCTGACGCGCCCTGCACTTCCCGACGAGCCGGTGCACCTCGTCCTCGAGGGCCTCGGCGCCGACGTGGCGACCTCCACCCTCGAGGTGCTCGCGCCCTTCGGCCGATGGGTGCACTTCGGCACGGCGTCGGGTCCGCTCCCGCCCATCGACCCCGAGAAGCTCTTCGCGAAGTCGCTCACCTTCACCTCGTACTGGCTGCGCTCACCCCACCCACCCGACGCGTGGGAGCGCGGCGTGACGAGCGTGCTCGCGCACCTGAAGACGATGAAGCTCGAGCCGACCGTCGTGCCGCTCGACGACGCCGCGAAGTGGCACCGTCGCCTCGAAGGCGCGCTCACCACCGGCAAGGTCGTGCTGCGCCTCGACTGAGCGCGCTTCGCTGATGTTGGTCGGCTTCGACACAGACATGACGAGACCGGAATTCAGGGAAGCTCTGAGACCCTCAGTTGCCCGAACCAAACGGGGGCGAGGAGTCCCGCGTCACTCCCCCCGTCGCGCGGCAGGGCGGAGTTGTAGGCGTCAAGCGCGACGCTCCCGCCGACCTGGAGTGACGGTGTGCTGTCGAAGGCTTCGGCCCAGGCGTTCAACACGCCGAACGGTGAGAGCGGAACGCTCGCGCTCGGCCAGGCAGCTCCCGGCTCGGAGTTCGTTCGCTTCAGCGGCGCAGCCGACTGCATCACCACGGGTACCGAGGTTCGTCTCACACTGCGCCAGAACACCCGATGCACGGCCGAGTTCCGCACCATCTCGACGGCAACCGGCAGCTACCCGACCTTCTTCGTCACGAGCGGCAGGTTCGTTCCGGGCACCGGAGTGACGAGCCTTGCGAGCGCCGATGCCTTCTGTACCGCCGCCGCGACTGCGTCGAGCGTTCTTCCAGCTGCATCGAAGGCCCGCACCTGGCGTGCTTCCTGGGCAGCGCCCAGGGCCCGACACCTTTCTGCAATAACTATCAGAGTGGTTTGCCGAAGGACTTCGTCACCGTTGGACACACGCGATGGCGTGAACGCGCAATCACGGCCCAGTCAACCAACCCCTCGCTCTCGCAACGCCGCTGTGATGCGAGCAGCGAATTCGGGCTCTCTTGGACTTCGTGTGGGTGAAGCAGCGCCCCGCGTAGGAGGCTGAGAGAAGGACGCGCACGGTCGGTTTTCGTAGGTTCCGGGTTGCGAGACTCGTCACCGAAGAAAGGACC